>NZ_JALIGE010000073.1:0-300000 GCF_024764835.1 Scandinavium hiltneri | reverse complement strand
CTCCATCGATACCGAATCCGGCTTTGATCAGGTGGTGTTCATCACCTCTGCCTTCGGCCTTGGCGAAATGGTGGTGCAGGGCGCGGTTAACCCGGACGAGTTTTACGTCCACAAGCCGACGCTGGAGAAAGGTCGCCCGTCCATCGTGCGCCGCACCATGGGCTCGAAAAAGATTCGTATGGTGTATGCCCCAACCCAGGAACACGGTAAGCAGGTGCGCATCGAAGATGTGCCGCAGGCTGATCGCGACCGCTTCTCGTTGACCGACGACGAAGTGCAGGAACTGGCAAAACAGGCGATACAGATTGAGAAACACTACGGTCGCCCGATGGACATTGAGTGGGCCAAAGACGGTCACACCGGCAAACTGTTTATCGTGCAGGCGCGTCCGGAAACCGTGCGTTCTCGCGGCCAGGTGACAGAGCGTTATACGCTGCATGCGCAGGGTAAAATCATTGCCGAAGGTCGTGCTATTGGGCATCGCATTGGCGCAGGCCCGGTGAAAGTCATTCACGATATCAGTGAAATGAATCGCATTCAGCCGGGTGATGTATTAGTCACCGACATGACCGACCCGGACTGGGAGCCGATCATGAAAAAGGCGGCGGCGATTGTTACCAACCGCGGCGGACGGACCTGTCACGCAGCAATTATCGCCCGTGAATTGGGTATTCCGGCAGTCGTCGGCTGCGGCGATGCGACTGAGCGCATGAAGGATGACGAGAAAGTCACCGTGTCCTGTGCTGAAGGCGACACCGGTTACGTTTACGCTGAAATGCTCGACTTCAGCGTGAAAAGCTCAACCGTCGATACCATGCCGGATCTGCCGCTGAAAATCATGATGAACGTTGGCAATCCGGATCGTGCGTTTGACTTTGCCTGCCTGCCGAATGAAGGCGTCGGTCTGGCGCGTCTGGAATTTATCATCAATCGCATGATCGGTGTGCACCCGCGCGCGCTGCTGGAATTTGACGATCAGGACGTGAAGCTGCAAAACGAAATTCGCGAAATGATGAAAGGCTATGACTCGCCAAAAGAGTTCTATGTTGGCCGTCTGACCGAAGGGATCGCTACGCTCGGCGCGGCGTTCTACCCGAAACGCGTGATTGTGCGTCTCTCTGACTTTAAATCTAACGAATACGCCAACCTGGTGGGCGGCGAGCGTTACGAGCCGGAAGAAGAGAACCCAATGCTGGGCTTCCGTGGCGCGGGCCGCTACGTGGCTGACAGCTTCCGCGACTGCTTCGCGCTGGAGTGCGACGCGGTGAAACGCGTGCGAAACGACATGGATCTCACCAACGTGGAAATCATGATCCCGTTCGTGCGCACCGTGGACCAGGCGAAAGCGGTGATCGATGAGCTGGCGCGCCAGGGTCTGAAGCGTGGCGAAAACGGTCTCAAAATCATTATGATGTGCGAGATCCCGTCCAACGCGCTGCTGGCGGAACAGTTCCTCGAGTATTTCGACGGCTTCTCTATCGGCTCGAACGACATGACTCAACTGGCGTTGGGTCTGGATCGTGACTCCGGCGTGGTGTCTGAACTGTTTGATGAACGCAACGAGGCGGTGAAAGCGCTGCTGTCGATGTCGATTCGCGCGGCGAAGAAGCAGGGTAAATACGTCGGCATCTGCGGTCAGGGTCCGTCTGACCATGAGGATTTTGCCGCCTGGCTAATGGAAGAAGGGATCGACAGCCTGTCGCTGAACCCGGACACCGTGGTACAGACCTGGCTGAGCCTCGCCGAACTGCGTAAGTAATTGCTCAATCAACGCCCCGGCAGCTTGCGCTGTCGGGGCTTTTTTATGCGCGGCGCAGTTTGTCGAGCGCCTTCACAGAATTGAAACAAAACGAAAAATCATAACTTCGCTGTTAATTTCGACAATTGTCGCCCTTCGCCCGGTTCTGAATACTGCTTCTCAACCAGATAAACCTTAACGGAGGGGAAGTTGATGACCGCACTGTATAAGGATGCGCAGCGTCCAGTCGTTGAACGCGTTGCCGATTTGCTGGCGAGAATGACGCCGGAAGAGAAGTTTGCCCAGATGCACGCCTATTGGCTGGTGCTGAGTGAAACCGGCGATCACCGCGAACGCAGCGACATGAGTGATGAATTTGCCGGGGTATCCGCTCAGGCTTCGTTGAATGAGCAACTGAAGCTCGGCGTCGGGCAAATCACCCGTCCGCTGGGCACGCACATTGTCGATGCCCGAACCGGGGTGCGCGCCGCAAACCGTCTGCAAAAAATGCTGATGGAAGAGACGCGGCTCGGTATTCCGGCGCTGTTCCATGAAGAGTGCCTGGTCGGCCTGCTGTGCAAAGACGCGACGCTGTTTCCGTCGCCGCTGAACTACGGTTCGACCTGGGACCCGCAACTCATTCGCCGCGCCGCCGCCTGTATTGGCGATGAGGCCCGTACAACGGGTTGCCATCAGGGGCTGGCACCGGTACTGGATGTCTCTCGCGACGTGCGCTGGGGCCGCACCGAAGAAACCTTTGGTGAAGATCCGTGGCTGGTCGGTGTCATGGCCAGCGCCTACGTCGACGGTTTACAGGGCGAAAAACGCGACCTGCTGGCAACGCTCAAACATTATGTCGGGCATTCGTACAGCGAAGGCGCACGGAACCATGCTCCGGTGCATCTGGGTTTTTGTGAACTCAACGACACCTTCCTGCTGCCGTTTGAAATGGCGGTCAAACTCGCCAATGCCGGGTCGGTGATGCCCGCCTATCACGACATTGATAACCAGCCGGGCCACAGCGACGCCTTCCTGATGACCAAAATCTTGCGTGAGCAGTGGGGGTTTGACGGCATTATCGTCGCCGATTACGGCGGGATCAGTCTGCTGCATCAGCATCACGGCGTGTCTCATGACGCGGCTGAATCCGCGGCGCTGGCATTTAACGCCGGGCTGGACGTCGAGCTGCCGAAAGATGACTGTGCGCGACATCTGGCAGAGGCCGTGGAGCGAGGGCTAATTTCAATGAGCAAAGTCGATGAAATCGTGACCCGAACCCTGACGGAGAAATTCCGCCTCGGGCTGTTTGAACAGCCTTACACCGATGAAAACGCGGTTGAACTGCAAAGTGCGCAAACGCGGCAGGCGGCGCGAGATGTGGCTACGCGCTCACTGACGCTGCTGGAAAACAACGGCGTGCTGCCTTTAAACGGGAATCCGAACGTGGCGGTTATTGGCCCAACGGCTGACGATCCGTTGGCGCTGCTCAGCGGCTACAGCTTCCCGGTCCATCTGATTATCAGCGATATGCTGGAACAAACGTCGCAGGTGACCACGCCGCTGGACGCGCTGCGCCAGACGCTCGGTGAGCAGCACGTTCGCTATGCCAAAGGCTGCCACATTATCGAAAAACGGATGGCGGGCGTACCGGTATTCCCGGGGGAAAGCAGCGGAAAACCTATCCAGCAATCACCGGTGTCTCTGGATACGTCACTCATTGCAGACGCGGTGCGTGTGGCTGAGGAGTCCGAGGTTATTGTGGCCTGCGTGGGGGATTTGGCCGGACTGTTCCAGAGTGGGACCGTCGGCGAAGGCTCCGATACCGATTCACTCAATCTGCCCGGCGTCCAACAACAACTTCTGGAAGCGTTGGTGGCAACCGGCAAACCGGTGGTGGTCGTGATGACCGGCGGGCGGCCATATAACCTGCAAGGGCTGGAAGATAAGGTGGCGGCGCTGATGATGGCCTGGGCGCCTGGGCAGGAAGGCGGCTGGGCCATTGCCGATGTCCTGACCGGGCGCGCCGAACCGCAAGGGCGGCTGGTGGTCAGCGTGCCGAAAAGCGCCGGGGCAATGCCGTATTACTACAACCACAAACTGAAAAGCGGCGGCACGCCATTTGCCTTCCATTTCGGTAGTCGCTATCCGTTTGGCTACGGTAAAAGCTGGACGCAGTTCCAATGGAGCGAGCTGTCGCTTATCACACCTGAAGTGGCTATCGATGGAGAGATTGCGGTGCAGGTCACCCTGACCAACATCGGCGCACGTCGCGGCAGCGAAGTGGTGCAGCTATATGTTCGCGATAACGTGGCATCGATGGTGCGTCCGGTGAAAGAGCTGAAAGCATTCCAGCGCGTAGAGCTGACACCGAACCAGTCGGCGACGCTGACCTTCCATGTGCCCGTCGACATGCTGAACTTTACCGACCGTAGCGGGAAACGTATCGTCGAACCGGGTGAATTTACGCTGATGGTGGGGTCATCATCGGCAGATATTTATGACTCGGTGATCGCTAACGTTAGCGGAACCACGCGGGAATTGGCGAAAAACTGGCAGATGCTGAGCCGCTGTGAGGTGAAATAAAGGACAAAAAAAGGTTCATCGCGGTTAAGCGTGAACCAAAAAAAAGCCCATCGTGGGAGATGGGCAAAGACTACACACAGCAATTCGTTGTTTCACTCAGGGGATTTCCATGCTTATAAATCAAGGTGTTGATTTATAACCGTGAGCTAATAGTAGGCATGCAGAATTTTTGCGTCGATCAGATTGGTCTTAATCGTTAAAAAAACGTAAAGGATTTGAGAGTTCTGAATGGGCGTTAGCGGTAATTCTGAGCAGAATAACGGCGCAATGGGGTGATAACGATAAGTAATGCTTAAGTATCGTGCCCGGCGCAAGGAAGCCTCCGGGCCACGTTTTATCAGTTACCGAGCTTGTCGTGGCTGGCTTCCAAAGTCTCAAGTTCCTCAAGCACTTCTTCAGCATCGTCTGACGGTGGCGGCACTTCTCGCACCCAGGCATCAAACAGACGCCAGGATACTGCCAGCAGTACCGGGCCGATGAACAGGCCAATCATACCAAACGCAATCAGGCCGCCGATAACGCCGGTAAGGATAAGAATCATCGGCAGGTCCGCGCCCATACGAATCAGCATCGGACGGATGAAGTTATCCATGGTGCCGACCACGCAGCTCCACACCAGTAGCACGGTGCCCCAGGTGGTATCGCCGGTCCAGTACAGCCAGATGATGGACGGAACAAGCACCACCAACGGACCGAGCTGTACCAGACAGGAGAAAATCATCACTACGGTCAGCAGCGTCGCGTAAGGCACGCCGGAAATCGCCAGGCCGATACCCCCAAGAACCGCCTGCACCAGCGCGGTGACGACCACGCCAAGCGCCACGGCGCGAATGGCTTGTCCTGCCAGCAGCACCGCCGCATCACCACGTTTAGCCGCCAGGCGAGTGGCAAAATAACGCACGCCGAAGGCCACTTTTTCACCCTGCCAGTACAGCAGCGCACTGAACAACAGCATCAGACCGCAGTGCATCATAAAGCGGCCAATATGCGCCGCCTGGCCAACGAACCAGGTGGTGGTGGTGCCGATGTATGGGCGAACCTTCGCCATGATAGCCGAGCCGCCCATGTCCAGCAGGCTATGCCAGCCAGCGTACAGTTTGCTGCCGACCAGCGGAATGCTGTTCAGCCACCCGAGATCGGGCAGGGCAATATTCCCCGTGGTGATGGCATGAACCAGTGGGCCACTGCCATCGACAAGACTGTTAACCAGCAGCGCAATCGGAATAACGAACAGTAAAAATAGCAGCAGCGTCATCACCAGAACGGCGAGTGAGCGGCGGCCAAACAGTAAGCGCTGGAGTTTTAGCAAGACCGGCCAGGTGGCGATAACGATGGTCGCGGCCCACGCAAAGCCCAGAACGAAGGGTTGTACTATCCATAAACAGGCCACGATCATGAGGCTTAAAAACAGCACCGACAGCAGGATCTGCGGTAAATCACGGGGCCGATGAAGGGTTGTCATACATTTTATACCTTTGTGATTACGCCCACTGAAGGGCGCAGATGATAAATCCGTTTACTGATAATAATATCAACAATTTCGTGATGATGATCGCCCTGAAATCCGATAAGCGTATCAATAAAAAATGTGATACAACGATTAGGCTATACGCAAACGATAAAACAGACACAACAACATCGTTATTACACCATCGTCCAACACAACTTAGTCAGGCAGGGTCAAGCGTCATGATCCCACAGATTTCTCAGGCACCCGGCGTTGTTCAGCTGGTGCTGAATTTTTTGCAGGCACTGGAGCAACAAGGTTTTACCGGCGATACCGCCACCCGTTATGCCGACAGGCTGACGATGGCGACCGATAACAGCATATACCAGCTCCTCCCCGATGCCGTGGTTTTCCCCCGTTCAACCGCTGACGTCGCGCTGCTTTCACGCATTGCCGATGAAGAGCGTTTCCGCTCGCTGGTCTTCACGCCTCGCGGTGGCGGGACGGGTACCAACGGCCAGTCGCTGAACCAGGGCATTGTCATTGATATGTCCCGCTATATGAATCGCATCATTGAAATCAATCCCGAAGAAGGTTGGGTGCGGGTAGAGGCGGGCGTTATCAAAGATCAGCTTAATCAGTTTCTGAAACCCTACGGGTATTTTTTCGCCCCTGAACTGTCAACCAGCAACCGCGCCACGCTTGGCGGGATGATCAACACCGATGCGTCCGGACAAGGGTCAATGGTGTATGGCAAAACCTCTGACCACGTGCTGGGCGTGCGGGCGGTGTTGCTAGGTGGCGATATTCTTGATACACAGCCGATGCCGGTGCTGCTGGCGGAAACGCTGGCCAAAGAGCAGTCGGCGAGCGGGCGCATTTACCGCACGGTATATGAGCGCTGCAAAGAAAATCGTCAGCTGATTATCGATAGCTTCCCAAAACTGAACCGCTTCCTCACTGGTTACGATTTGCGTCATGTATTCAATGACGACATGACCGAGTTTGACCTGACCCGCGTGTTGACCGGATCGGAAGGCACGCTGGCATTCATCACCGAAGCGCGCCTGGATATCACGCGCCTGCCAAAAGTGCGTCGCCTGGTGAACGTCAAATATGAGTCCTTCGATTCGGCGCTGCGTAATGCGCCATTTATGGTCGAGGCGCGTGCGATGTCGGTGGAAACCGTCGATTCGAAAGTGCTGAATCTGGCGCGGGAAGATATCGTCTGGCACTCCGTTAACGAACTCATTACCGACGTGCCGGACAAAGAGATGCTCGGCCTGAATATCGTGGAATTTGCCGGTGATGATGAAGAACTGATCGCAGGCCAGGTGAGCGCGCTGTGCCAGCGTCTTGATGCGCTGATCGCCGCAGGCGAGGGCGGCGTTATCGGCTGGCAGCTTTGCAATGAACTGGATGGCATCGAACGTATTTACGCGATGCGTAAAAAAGCGGTCGGCCTGCTTGGCAATGCCAAAGGCGCTGCCAAACCGATTCCGTTTGCCGAAGATACCTGCGTGCCACCGGAGCATCTGGCAGATTACATCGTTGAATTCCGTGCGCTGCTCGACGGGCATGGCCTCAGCTACGGTATGTTTGGTCACGTTGATGCGGGCGTGCTGCACGTTCGCCCGGCGCTGGACATGTGCGACCCGCAGCAGGAAATCCTGATGAAGCAGATTTCCGATGACGTCGTTGCGCTGACGGCAAAATACGGTGGCCTGCTGTGGGGCGAACACGGCAAAGGTTTCCGCGCGGAATATAGCCCGGCATTCTTTGGCGATACCCTGTACGGTGAACTGCGCAAAGTGAAGGCGGCATTCGACCCGAATAACCGTCTTAATCCAGGGAAAATCTGTCCGCCGGAAGGGGTGGATGCGCCGATGATGAAAGTCGATGCGGTCAAACGCGGCACCTTCGACCGGCAAATCCCGATTTCGGTGCGTACCTCCTGGCGCGGTGCGATGGAGTGTAACGGCAACGGCCTGTGCTTTAACTTTGATGTGAACAGCCCGATGTGCCCGTCGATGAAAATCACCAGCGACCGAATGCATTCGCCAAAAGGACGCGCCACGCTGGTGCGTGAATGGCTGCGTTTGTTGGCGGATCGCGGGATTGATCCGCTCAAGCTTGAAAAAGAGCTACCGGAAAAACGCGCCAGCCTGCGCGGCCTGATAGAGCGGACGCGCAACAGCTGGCATGCCAATAAAGGCGAATACGATTTCTCGCATGAAGTGAAAGAGGCGATGTCCGGCTGTCTGGCCTGCAAAGCCTGTTCAACGCAGTGCCCGATCAAAATCGACGTGCCGGATTTCCGCTCGCGTTTCCTGCAGCTGTATCACACCCGCTATTTGCGCCCGATGCGCGATCACGTGGTCGCCACGGTTGAAAGCTATGCGCCGCTGATGGCGCGCGCGCCGAAAACCTTCAACTTCTTTATCAGCCAGCCGTGGGTGAAAAGTTTGTCGAAGAAGCACATCGGCATGATTGACCTGCCGCTGTTGTCGACGCCGTCGCTGCAGCAGCAGATGGTGGGACATCGCTCGGCGAATTTGACTCTCGAACAGCTCGAAGCGCTGAGCCCGGAACAAAAAGCGAACATGGTGCTGGTGGTGCAGGATCCCTTCACCAGCTACTACGATGCACAGGTGGTGGCGGATTTCGTCCGGCTGGTGGAGCGCGTAGGCTATCAGCCGGTTGTGCTGCCGTTTTCGCCGAACGGTAAAGCGCAGCACATTAAAGGCTTCCTGGCGCGCTTTGCGAAAACGGCGCAGAAAACGGCCGATTTCCTCAACCGGGTGGCGCAGCTTGAGATGCCGATGGTGGGTGTCGACCCGGCGTTGGTGCTGTGCTATCGCGACGAATACAAACAAACGCTCGGCGAAAAACGTGGGGATTTCCAGGTTCAGCTGGTGCATGAGTGGTTGCCGAAAGCGCTGGAGAATACTGAAATGCGAGACGTCAGCGGTGAGGCCTGGTATCTGTTCGGTCATTGCACCGAAGTGACCGCCTTGCCGATGGCACCCAAACAGTGGGCGTCTATTTTTGCCCGCTTTGGCGCAAAGCTGGAAAGCGTCAGCGTAGGCTGCTGCGGCATGGCCGGAACCTACGGGCACGAAGTGAAGAACCACGAGAACTCATTGGGCATTTATGCGCTGTCGTGGCAGCAGGCGATGCAACGCCTGCCCCGTAACCGCTGCCTGGCCACGGGATATTCCTGTCGCAGTCAGGTGAAGCGTGTTGAGGGCAGCGGCGTGCGCCATCCGTTGCAGGCTTTACTGGAGATTATGGGATGATCTGGAAACGTAGCACGACACTGGATACGCTCAACGCGATGGGCGAGAGTAACATAGTTCGCCTGCTGGATATTCGCTTTGAGCGTCTGACCGACGATAGCCTGGAAGCCACCATGCCGGTGGACAGCCGAACGCATCAGCCCTTTGGCCTGTTGCATGGTGGTGCGTCGGTGGTATTGGCCGAAACGCTGGGCTCTGTAGCGGGGTATCTTTGCACCGAAGGCGATGAGAAAGTGGTGGGGGTGGAGGTTAACGCCAATCACATTCGCGCTGTGCGCAGCGGGCGGGTGCGCGGCGTCTGTAAAGCGCTGCATGCCGGACGACGTCATCAGGTCTGGCAGATAGAAATCTTCGATGAGCACGGCAAATTGTGCTGTACTTCCCGACTCACCACGGCGGTGGTTTAGAATTATTGAACGAAAAGTGAGCGGCGAAAGCACCGGATCTCGGTGCTTTTCTCCATCATTTTTGGCGAATTGATTCTATAAACGACGTTCCTCGAATTAATGATAAGAATTGCTGACGTTTATTGTGCTCAATCCTCAGAATGGTCCCGTTTTATTCCTGAGCAGTTAACTGTAGCTTCAGATTAATTCACTATCTTTTTCCTGACAGATGTTGCATCCTCACCGCAGCAGTTCGCCTGCACTCCACGGAAGCCGCTTTTGTCTCTATTGTGGATCCATTTTGCATAGAGACTTTTGGCGTTTCGGTTAAAACTGGCTTTTAACCGACGTGAAAATTCGCAACGTATCGCCTAAAGATTGATGATTTGCTTCGATTTTTCCTTATGCGCTACTGGTTCACATGCTTACAGGAATTAACGATGGCAAAAGCCTTCGACAAAACGCTACTGCACCCTCGCAACTGGTTAACCTGGTTTGGTTTAGGTGTGCTTTGGCTGCTAGTCCAACTTCCCTATCCGTTGCTCTATATTATCGGGTCTTCTCTCGGCCGCGCCGCGCGTCCATTTTTGAAAAGAAGAGAAAAGATTGCGTCAAGAAATTTAACACTCTGTTTCCCCGATATGACTGCCGAAGCAAAAGAGAAATTAATTGAGCAGAACTTTATTTCTCTCGGAATGGGGTTAATTGAAACCGGCATGGCCTGGTTCTGGAGCGATGCCCGGGTTAGAAAATGGTTTGATGTAGAAGGCTACGAAAACCTGACCAAAGCGCTCGAAAACAAAAAAGGCGTTATGGTGGTCGGTGTGCATTTCATGTCGCTGGAACTTGGTGGCAGGACGATGGGCCTGTGCCGTCCAATGATGGCAACCTACCGTCCGCACAACAGCAAGTTGATGGAGTGGGTGCAGACCAAAGGCCGTCTGCGTTCCAATAAGGCGATGATCGACCGCCGCAATCTGCGAGGTCTGGTGAGCGCGTTAAAAGCCGGGGAAGCGGTCTGGTTCGCCCCTGATCAGGATTACGGCCCAAAAGGCAGCACCTTTGCGCCGTTCTTTAACGTCCCGGAGGCGGCGACCACCAACGGTACGTTTGTGCTTCAACGCTTGTCAGGTTCCGACCTGCTGACCATCACCATGGTGCGTAAAGCCAATAACCGGGGTTACAGTCTGTACATCAGTGAAGCACTGACCGATTATCCGACCGAAGACGAGTTCAAGGCCGCGAGCTATATGAACAAAGTCATCGAAAAAGAGATCCTGCGTGCGCCAGAGCAGTATTTATGGGTGCATCGCCGATTCAAAACGCGCCCGGTAGGCCAGGCGTCGCTCTACTAACGAACCTGTATTTTCTGAAAGCCCCGTGCGCATCCGCCACGGGGCTTTTTTTTATTGCAGCTGCAGACAGCAATTCCTATCTCATAAATTGGTATTTTCTATGCATCTTTTCATTACCGCATTTTTTCTCCGCCGTTGAAGTTAAAGCATTTATTTTTCAATGCATTGAACATTTCCCGATAGCCCTGTTCACTCTGCGCACAGGGTCTATGCTTAGTAAAAGCCCTCTGTTGGAGGCATTCCGCTGAAAGCCCCTGCTGACAAGGGGTTGAAGTGATAATCATTATCACTAACATAGAGGGATGCCCTGATGGCTTCAACGTATAAGGTGGACCTATGGAATTGCATTCAGAAACCTTCAACCCGGCCGATTTTTCCTGGCGCGGAATCAGCATGACACCCGCTGCGGCGGCGCACGTGTGCGACCTGGCCATCAAGCAGGGCGTACAGGGGATCCGTCTGGGGGTGAAAACCTCTGGCTGTGCGGGTTTTGCTTACGTACTGGATACCGTCAGCGAACCGAAAGCGGACGATCTGCTGTTCGAGTCTGACGGTGCGAAGCTGTGGGTGTCGTTACAGGCGATGCCTTTTATCGACGGCACGGAAGTGGATTATGTGCGCGAAGGCTTAAATCAGATTTTTAAGTTTCACAACCCGAAGGCCCAGCATGAATGTGGCTGTGGTGAAAGTTTTGGGGTGCAGGCGGAGTAATTATGTCACGTAATACTGAAGCAACTGACGATGTCAAAACCTGGGCCGGTGGTCAGCTCAATTATAAAGAAGGGTTCTTTACCCACTTGCAGACCGACGAACTGGCGAAAGGGATCAGCGAAGAGGTTGTGCGCGCCATTTCTGCCAAACGCAACGAACCAGAGTGGATGCTCGAATTTCGGCTGAACGCGTTCCGGGCGTGGCTTGAAATGGAAGAGCCGCACTGGCTGAAAGCGCATTACGACAAACTGAACTATCAGGATTACAGCTACTACTCAGCGCCGTCCTGCGGTAACTGCGATGAAACCTGCGCCTCAGAACCGGGTGCGGTTCAGCAAACCGGGGCTAATGCGTTCCTGAGTCAGGAAGTCGAAGATGCGTTTAGCCTGCTCGGTGTGCCGGTACGTGAAGGTCGTGAGGTGGCGGTCGATGCGATTTTCGACTCCGTCTCCGTCGCCACCACCTACCGGGAAAAGCTGGGCGAGCAGGGTATTATTTTCTGTTCGTTCGGCGAGGCTATCCATGATTATCCCGAACTGGTGCAGAAATATCTCGGCACCGTGGTGCCAGGCAACGATAATTTCTTTGCCGCACTTAACGCTGCGGTCGCCTCTGACGGCACCTTTATTTACGTGCCAAAAGGCGTGCGCTGTCCGATGGAACTGTCGACCTATTTCCGCATAAACGCTGAAAAAACCGGTCAGTTCGAGCGCACAATTTTGGTGGCCGATGAAGGCAGCTATGTGAGCTATATCGAAGGCTGCTCGGCCCCGGTACGCGATAGCTACCAGCTGCACGCCGCGGTGGTGGAAGTGATCATCCACAAAGATGCGGAAGTGAAATATTCCACCGTGCAGAACTGGTTCCCGGGCGATAACAACACCGGCGGCATTCTGAACTTTGTTACCAAACGCGCGCTGTGCGAAGGCGAAAACAGCAAAATGTCATGGACCCAGTCGGAAACCGGTTCGGCCATTACCTGGAAATACCCGAGCTGTATTTTGCGCGGCGATAACTCCATCGGTGAGTTCTTCTCGGTGGCGCTGACCGCCGGACATCAGCAGGCCGACACCGGCACCAAGATGATTCACATCGGCAAAAACACCAAATCGACCATTATCTCGAAAGGGATCTCCGCCGGACACAGCCAGAACAGCTATCGCGGCTTAGTCAAAATCATGCCGACGGCGACCAACGCGCGTAACTTCACCCAGTGTGACTCGATGCTGATTGGCCCGGACAGCGGGGCGCATACCTTCCCGTACGTTGAATGTCGCAACAACAGTGCCCAGCTAGAGCACGAGGCCACGACCTCGCGCATTGGTGAAGACCAGCTGTTCTACTGCCTGCAACGCGGTATCAGCGAAGACGACGCGATTTCGATGATCGTCAACGGGTTCTGTAAGGACGTTTTCTCAGAGCTGCCGCTGGAGTTTGCGGTCGAAGCACAAAAATTGCTGGCGATAAGCCTCGAACACAGCGTCGGTTAAGGATTAAGGGACACATATGTTAAGCATTAAAGATTTACAGGTAGCGGTAGAAGATAAAGAGATCCTGCGCGGGCTTAATCTGGACATTCGCCCGGGCGAAGTGCACGCCATCATGGGGCCAAACGGCTCCGGGAAAAGTACACTGTCGGCGACGCTCGCCGGGCGTGAAGATTACGAAGTAACCGGCGGAACGGTTGAATTCAAAGGCAAAGATCTGCTGGAACTGGCTCCGGAAGATCGCGCTGGGGAAGGTATCTTCATGGCCTTTCAGTATCCGGTGGAAATCCCCGGCGTCAGCAATCAGTTCTTCCTGCAAACGGCGCTGAATGCGGTGCGTCAGTATCGTGGCCAGGAATCACTCGACCGCTTTGATTTTCAGGATCTGATGGAAGAGAAAATCAAGCTACTAAAAATGCCTGAAGATTTGCTGACGCGTTCGGTCAACGTTGGTTTCTCCGGCGGTGAGAAAAAGCGTAACGACATTCTGCAAATGGCGGTGCTTGAGCCAGAACTGTGCATTCTGGATGAATCAGATTCGGGGCTGGACATCGATGCATTGAAAATTGTCTCCGACGGCGTCAATGCGCTGCGTGACGGCAAACGCGCGTTCATTATCGTCACCCATTACCAGCGTATTCTTGACTACATCAAACCGGACTTTGTGCACGTGTTGTATCAGGGCCGTATCGTTAAATCCGGCGATTTCACGCTGGTTAAGCAGCTGGAGGAGCAGGGCTATGGCTGGCTTACCGAACAGCAGTAACGCGCTGCAGCAATGGCATCATCTCTTCGAGGCGCAAAGCACCGCGCGCACGGCGCATTCGGAACAGCACCTGCAGCAGATGCTGCGTCTCGGTCTGCCAACGCGTAAACAGGAAAACTGGAAATACACACCGCTGGATGGACTGTTGAACAGCCAGTTTGTCAGCGCCGATGCGACGATTGATGTGCAGCAGCGTGACGCGCTGGCGCTGCCGGTTGATGCGCTGCGAATGGTGTTTGTGAACGGTCGATTCATTCGCGAACTGAGCGATGATTTGGCGGACAGCGGTTTCCAGGTCATGGTCGATAACGCACGTGAGACGCTGCCTGCGGCGGTGCAACCGGAAGTGTTCCTGCACCTCACGGAAAGCCTGGCGCAGGCGGTGACGCATATTCAGGTGGCGCGCAATCAGCGTCCTGCCAGACCCTTGCTGTTGATGCATATCACCCAGGGTGTCGAAGGCGAGGAGATGAATACCGCGCATTATCGTCATCATCTGGAACTGGCGCAGGGTGCAGAAGCCACGGTGATTGAACATTACGCCAGTCTGAACGACGCGCGCCACTTTACCGGTTCACGCCTGACGATGCAGGTCGCGGACAGCGCACATTTACAGCATATCAAACTCGCGTTTGAAAACCCGACCAGCTTTCACTTTGGCCATAACGACATTCAGCTCGGTCAGGATGCCAGCGCGACAAGCCACAGTTTCCTGCTCGGCGGTGTGGTTCTGCGGCATAACACCAGCAGCCAGCTCAACGGCGAAAACACCACGCTGCGCATTAACAGCCTGGCGATGCCGGTGAACAACGAAGTGTGTGACACCCGCACCTGGCTTGAGCATAACAAAGGCTATTGCAATAGCCGTCAGCTGCATAAAACCATCGTCAGCGATAAAGGCCGGGCGGTATTTAACGGGATTATCAACGTCGCGCAGCACGCGATTAAAACCGACGGGCAGATGACCAACAACAATTTGCTGCTCGGAAAACTGTCAGAAGTGGACACCAAGCCGCAGCTGGAAATCTATGCCGATGACGTGAAGTGCAGCCACGGTGCGACCATCGGGCGTATCGACGACGAACAGTTGTTCTATCTGCGTTCGCGCGGAATCAAACAGCAGGCCGCCCAGCAGATGATCATGTATGCCTTTGCCGCTGAGCTGACTGAAGCCATTAGCGATGAGACCATCAGGCGTGAAGTGCTGGCGCGGATTGGTCAGCGCTTGCCGGGAGGAAGAGCATGACATTTTCCATTGAACGGGTGCGGGCCGATTTCCCGCTGCTGACCCGTGAAGTCAATGGCCAGCCGCTGGCGTATCTGGATAGCGCGGCCAGCGCGCAAAAACCTAACGCGGTGATCGACGCTGAAGCGGAGTTTTATCGTCACGGTTATGCGGCGGTTCATCGCGGTATTCACACCCTCAGCGCTGAAGCGACGACCCGCATGGAACAGGTGCGCCAGCAGGCCGCCACCTTCCTGAATGCCCGTTCGGCTGAAGAACTGGTATTTGTGCGCGGCACCACCGAAGGCATCAACCTGGTGGCGAACAGCTGGGGCGACAGTAACGTCGCTCAGGGCGATAACATCGTTATCAGCCAGATGGAACACCACGCCAACATCGTACCGTGGCAGATGCTCTGTACGCGCGTTGGCGCTGAACTGCGCGTTATCCCACTTAACGCTGACGGCACGCTGCAGCTGGATGCAATCCCCGGTTTGTTTGACGAACGCACGAAGCTGCTGGCGGTAACTCAGGTGTCGAATGTACTCGGCACGGAAAACCCTGTGAAGGCGCTGACCGAACTGGCACATCAGCACGGCGCAAAAGTATTGATCGACGGGGCACAGGCGGTGATGCATCACGCCGTGAATGTGCAAAGCCTGGACTGCGATTTTTATGTTTTCTCAGCGCACAAGCTGTATGGCCCGACCGGCATCGGCGTTCTGTACGCGAAAGACGAAATTTTGCAGTATATGCCGCCGTGGGAAGGCGGGGGCTCAATGATTGCCACCGTTAGCCTGACAGAAGGCACCACCTGGGCGAAAGAGCCGTGGCGTTTTGAGGCGGGCACGCCTAACACTGGCGGGATTATCGCGTTCGGGGCGGCGCTGGAGTATATCAGCGGGCTGGGTCTGGACAATATTGCCGATTACGAGCACACCTTAATGCATTATGCGTTGGCGGAGCTGGCAACGGTGCCAGAACTCACGTTGTACGGCCCGCAAAATCGACTCGGTGTTATCGCGTTCAATCTCGGTAAACATCACGCCTATGACGTCGGCAGTTTCCTCGATAACTACGGTATTGCGGTGCGCACCGGACACCATTGCGCCATGCCGCTAATGGCGTTTTATAACGTTCCAGCTATGTGTCGAGCATCGCTTGCGATGTACAACACGGTTGAAGAGGTGGACCGTCTGGTGGCAGGATTGAAACGTATTCATCGTTTACTGGGCTGACAGGGAGGCTTTATGGCCGCATTGCCGGACAAAGATAAGCTGTTGCGTAACTTCAATCGTTGCGCCAACTGGGAAGAAAAATACCTGTATATCATCGAGCTGGGCCAACGTTTAGCCCCGCTCAGCGATGACGCGCATAACCCGGAAAACATTATTCAGGGCTGCCAGAGTCAGGTGTGGATTGTGATAAAACGCAGCGCCGACGGGCGGATTGAACTGCACGGTGACAGCGACGCAGCTATCGTTAAGGGTCTGATCGCCGTCGTTTTTAGTCTTTACCATCAGATGACCGCCCAGGACATTCTTGCCTTTGATGTGCGCCCGTGGTTTGAGAAAATGGCGCTCACCCAACACCTTACGCCCTCGCGTTCGCAGGGGCTCGAAGCGATGATCCGCGCAATTCGCGCGCAGGCTCTGAGTTTTAGCTAAACTAATCTTAAAATACAGCTTTCATTCTGTAACGCGAGGTGGGGATTCCACCTCGCGGGTGGTTTAGCTTTCTGGCGTTCTGTCAGTGAATAAAAGGGAAACTCAGTATGAAACGCGCATCTCTCATCTCGTTAATGTTCTTAGGTGCTCTCGGCGCGTCTCAGGCCGCCAGAGCGGTTGAATACACCTTACCGGCTAACGGTAGCCGTCTCGTGGGACAAAACCAAACCTACACGGTGCAGGAAGGCGACAATAGCCTGCAAACCATTGCCCGGCGCTTTGATACCGCCGCGATGATAATCCTTGAAGCGAATAACACCATTGCGCCGGTGCCGAAACCGGGAACGCAGGTGATCATTCCGCTTCAATTGCTGCTGCCTGACGTACCGCGGGAAGGCATTGTGGTCAACCTGGCGGAGCTCCGACTCTATTATTTCCCACCGGGCGGCAATACGGTGCAGGTGTATCCGTTAGGCATCGGCCAGCTTGGGCTTGAAACGCCTGAAATGACCACTCGCGTCGGGCAGAAAATCCCTAATCCGACCTGGACGCCCACAGCGGGCATCCGCCAGCGCTCACTGGAAAAAGGCATTACACTGCCCCCTGTGGTACCCGCTGGGCCTAATAATCCACTGGGGCGCTTCGCATTGCGTCTGGCGTACGGTAACGGTGAGTATCTGATTCACGGGACCAATGCGCAGAACAGCGTCGGACTACGCGTCAGCTCCGGCTGTATGCGGATGTTTACCGATGACATCAAAGCGCTGTTCGCGCAGGTGCGGGTCGGGACGCCCGTACAGGTGATTAACCAGCCGGTGAAATATTCGATTGAGCCGAACGGTACACGCTATATGGAAGTTCACCGTCCACTGACGCAGGATGAAACCCAGAACCCGCAGACCATGACCTACGTGCTCCCGGCAGGCTATTCGCAGTTCGCCAGCGATAAAGGCACCGATAAGGTGATGGCGGATAAAGCGATGTACCGTCGGGCGGGGATCCCTGTTGTTGTCTCTTCGGGCGTGACCCCGGTGGCGACAGGGCAGAATCAGGTGCTTTCGGTTCAGAATGGAACACCTGCAACGGCGAATGAAACGCGGATAATGCAATAACGTGGCAATAACGTGAAAGATGATTAACAGGCAAAAAAAATGGCGCACAATGTGCGCCATTTTTATTACAGGTACTCTTACTTACGGTAAGAGTGAGCCTGGTTGTCCAGACGCTGGTTAGCGCGTGCTGCGTCGTCTTTAGCAGCTTGAACGTCAGAACGCATTGCGTTCACGTCGTTGCTCAGCTGGTCAACTTTAGCGTTCAGAGTCTGAACGTCAGAAGACAGCTGATCGATTTTAGCGTTAGAAGAACAACCTGCCAGCATAGTAGAAGCCAGGATTACCGCGCCCAGTACCAGTTTAGTACGATTCATTATTAATACCCTCTAGATTGAGTTAATCTCCATGTAGCGTTACAAGTATTACACAAAGTTTTTTATGTTGAGAATATTTTTTTGATGGGAATACACTTATTTTTGATCGTTCGCTCAAAGAAGCATCTAACGGGAGTGCAAAATGCAAAAGCTGTGTGAAAACAGTACGATTTCATTGGATTAATCTTAGATAATCACAATTTAAATAGTGAAATCCGATTTGCATTTTTATTAAATAAGGCTATCGCAGGAATAAAAAAAGCGCCACGAGGGCGCTTTTGTGCAAATTAAGTCAACTGAACCGAAATTACAGTACGTGCACGGATGCAGTATTGGTGGTTCCGCTTGGTACCAGCGCACCAGAAACCATCACCACAACGTCACCTTTCTGAGCCAGACCGCTCTGCAGTGCAACTTCTTTACCCAGACGGTAGAAATCATCAGTAGACGAAATTTCTTTAACCAGCTGCGCGTTAACGCCTTTAGACAGCACCAGCTGACGTGCAGTCAGTTCGTTGGTGGTCAGCGCCAGGATGGTGGCATCCGGGAAGTATTTACGGATAGCGCGAGCAGATTTACCGCCCTGGGTCGCAACAACAATCAATGGCGCTTCCAGTTTCTCAGCTGTTTCTACTGCACCGCGGCAAACCGCTTCGGTGATGCGCAGCTTGCGGCTGTCGTTGTTGAAGTCCAGACGGCTGGTCATCACGCGGTCAGTACGTTCACAGATGGTTGCCATGATGGTCACCGCTTCCAGCGGGTATTTCCCTTTCGCAGACTCACCGGACAGCATGACTGCATCGGTACCGTCGAGGATGGCGTTAGCAACGTCACCGGCTTCAGCGCGAGTTGGACGTGGGTTCTTGATCATAGAATCCAGCATCTGGGTCGCGGTGATAACCACTTTACGCGCGCGTACACATTTTTCGATGATCATCTTCTGCGCGAAGATAACCTCTTCAACCGGGATTTCAACGCCCATATCGCCACGAGCAACCATGATGCCGTCAGACGCTTCGAGGATTTCGTCGAAGTTGTTCAGGCCTTCCTGGTTTTCGATTTTGGAGATGATTTGGATGTTTTCGCCGCCGTGGGCTTTCAGGTGCTCACGGATTTCCAGCACGTCAGAACGCTTACGGATAAAGGACGCTGCAACGAAGTCAACGCCCTGTTCACAACCGAAGATCAGATCCTGTTTGTCTTTCTCAGCCAGTGCTGGCAGAGCGATGGAAACGCCTGGCAGGTTAACGCCTTTATTTTCGCCCAGGTCGCCGTTGTTCAGCACTTTACAAACAACCTTGTTGCCTTCGATAGCGGTAACTTCCATACCGATCAAGCCGTCATCAACCAGAATGGTGTTGCCGACGCTCAGATCGCTGGTGAAACCTTCGTAGGTAACCGCCACAGTTTCGGTGTTACCGACAACGGTTTTATCCGTGGTGAACGTGAAGGTCTGGCCTGCTTTCAGAGAGACGTCGTTGCCGCCTTCCAGTTTGATGGTGCGGATTTCAGGGCCTTTGGTATCCAGCAGGATTGCCGCTGACTTACCGGTTTTGCTAACCACGTTGCGCAGGTTCTTGATGCGCTGGCCGTGTTCAGCGTAGTCGCCGTGAGAAAAGTTCAGACGCATCACGTTCATGCCGGCGTCCAGCATTTTGGTCAGCATCTCTTCGGATTCGGTTTTTGGACCGATGGTGCAAACAATTTTGGTCTTTTTCATGACAGTCTTAGTCTTTAAGTTGAGAGAGAAGGAATAGGAAAATTTGGATCGTGGGCGCACTGCCACGAAGGTAAACCTGTATTACGAAAGTCGCGATGCCACGAGATAAGGATAGGTGACATCAAAAAAGCGTGCAGAGGAAAGTGAGCCTGGTTTTCAGCTACGAAGGTTGGATGAAGTTTTACGTTATTTTTTATGCAGTCCAATGCGCTGAAACCATTCAAGAAAGAATCGGTGCGTATTATACGAGGTTACGGATGAAAAAGAAAATGAAAACGCCGTTTCAGAACAAGACGATAGCGCTTAACAAAATCATTACGAGGCGATCTTTACTTTGTAACAGAATCTAATGGCGAAAGTTACTCAGAAAGACGCTATCATCAGTAATGAATTGAAAATTAATGAGTTAGCGGGAGCAAGAGATGGGCAATCAAGGTAAAGATGAAGCGCTGTATCAGGAGATGTGCCGGGTGGTCGGCAAGGTCGTACTGGAGATGCGTGACCTGGGACAAGAGCCCAAACACATTGTAATTGCTGGCGTATTGCGCACATCGCTTGCTAACCAGAAAATCAAACGCAGTGAACAGACCCGCGAGGCGATGGAACGCGTCATCACCGCGCTGGCGGGTCAATAATCAGGCAATGACAAAGCGCAAAACGGCTTTCACGGCAATTTCTGAGTGATGCGCCACCAGTTGCGGGTCGTCAATTTCCGGCAGCGGGCCGTCAAGATAAAGGCTATTAAAGGTGTAAAAATTCGACACCTGGTAAAAACTGAAGCTGCTGATTAGACGATGCACGTCCCGGGCCTCAACGCCTTGCTGGAAAATGTCCTGTTGCTGACCGCGATCGAGAATATTTTCCAGAATCGACAGGGCGCTTTTGTTCAGCGATTTCAACAAACCTGACGCATTCAGCCACTTCCCGCGCTGCATGTTCTCCATGCAAATGATCCGCATATAATCCGCATGGCTTGCGTGGTACGCCACGCTCCATTTCACCAACTGCACCAGCGCTTCGACCGGCGGTAAATTTTCCAGCCCCAGCTGCTGCTCGTTTTCACGAATGCGGGCATAGACGTGTTCCAGTACTGCCTGATACAGCTGCTCCTTGGTTTTGTAGTAATAGACCACCATCCGTTTGGTGGTTTGGGCCTCTCCGGCTATCTGTTCCATTCTCGCCCCGGCCAGGCCGTGCTCGGCGAAAACCGCGATGGCAGCGGCAAAAATCTTCTCTTTCAGGCTCTGGGCTTCATCGTGAACAACAACAGACATAGCGACTCCCGCTTCGGGTAAGAACAAAAAATACACACAACGATCACAAATTAGCAACGAATTATGGCGTGCATGAACCAAATGATTCATATTCAGATTTCCCGTGGATCATGACAGGTGACACTATGCTGCGCTCCATCGCAACCGTCTCGATATCAGGCACCTTACCGGAAAAACTGAGCGCTATTGCCGATGCAGGCTATCAGGGCGTTGAAATTTTTGAAAATGATCTGCTCTATTATACCGGTTCGCCGGCGGATATCCGACAGATGTCCGCCGATCTCGGTTTGCAGATCACGCTTTTTCAGCCCTTTCGTGATTTCGAAGGTGCCAGCCGCTCGCAGTTTGCCGCCAATCTCGAACGCGCCAGACGTAAATTTGAGCTAATGCATCAGCTCGGCTGCGACACCTTGCTGTTATGCAGCAGTGTAGCGCCGGACACCAGCCCGGACATCGACCTGCAAATCAGTGACCTGCGTGCGCTGGCGGAGCTGGCCGAACGTGAAAAAATCAACGTCGGGTACGAAGCGTTGGCCTGGGGAACTCAGGTGAATCACTGGCATCAGGCGTGGCAGCGCGTAAAAGCGGTGGACAGCCCGGCGATGGGGATTGTGCTCGACAGCTTCCACGTGCTGGCGCTGGGCGACACCTTGGCCCGGCTGGACGAAGTGCCGGTCGATAAAATTACCTTCCTCCAACTGGCTGATGCGCCGGTGATGAAAATGGACGTACTCGAGTGGAGTCGCCATTTCCGCTGCTTCCCGGGGCAGGGCGAGCTTCCAGTAGTGGAATTTGCCACCGATTTAACCCGGCGCGGCTATCGCGGTCCGTGGTCGCTGGAAGTGTTTAACGATGGTTTTCGCGCTTCGCCAAACGGCGCAACCGCGAAGGACGGCTATCGTTCTCTGCTGTGGCTGGAGGAACAAACTCGTCAACAGTTACCAGAAACCGACGCTGAACTCTGTTCGCTGCCCGCGCTGCCGGAATATCAGGGGCCGGAATTTATTGAATTTTCCGCCAGTCCTGCCGAAGCGAAAAAGCTCGGCACCAGCCTCGGCCAAATGGGCTTCCAGCTGCAGGGAATGCACCGCAGTAAAAAAGTGAGCCTGTGGCAAAACGGCGGTGCGCGGGTGATTGTCAATCATCAGCCGCACAGTTGGGCGGATCATTTCTGGCAGCGGCACGGCGTTTCACTTTGTGCCATGGCGCTGCGCGTCAGCCGCAGTGAGCCGATTATCGCCCGGGCAAAAGCCTACGGCTACGCCACCTGGCAAGGGGAAGTGGGGCCGAATGAAAGCACCATCCCGGCGGTATGCGCCCCGGACGGCAGCCTGATTTATCTGGTGGAAGAGGGTGATGATATCTACGCCCGTGACTTTGAACTCAATGCGCCGGTCCTGACTTCAGGCCTGCTTGGCATCGATCATCTGGCGTTAGGCATGGAGGCCGACAGCCGCGATAATTGGGTGATGTTCTTCCGCACCGTCTTTGGCTTTACGCTTGAGCACGAGCAGACGATGCCCGATCCTTACGGGCTGGTACGCAGCCTGGCGGTACACAGCCCACAGGGCAATATTCGCCTGGCGCTGAATATTTCCCAAAGTCGCGCCACGCAGATTGCGCGGTCGGTGGCCTGCTATCAGGGGGCGGGGCTGCAACACGCGGCATTTGCCTGCGTGGATTTACCCGCAGTGCTTGAAACCTTACCCGGCGGGCTGCCTTCTGCGCTGCCTATTCCAGCCAACTATTATGAGGATCTACGGGCGCGGTTTGGCGACAGCGAACAGGCTGACGTGCTGCAACAACAGCAAATCCTGTACGATCGTGACGGCAGCGGCGGCGAGTTTTTACATCTGTATACCCGCCCATTCAGCACCGGACGCTTTTTCTTTGAGTTAACCGAACGACGTAACGGCTATGCGCAATACGGCGCGGTCAATGCGGCGGTCCGTCTTTCGGCCATGCAGTACAGTGAGTAAATCAGACTGAACCAAAAGGTTCGGCTGGTGGAGTGAAAATAACAACAGTCATCTGCACCCTACAAAGACAGGAAACACTATGAGCACTTACAGCCATGACCACGCAGTGGCCGCGGAGGCGGTCACCGCTGTGCGCCGCACCCGGCGTCGAATCGGTATTCTGGCCCTGCTGGCAGTGGGCACAATGATCAACTATCTCGACCGCACGGTGCTGGGCATCGCTGCCCCGTCGCTGACTCAGGAACTCGGCATCAACGCCGCGATAATGGGCCTGGTGTTCTCGGCCTTTGCCTGGACCTACGCACTGGCACAGATTCCCGGCGGCCTGTTCCTCGACCGCTTCGGCAACAAAATCACCTATTTCCTCTCCCTCACGCTGTGGTCGCTGTTCACGCTGTTTCACGGTATGGCGGTGGGGATCAAATCCTTATTACTGTGTCGCTTTGGGCTTGGGATCAGCGAAGCACCGTGCTTCCCGGTAAATAGCCGGGTGGTCAGCGCCTGGTTTCCGCAGCAGGAGAGGGCAAAAGCCACAGCGGTGTACACCGTCGGCGAATATCTTGGCCTCGCCTGCTTCTCGCCGCTGCTGTTCTGGATAATGGGCAGCTTTGGCTGGCGCGCGCTGTTTATTACCGTCGGCGTGGTCGGCATCTTATTTGCGATTGCGTGGTGGCGATTGTACCGCGAACCGCACGAAGACCGCCGTTTGAGCCAGCAGGAGCGTGAATACATCGAAGCGGGCGGCGGGATTCAATCTGCCGTGGTGCAAAAAACGCAGTTCAGCTGGCCGCTGGTACGCCAGTTGCTCAGCAAACGTCAGATTGTCGGGGCGAGTATCGGTCAGTTTGCCGGTAACACGGTGCTGGTGTTCTTCCTGACCTGGTTCCCGACATGGCTCGCCACCGAGCGTCACATGCCATGGCTGAAGGTCGGTTTCTTCGCCATTCTGCCGTTTCTCGCAGCAGCGGGTGGGGTGATGTTCGGCGGCTGGGTATCGGACAAACTGCTGAAAGCCACTGGCTCTGCCAACCTTGGGCGCAAGCTGCCGATTATCGTCGGCCTGCTGATGGCGAGCTGCATCATCACTGCCAACTGGTTGCACAGCGACACCGCGGTTATCCTGGTGATGTCGTTTGCTTTCTTTGGCCAGGGAATGGTTGGCCTCGGCTGGACGCTGATTTCCGACATGGCACCCAACGGACTCGGTGGTCTGACTGCCGGACTGTTTAACTTCTGCGCCAACCTGGCGGGGATCCTCACGCCGCTGGTCATTGGCTTTATCGTCGCCGCCTCCGGCAGTTTCTTCTACGCACTCATTTATATCGGCGGCGCGGCGCTGCTCGGTGTGGTGGCGTACGTCTTTATTCTTGGCGATGTCAAACGCATCGAACTCACGGAACCGCAGGATTAGGGAGCACGTATGATCATTACCGGAAACACCAGACTGATTGCGCATCTGGGCTGGCCCACGGAAAGTTTCAAAGCGCCGATGATTTACAACCCGTGGTTTGCGGCACAAAACGTGGATGTCAAAGTGGTGCCGATGGGCGTGCGTCCGG
Source organism: Scandinavium hiltneri (assembly GCF_024764835.1). Taxonomy (GTDB): domain Bacteria; phylum Pseudomonadota; class Gammaproteobacteria; order Enterobacterales; family Enterobacteriaceae; genus Scandinavium; species Scandinavium hiltneri. Next base: position 275,378 of record NZ_JALIGE010000073.1, on the reverse strand, counting down.
AGGCCTTTGCCGCGTTCGTGCCAGCCCTGTTTCAGATGACTAATCTGGTTGGTGCGCTGGTGACGATGCCGCATAAAGTCGTCACCGCCGGGCTGGTGCAAAACTTAAGCCCGACGGCGGCGATTGCCGGAGCCTGCAATGCCATTCGGCGTGAAGAGGACGGTTCCCTCATCGGGGATATGTTCGACGGCGATGGTTTCGTGCGGGGCATTCAGCGTAAAGGCTTTTGTGCGGAGAATGCCCGGGCATTAGTGGTAGGCTGCGGCGGCGTGGGATCGGCGATTGCCGCCTCTCTCGCTGCGGCCGGCGTGCCATCGCTCACGCTGTTTGATACCCGTGAGCAAACCGCTCAGGCGCTGGCCATGCGCCTGCTACGTCATTATCCGACGCTTGAAGTCAGGCTGATGCAAAAGGATCCGCAGGGCCATTCGCTGGTGGTAAACGCTACACCGATGGGCATGAAACCGGGCGATCCGCTGCCGCTGGATGTTGACCGCCTGACGCCCGGCGCGTACGTCGGCGAAGTGGTCATGAGCCAGACCTGGACGCCGTTCTTACAAGCCGCGATGGCCCGCGATTGTCAGGTGCAGCGCGGCACCGACATGCTGTTTGAAATGATCCCCGCCTATCTGAAGTTCTTTGGCCTGCCGGTCGCTACCCCTGAACAGCTGCGTGAGCGGGCTGAGATCAGGGAATAAGCGGATTCGACTGGCGTTCCCTGTTTGCCCGGTTAAGATAATTGCTTTCGAACCGGGCAAAGATTTCACACTGATGACCACAATCCTTCACGTACTCGCTGCGGGCAGTCTCAAGCGGGCATTTATTCCGCTGTGTCAGCATTTCAGCCAACAAACCGGCATTCCTGTCTCTGTCGATTTTGGCCCGGCGGGCCTGCTGCGGGAGCGCATCGAAGCCGGTGAGCGCTGCGACCTGTTCGCTTCTGCTAACACGCAACATCCGCAAACGCTGCTGGCGAACGGACGTGCGCAGGCGGCGGCGACCTTTGCGTTTAATCGTCTGAACCTCACGGCACGTAAAACCGCACAAACGGAAAACGCCGACTGGCTGAGCCTGCTGGCGAATCCGGCGCTGCGGCTCGGCACTTCAACGCCAGGTTGCGACCCGTCTGGCGATTACACCTTCGACCTGTTGGCCCGAGTTGAAGCGGAATACCCGGATATGGCGCTAACCGCGCGGGCAAACAGGCTGGTGGGCGGCAGAGACTCACTAATCGTTCCGGCAGGGGAAATTGCCAGCGCGTGGTTGATACGCCAGAATTTGACCGACCTGTTTATCGGGTATGCGCACTACGCTCAGGCGCTGGAACACACTGACGATTTGCGTATTCTGGCGCTGCCAGAGGCGTATCAGACGCGCTGTGAATATCAGCTGGCGCGGCTCAGTGATGCCGCGCAACCGCTGGAACAGTTTATTGTGGGATCGGTTGGTCAGGCATTTTTACGTGAGGCCGGTTTTTTAACGCTCAATGGAAAATAATGGGGCGATTACCTGACGCGGATAGTCATCCAGCGTCAGCGTCCTGACCGGTACACCATAGGCCTGGTGCAGATGGCGGTCCGTCACCACATCGTCGGTTTCACCCGCCAGCCATTTCCCCTCCGGCAACAGCATCAGCGTATGGCTCGCCACCTGCAATGCATGGGTCGGATCGTGCGTCGTAAACAGCACGCTGCGCTGCTGGCGATGTGCCAGGTCGCTTATCAATTGCAGCACCACCTGTTGATTAGCCAGGTCCAGCGCGGAGCAAGGCTCATCAAGCAAAATATTCTGACTGCCGCTGACCAGTGCCCGGGCAATCATCACCAGTTGCTGCTGACCACCGGAGAGCGTGCCGAAGTTTTGCTGCGCCAGTGCGGAAATGTTGAGCTGCGACAGCGCCTTCGCGACCTGCTGTCGGTCGTCGGCTGACGGCTGTGAAAACAGCGCCACGTGGCGAGCACGGCCCATCAGCACCACGTCCTGCACCTGCCAGGCGAAGGCCGGGCGAAACGACTGCGGTACCACGCTGACGCCGCCATCAACCGAAAACTGGCCACCGAGGGCGGGCAACACCCCGGTCAGCGTATCCAGTAAGGTACTTTTTCCGCGTCCATTCGCGCCAAGTACGGCCCAGATCTTCCCTGGCTGACAGGCAAAACTGAGCGGCGAAAACAGCGGCTGGCCGTGACCGTACAGCAGTTCGCTGACGGATAACGAAGCGGTGATCATGGCGCACTCCGACGTTGGCTGTAAATCAGCAAAAAGGTGAAGGCCGGCGCGCCGACCAGGGCGGTAATAATGCCGATAGGTATTTCGGCATTCGTCAGGGTGCGGGCGAGATCGTCGACCACGATCATAAACCCGCCGCCGAGCCAGAACGCGGTGGGCAACAGGCGGCGATGGTCGGCCCCGACTAACAGCCGCGCCAGATGCGGAATCACCAGCCCGACCCAGGCAATGCTGCCGCTGACCGCCACTTGGGCGGCAACCAGCAATGCACAGCTGACCAGCACCCCGCGACGCAGTGGTTTCACCGATACGCCGAGCGCCCGCGCATCTTTCTCATCCAGTGACAGCAAATTGATGCGCCAGCGCAGGGCGAACAGCACCGTACCCGCCAGCAGCACCGGCCCGGCGACCAGTATCACTTTGTGCCAGTTGGCGGTGGCAAAACTGCCAAGCAGCCAGAATACGATGTTGGGTAACACCTCTTCGGTATCGGCGAGGTACTGCATCAGGCTGACCAGCGCGGCGAAAAAGCCGCTGAGGATAATGCCCGACAAAATAAGCACCAGCGTACTTTCGCGCCCTTGTAAGGTCGCAATCAGATACACCAGTCCCAGTGCGGCCAGGCCAAAGCCAAATGTCGAGCCCATCATTAAAAGCGGACTTAACCCGAGCAGAATCGCCAGCGTGCCGCCAAACGCGGCGCCGGAGGTCACGCCGATGATATGCGGATCGACCAGCGGATTGCGAAACACGCCCTGTAGCGTGGCGCCGCTCAAACCAAGCGCCGCACCGCAGAGAAAGGCCATCACCACGCGTGGTAAACGCACTGTCCACACTACCTGTCCGGCGATATCGTTCGCCGTATAAGGATGGAGAAGATGAGTGACAACGTCACAAATTGGCAAATGATATTGGCCGAGACACAGCGAAACCAGTGCCAGCAGCAACGTTAAGGCCATTAACCCCATTTGCAGCGCGCGAAACCGGGCCTCAGAGGGCATTCGATTTCCAGCTCACGCGGTAAAAGCGCTGATAGTAATCCTGCGCCAGAGCATCCACATCGACGTTTTTATAGCGCTCCGGATAGAGTTTTTTCGCCATCCACAGCTCACCAATCGCCATCGCTTCCGGCATCGGATAGCCCCAGGCTTTGGCATATTCCGGCATCAGCCACACGCGGTGGTTTTTCACGGCGTCAATTGCCTGCCACTGCGGATCGCTTTCGATGGCTTTCAGCACCTGTGGGTAGCGGTCCTGCACAAAAATAACCTGAGGATCCCACTGTAAAACCTGCTCCAGCGACACCTGACGTGCGCCTTTAACCGTAGCCGCCGCCACGTTCAGCGCACCTGCATGTTCCATCATCAGCCCGGTATATTTGCCTGAGCCGTAGGTGTTGAGATCCGGGTTTGCCATATACACGCGGACTTTTTTAGCCTCAGGAATCTCGGCCACCGGAGCGTTAGCGTTGGCGCGTGCGCTGAAGGTGTAGTTGATTAACGCCTCGGCTTCTTTCGGCCGTTCCACTACGTCGCCAATCAGGCGAATGCCCTGCTTCAATCCGTCGTTATAGGCCTGTTCTTCGTTGGCCATTGTCGGGTTCATTTTATTTTTCTCGCTGGCGGCGTCCTCGCGCAAAGAAATCGCCACCACCGGAATACCGGCATTCTGAATCTGCTGGATCATTTCGGTCGGCGCGTAGTTCGCCACGAAAACCACCTGCGGATGCAGCGCCAGCAGGCTTTCAATATTGGCCTGGGTCAGATCGCCCGGCATTGGCAGCGTGGTGATTTTCGGCATAAAGCGTGCAAACTGCGGCCCGAGCTGTTTTTTCCAGCTGCTCATCACGCCGACGATATCGTCCTGCGCATTCAGCTGTACCAGCAGATTCAGCGTCTGATGCTGAAGTACCACCACGCGATTGACGTGATCGGGCAGCGTGACCTGACGACCCAACTGGTCAGTAACGGTCCGGTCAGCGTGGGCGGCCGTCGCGGTGAGAAGAGCGCTGCAAGCAAGGGCAGTGCACAGATAAAGGCGGTGTAGTCTGGACATGATTCACTCTGAGAAGGGAAAAAATCGCTATGCATTAGATTATATAGCGATGCAGGTTGCAAACCTTTCGTGACGATTATCACAATGGATCAAGAGAAGGATCGTTATAACCGGATGTAATAACCTGCTTCTCGTATTGCATATGTCGATTAAGTTATATATTTTTATGCAAATTAAATGCATAAAAAGGTGATGGTATGATCAGCAAATGGATAAAAGGATTTTGTTTAACAGCAGCGCTGGCGGCCAGCGCCCATGCGGCAGCTCAAACGTATATCGTCGGCGCGGGTGGTACCTATCGCCCGTTTGAATTTGAAAACAGCCAGAAACAGCTGGAAGGTTTTGATATCGATGTGATTAAAGCCATCGCCAAAGCCGAGAACTTCGATATCAAACTGATCAACACGCCGTGGGAAGGTATCTTCGCTACCCTCAATTCCGGCGACCGTGACATCATCATTTCCGGCATCACCATTACCGACAAGCGTAAGCAGATGATCGACTTCTCCGCGCCGTACTTCCCGGCGGAACAGTCGATTGTGGTGCCGAAGGATTCTAAAGTCAGTTCGCTGGCGGCGCTGAAAGACGAGAAGGTCGGCGTAGTGAACTCCAGCACCGGGGACATCGTGGTCTCTGACGTGCTGGGTAAAAACAGTACTGCCATCAAGCGCTTCGACAACACGCCGTTAATGCTGCAAGAACTGTTCGAAGATGGCGTGAGCGCAGCGGTCGGCGATGTTGGTGTGGTGAAGTACTACATCAAACAGCACCCGGAAAAACAGTTCAAACTGGTCCCGGATGCCAAATTTGAGCGTCAGTATTTCGGTATTGCGGTAGCGAAAGGCAACACCGAACTGCTCGGCAAAATTAACGACGGCCTGAAAAAGATCGTCGCCGACGGCACCTACGCCAAAATTTATCAAACCTGGTTTGACGCAGACGTTCCGACGTTGCCAGCTCAGTAATATCTTCTTTTTTATTTTCACGGCGATCGCCACTGCTGACGATCGCCGTTTTTTTCAGGGAAAAGCTATGACGGGATTCCGTTGGGAAATTATCGAGGAGTACGGCCCGCTGTTTATTGACGGCGCGATAATGACCCTCAAATGCACCATTATTTGTGTGATCCTCGGTACGCTGTGGGGGCTGACGCTCGGCCTGGGCCGGATGGCGAAGGCCGAACACGGGCCGTGGAAATATGTGCTGCGCTATCTGGTGCAGTTCCCGGTGCGCTTTTATGTCAGCGCCTTTCGCGGCACACCGCTGTTCGTGCAAATCATGGTGGTCCATTTTGCGCTGGTACCGCTGTTCATTAACCCACGCGATGGTCTGCTGGTAACTCACGGCGTGATGAGCAGCGATTTCGCCCGTGAATTGCGATCAAACTACGGTGCGTTTTTGTCCTGCATCGTGGCGATTACGCTCAACGCCGGGGCCTATGTGTCGGAGATTTTCCGCGCAGGCATTCAGTCGATTGATAAAGGCCAGATGGAAGCGTCCCGCGCGCTGGGTATGCCGTGGTGGAAAACCATGCGCAAGGTGATTTTACCGCAGGCGTTTCGCCGTATTCTGCCGCCACTCGGCAATAACGCCATCGCGATTGTGAAAGACTCTTCGCTGGCGTCGGCGATTGGTCTGGCAGACCTGGCGTACGCCGCGCGTACCGTTTCCGGGGCGTACGCCACTTATTGGGAACCGTACCTGACCATTTCGGTTGTCTATTGGGTAATTACCTTCGTGCTGGCGCAGCTGGTTAACCGTCTGGAAAAGAGGTTTGGCAAAAGTGATTCACATTAAAAATCTGCATAAGCACTTCGGTGCGAGCCACGTTCTGCGCGGTATCGACTGTGATATTCAACCGCAGGAGGTGGTCTGCGTGATTGGGCCTTCCGGCTCCGGGAAAAGCACCTTTTTACGCTGCATGAACGCGCTGGAATCGGTGAGCGAAGGCGAAGTGGAGGTCAACGGCTTCCCGGTACACGATAAGAAGACCGATCTCAATAAACTCCGCGAGAGTGTGGGCATGGTCTTCCAGCGCTTTAACCTGTTTCCGCACATGACGGTGCTGGATAACCTGCTGATGGCGCCGATGGCGCTGCGCGGCATGTCCCGCGCCGAGGCAGTGACCTATGCCGAAGGGCTGCTGGCGAAAGTCGGTTTGAGCGATAAGCGCGATGCCTGGCCGTCCAGTCTGTCCGGCGGGCAGCAGCAGCGCGTGGCCATTGCCCGGGCTTTAGCGATGCAGCCGTCGCTCATGCTGTTCGATGAGCCGACGTCCGCGCTTGACCCAGAACTGGTCGGCGACGTGCTGGAAGTGATGAAAAACCTGGCCACGGAAGGGATGACGATGGTTATCGTGACCCACGAAATGGGCTTTGCTCGCGAAGTGGCGGATCGGGTGATTTTCATCGACCAGGGCATTATTCAGGAGCAGGGCACGCCAGAGCAGATTTTCAGCGCGCCGCAGAACCCTCGCACCGCGTCGTTTCTCAGTAAGGTGTTGTAATTAATCGTTGCCAGCGATGCCTGCCGACTTGTCGGAAAGGCGTCGCTGGATTACGGTTAAAGGCTACGACATTCGAATGACAGAACCTCATGGCCTATTTTTCCCGTTTACTGGCAGACATCCCCGGCGTTCGCCACGCCTTTCTCGACGTGCATGAATTCGCGGTGTTTGATAAATCCACCCTCGTGGATATCAAGCAGGTCCACGGCACGGAGATCCTCAATTACGTCGCACCTCCTACAGAGCGTCCTCATGCGGATGGCCTTTTTACGCAAATTTCAGGCCAGCAGATCGGGGTCTATACCGCAGATTGTTTACCCTTATTGATGGCGTCGCGTGACGGACGCTTTATTGCCAGCGTTCATGCCGGATGGCGCGGTACCGCGCAGGGCATCGTGCGGGAAAGCGTGGCGCAGTTTATCGCAGCGGGGGTGAGTCTTGAGGATATTATCGTTGCTATCGGTCCGCATATTCGCCCGTGCTGTTATGAGGTGTCGCCCTCATTTTATGACGCGTTATTACAAACACCTGCCGCAGAACAGGTGCGCCAACACAAGCAGCGTTTGTTCTCTGTGGCAGCGCGAGGGCCAAATGCGATCAGTGCCACAGCACGTGAAGAAAACAGTCTGTGGTTTGATTTACCGACATTTTGCGAGATTCATCTACTGGATGCAGGAGTGCGGCAGGAAAACATCGACTGTCTGGCACACTGTACCTACTGTACGCCCGACAGCTTAGGGTCGTATCGCCGACGCACGCACGTTCCGGCAACGAAAACTCAGCAGGTATCATGGATTGTGCGGGATTAACGCGACAGTTTGTGAAAACGCTGGCCAGCGATAACTCGCTGAATCATCTAAATGAAAAAAGCCATCTGACGTGCAGATGGCTTTGAAAGAGAGAGTCGGTAGGATTTTTTACCGGCGGAAGAGCCGGTATAGGGCGAATCTAGTTTTCGATGCGCGCGGTGTAGGCCGCAGACACGCGGCGGGCAACCTTACGTGCCGTAAGAGGCATGACATCTACCTTCGCAATATAGCCGTCAGGATCTACAGCCCAGCCGTGTTGCTCCGCTGCGGCGACGATCTCTTCATCCCAGTAGAGCGTTTTGCGCTGATCGCCACGACTGGTCAGCGTCACTTCACACTCACCGTCCAGCGCACGGTACTGCCGCCAGCAGTTTTCCGGAACAGAAATGACCGAGCGTTCAGGGGCGGTGAGGACCACCTCTTCACCCTGGTGATTGAACGTCACTTCCAGCGTGCCTTTAAAGACCATGATCACCTGAACCTGCTCACAACGGTGACGGCCAAGCTGGCCGCCCGCTGGCAGTTTCAACCATTCCACTGAAAAACCATGAGGACGGATAATTTTCGGCTGGCTGTTTCGATCCTGGCTGACACCAAACCCGATAACCGGCGCAATTTGTGCACCGTGGCCGGGCAGGATTGCATCCAGCAATCCCTGCGAGGACCATTGGCGTTGCTCACCCGTCACCGCAAATTCTGCCATTTGCTGCGGCGTATAGTGGGTGAGACTCTCGATTTCGGCTTGTGCCAGTTCCGGCATCAGCGCCGAAGCGTCCGGAATCGCATCTCCTTTTTCAACATCGATCAGCATGTTCTCGCGGCTGAGGTATAACCCGTATTCTTTCGCCGCTTGCATAACGGAGGGGTGCCAGATAATACCGCCGGTGTTATCGCCGCCCAGTACGGTGAAGACCCAGCCATCGGTGTCCGTTGCTGAAGCATTGGTAAAACCACGGAAGATCCACGTCGGGATCGACAAAATTGCCGGTGCGCTGAATGTCGCTTCATTTTCGCCATTTGCACCCCAGCGAAAGCGCCAACTCCCTTCATGGATCAGGAACACTTCGGCGGTGAAATGAAGATGAAGATTATTGGTGACGCCTTTCGGCATTGCGGCAGCGCCAATGTTGAAACCGTGAGGCAGCGGAATATTGATGACTTGCTCGCTCGATTGCGTGACGCCAGGCCCGATAAACGAGTAATTCTGCTTAAGATGAGAGCCGGGTAATTTGCAGTCAATAAACGCCACGCTGCATGACACCATATCTTCTGGCGTAATCAGGCGCTTACGGGCTTCTTCGTGGGTCAGAGTCGTGTTTTTCATACCATCTCCATTAATAACCGGAACCTGAACGGGCCGGAAGAACGTTGCCGCGAGCGCGAGCAACCGCTTCGCGACCAGCCTGAGAGAGTTGCATAACATCATTTGCTGGCGTCACCAGGGTGAAACCTTGCGCGATACGGTCAGCCGCAGCCTGGCCCGAGGTGCAGAAGATTCCGGCAATTTTGTTGGCCGCTTGAGTGCGTTTGAGAACATGATCGACCGCCTCCAGCATTTCCGGGTGCTGAGACTCTGCACTGGCCGTGCCGGTCAGCGTCAGGGAAAGATCGTTAGGCCCAATGAAAATGCCGTCTAATCCTTCCACATCGAGGATCGCATCCAGATTTTTTAAGCCATCACGGGTTTCAATCATCGCCAGGGTCAGGATTTGCTCGTTGGCATGTTGAGGATAATCTTTGCCGCCATACAGCAGGGCGCGCGCGGGTCCGAATGAGCGGTTACCCAGAGGCGGATAGCGGCAGGCCGAGACGAAACGGCGCGCCTCGTCGGCGGTGGAAACCATCGGGCAGATAATGCCGTATGCGCCTGCATCGAGCAGTTGCATAATGAGCGCCCCGTCATTGTGCGAGACACGTGCAATGGGAGTTGCAGGAGTCGAGGAGAGTGCCTGTAACATGGTCAGCGCGGAGGCGAAGTCGATCATACCGTGTTGCATATCGACCGTGACTGAGTCATACCCCTGGTGGCCGACGATTTCGGCACTGTAACTGCTCGGAATGGCCAGCCAGCCATTGATTATCGGTTGCTGGTGTTGTTTTAGTGGGTTAATTCGCATAGCAGGACCTCGTTTAACCATGAATGAAGGACTTTGGCTGTCAATTGTGGCGCTTCAAGCGGCACAAAGTGACCGACGCCAGGTAGCGTTTGCCAGTGTGCAGAGGGCGCGGCGTGATGTGCGGCACGATGATGCTCCACCGTGCAAATCGGGTCTTCTTCGCCATTCACCAGCAGAACCGGTACGGTGAGTTTTGTCAGTGCATCCCGACGGTCGATGCGGCTGATGGCAATTTCTGTCTGTCTGGCGAAGACCTCATGGCCGCAATTTTGCGCCATGGCGATAATGTTCTGGCGCAAATCAGCATCGTTTTGGCGCTGACCAGCGACATAGCGTGGCCAGAGCTGTTGTGTAATAAATGCCTCAAACCCAAGCGCCCGAGCGTGTTCTACAGCCGTCCGGCGCGGTTGCGCATTTTGCGGCAGATCGGCGAACGGATTAACCGAAATCAGGGCCAGTCCCGCGATGCGTTGCGGGGCGATAGCCTGCAGCTGTAACGCGACAATCGCGCCCAATGAAAATCCGCACACACAGAATCTTGCAGGTAGCTGCGCCAGCAGACGCTCTGCGGCGGCCTGAGCGCACTCTTCGTCTTGCAGCGTCAGACACTGCACATGACTGACAGAGAGTGTATTCAGCATCGGTTGCCAGAGCTGCTCGTCGCACAGGGTACCGCCGAGCAGAATTAACGGAACAGCCTCGTTTTTAAGCGGTTTCATCTTCATGCCGGTACGGTTTCAGATTCACGACGGGCTTCAACCATACGAATCACATGATGGATTAGCACGATCGAAAGGATAGAAATCAGGCCGACCACCAGGAATCCCTGTTTCATGGCGAAGTAGTATTTGATGTAGCCGACCAGTACCGGGCCGAAGAAAATCCCGGCGGAGTAGATACTCTGGTAAAGCCCGACGCGGGTGGACTGCTGCCAGACCGGGGTATGGGTGATTATCAGAGAATTCAGCACGGTGAAAATCATACCGAAGGACACGCCAGCCAGCGCCTGCAGGCCATAGAGCGCCAGTATATTCGGCGCATAAGGCATTGCGATGGCGACCACCCCTTGCATCACTCCGCCAATCACCGCGGTTTTGGCGAGGCCGAGTCGGCGATAGAAGACTGGCGCGCAGAGTGCGGTGGAGAGGGCATAAAAGAACAGGTGAATGCTGCTTAATGTTGCGAGTGAGCCCGCCGCCATGCCGAACCCTTCAGCCAGCAGCGGCGTGAGGGTATCGCGGGTGGCAAATGGCACCATCATCACTGCGGCACAGAGGCCGCCGAGAAACCAGACAGATTTATCGCTGAGCTGGCTGCGCACGGCGGATACGGCGGCTTCTTCACGCGCACGCTCAGGACGGCGTTCACGGATGAAGAACGTCAGCAGCAGGGCGAGGGTCGCCGCCGCGGTGGCGACAAGAAAGCTCGACTGTGGGCCGAAATGACGCGCCATAAAACCCGCCAGTGAGATGCCTATAAAGGTGCCTACCGGGGAGGTGACGCTGAGCAACGCCACGGCGGCAGCGGCTTCAAGAGGCGGGAAGAAAGCGACAAACATCACGTTGTAAATTACCCATGTCGCGCTGGTCACGCCATCGGCCAGCTTGGCAATAAACAAGGTTTCCGGTGTCGGATGTAAAAACACTATCGGCCAGGAAAGAATGGTAAACAGCAAACCTACCTGAATAATGCGTTTACGATTATGAAAACGGTCGGAAAGGATGCCCGTAGGGAAACGCAGCAGCATCGATGCCAGCCCCGTCGCACCGATAATAATGCCCATCGTTCGGGCCTCGACATTGAGTGAGGTAATGTAAGGCGCGAGAAACGGATCGAAAGCATGAATGCTGACGAAAAACAGCAGGCTGATAATGAAGAACAGCAGGACATCACGACGCAGTAATTGCACAGACATAATAACCTCCAGATTCAGGATGCGGTCCAGCCGCCATCAACCATTAACGCAGTGCCCGTGATCAGAGCTGCTGCCGGGGACACAAGAAACACGACCGGTCCCATCACATCTTCCAGTTGCCCTAAACGCCCGAGTTTAATGTTACTCAGAACCTGCTGATGAAATTGCGGGTCGGCCAGTGAGCTTTGCGACAGTTCGGTTTCAATAAACGTCGGGCACAGGGTGTTGACGCGGATCCCGAAAGGGCCTAATTCAATGGCCATCGCCCGCGTGAGGCCTTCCAGTGCAAATTTTGATGCGCAATAAACGCTGCGCATCGGTCCGCCAACATGCCCCATTTGCGATGAAATATGCACAATCGATCCTTGAATACCGGCACTTTTCATCCGCCGTACCACCTGCTGGGACAGGAAAAATGTCGCCCGCACGTTGATGTCCATAACGGCGTCATAGTTCTCCTGACTGACATCGGTAAAATGCTGGTGCCGTGCCAGTCCGGCGCTGTTAACCAAAATATCCATTTGAGGAAGGTGTTCGATAACGTGCTGAACATCCTCAGGCCGGGTGATGTCGACCTGCACCGGGTTCAGTTTCAGGCCAGCCTCCCGGGCTGTCTCTACCGCGCTATTGAGCCGGGAAGCGTCACGGGCGGCAATCCATACCTCTGCACCGGCCTCGGCCAGCGCCAGTCCCGCAGCATATCCGATGCCGCGGGAGCCTCCAGTCACCAGCGCGCGTTTTCCATCCAGACGAAAACTGGGAGTTTTGGGCAACGTCATCATTACATCCTTATTCAACAATGCCGGCATAAGGCACATTTTTGTGCCCATAGCGGCGTACGCGAATGTTTGCTTGCTCACCGTGACCTGCAAATCCTTCAAGCGCACACAGGCGAGAGCAATATTCGCCAACATGGGTTGAAGCTTCATCGGTAAGGACTTTTTGGTAAGAACACGTTTTGAGGAATTTACCTACCCATAATCCACCGGTATAACGTGCGGCCTGTTTGGTCGGCAGAGTATGGTTGGTGCCGATAACTTTATCCCCATAGGCGACGTTGGTGCGAGGTCCGAGGAACAGTGCGCCAAAATTACGCAGATTCTGCAAGAACCAGTCAGGATTACGGGTCATCACCTGCACATGTTCGAAAGCCAGTTTATCGGCGATATCCCGCATTTCTTCGTCGCTGTCGGCGACAATCACTTCGCCAAATTTGTCCCATGACTGACGAGCGATATTCGCCGTGGGTAAAATCTCTAACAAGCGCTCGATTTCAGCAAGTGTTTCAATAGCGAGTTTTTCAGAGGTCGTCAGCAAAATCGCCGGAGAGTCCGGGCCATGCTCAGCCTGACCAAGCAGATCGGTGGCACACAGTTCACCATCAACGCTGTCATCAGCAATTACCAGTGTTTCGGTTGGGCCCGCAAACAGGTCGATGCCCACGCGACCGAAAAGTTGCCTTTTCGCTTCGGCGACAAAGGCATTGCCCGGTCCTACCAGCATATCAACGGGGGCGATAGTTTCTGTGCCAATCGCCATCGCAGCGACGGCCTGGATCCCGCCGAGGCAATAGATTTCATCGGCACCGGCCATGTGCTGCGCGACGACAATTGCCGGGGCTGGTTTACCATTGAAGGGCGGGGCGCAAGTGATGATGCGAGGTACGCCCGCCACTTTGGCGGTGATGACCGACATGTGCGCGGAGGCCAGGAGAGGATATTTTCCGCCCGGAACATAACAACCTGCCGCGCTGACTGGAATGTTTTTATGACCCAGGATCACGCCCGGCAGCGTTTCAACCTCAACATCGTGCATGCTGTCACGCTGATGCTGGGCAAAATTGCGAACCTGCTCCTGGGCAAAAGCGATATCGGCGATATCTCGCTTGGACAATTGCTCATAACAGGTGGCAATTTCTTCAACGGTTAACCGGTAGCTTTCGCGATCCAGGTTGTCGAAGCGAATGGAAAGCTCCCGCACCGCTGCGTCTCCTCGTTCCGCGATATCCGCCAGAATACTTTCGACGGTTTCCCGAACCTTACGGTCTGCGGATTTAATTGCCTCAGCTTCAGCGCCGTGTTTCAGCCATTTTGCCATGATCGTCTACTCTCCAGTGTCTCTTATGCAGGTGTGTGACTTCGAATGCATTCAATAGTAGTCATGAAATAAATCGGAAAGAAACTTTTATTGCATTCGAATGCAATGGAGATCGCAAAAATTATGATTAAGGGGTGTAATCCTCCATAATGTCTGTCACGGTATTTCTTTTTGAAGGGAGCTCTCAATGGTCGAACGTATCCGCCGTCCCGTGACAAGCTATGAAGTAGCAAAGCTTGCAGGCGTTTCACAATCTGCGGTATCACGTGCCTTTACCGAAGGGGGGAAGGTCTCTGATGCGACGCGGGAGAAAGTCAAACTCGCCGCAGCGCACCTGGGTTACCGGCCAAGTTTTGTCGCACGTTCACTGATAACCCGTCGCTCTAATATGATTGGCGTAGTGGTGCCTGGTTTGATGAATCCTTTCTATGCCGGGCTGGTGGACGAACTGTCGCACGCCTTCAACGAAATGGGATATCGCGTGCTGCTCTTCTCAATGCAGGGCGATGGTGATACTGATCCGATTCTGGAAGATATACTGCGGCATCGCGTCGAGGCACTGATCTTAGTGTCCACCATGCTTTCATCCCATTTTGCTGAAGAGTGTCAGCAGAATGGCTTGCCTGTATTACTGCTGAACCGAAAAAATGACAGCAAAAGCGTCTCAAGTGTGACCAGTGATAACCTCGTAGGTGGCGCACAAATTGCCGATTTTCTGGTGGCGGGTGGGCACCAGCGTCTGGCGTTTATGGCCGGGCTCGACAGTTCATCGACCAGCCGGGATCGTGAGAAAGGTTTCTGCGATCGCCTGCATGCGCAGGGTATTGCCCCACCGCGGCGTGTTCAGGGTTTATACGATCTTGAAACGGCTATGGAAGCGACCCGCCAGTTGCTTAAAGGGAAAGATCGTCCGGATGGCATTTTCTGCGCCAACGATATTATGGCGATAGGCGCATTGAATGTGGTGGTCGGTGAATTGGGGTTAGTGGCAGGGCAGGATATCTCTGTCGTGGGGTTCGATAACATTCCGATGGGCGCCTGGCCTTTATTCAGCCTGACGACCTATGTTCAGCCGGTCAACGACATGGTGGCTTCCGCAGTGCGGATCATTACTCAGCGATTCGAGGATGCGGATTCACCGGCAGTCCAGCAAGTGCTGTCGGGAAAACTGGTGGTACGAAACAGTGCACGCAAACCGACCCGGACTGAAATTTGAGGTGCGGTAAGAAGGGCGAAAGCGCTTCATTGCCTGAATATTGTTATGTGGACAGCATTTGAGCGTAAAGGGGAGAGGAAGCGAATTTTTAGAATGGTGCGTCCGAGTGGACTCGAACCACCGACCCCCACCATGTCAAGGTGGTGCTCTAACCAACTGAGCTACGGACGCACAAAAGAGAGATGGTGCGTTTAATTGGACTCGAACCAACGACCCCCACCATGTCAAGGTGGTGCTCTAACCAACTGAGCTATAAACGCAATGGTGCGTCCGAGTGGACTCGAACCACCGACCCCCACCATGTCAAGGTGGTGCTCTAACCAACTGAGCTACGGACGCACAACGGGGACGAATATTAGCGGCAGGAAGGAGAAGTGGCAAGAGGCAAATGCCACTTTTCTTCCAGATTTCACGCGATTGCGGAAACACTGCACAAAATGTTGAGAAAGCAGCCGCCCGGAGGCGGCTGTCAGGCACTTAGCGTGCAGCGCGAGCCAGAATAATGGCGGAAGGCTGGCGTTGCAGGAAACGCATTCTCAACATCATCAGGATTGCGGCAGAGGTCAGGCCGATGATAAAGCCCATCCAGAAGCCCGCCGGGCCCATGCGCGGCACGACGATATCGGTTAATGCCAGAATATACCCGCATGGCAGACCGAGCACCCAATAGGCGGTGAAGGTGATAAAGAAAATCGAACGCGTGTCTTTGTACCCACGCAGGATCCCGCTGCCCACCACCTGAATTGAGTCGGAGATTTGATAAATAGCCGCCAGCAGCATCAGATGCGAGGCCAGGGTCACCACTTCAGGATTATCGTTATAAAGCAGCGCAATATGCTCACGCATCGTCACGGTAAAAATCGCCGTCAATACTGCCATACAGACACCGACGCCAAGTCCGGTACGGGCCGCGGTTTGTGCATCAAGCGTGGAACCTTGGCCCAGACGAAAGCCCACGCGAATGGTTACCGCCGCCGCCAGCGACATTGGCAGGACGAACATCAGCGAGCTGAAGTTAAGCGCAATCTGGTGTCCGGCCACATCAACAATCCCCAAAGGAGATACCAGCAGGGCGACCACCGCAAACAGCGTCACTTCGAAAAACAGCGCTAACGCGATAGGCAGTCCGAGCTGTACCAGACGTTTCATGATCGCGTAGTCAGGCTTCACGAATCCTTCGTAGGTGCGAATATCACGCATTGAACGGGCGCGTTTCACGTAGGAAACCATCGCGAAGAACATGACCCAGTAAACGGACGCTGTCGCCACGCCGCAGCCAACGCCGCCGAGTTCTGGCATACCGAAATGACCGTAAATAAAGATGTAGTTCACCGGAATATTCACCAGCAGGCCGATAAAGCCCATTACCATACCCGGTTTGGTTTTCGCCAGACCTTCACACTGATTGCGGCATACCTGGAAGAACAAATACCCTGGAACGCCCCACAGCAGCGCGCGCAGATAGCCCACGGCTTTATCAGCCAGCACCGGGTCAATATTGTGCATCGCGTGAATGATATAACCGGCATTCCACAGCACTATCATCACCAGAATAGAGACAAAACCGGCGAGCCAGAATCCCTGGCGAATCTGATGGCCGATGCGGTCGCGGCGACCTGAACCGTTCAGTTGGGCCACCACCGGCGTCAGGGCCAGCAGCAAGCCGTGACCAAATAAAATCGCCGGGAGCCAGATAGAGGTGCCAATAGCCACCGCCGCCATATCGGTGGCACTGTAACCACCGGCCATGACCGTATCAACGAAACCCATTGCGGTCTGGGCCACCTGCGCAATGATGACCGGGATTGCCAGCGCGAGAAGCTGGCGCGCTTCAATAACGTACTTTTGCACGGGGGTACCTTTTATTGTTTGTTATTGTTGAAGAGACTAAAAAAGCCGCCGGCACTGGCAGCAAAAAGAAAGAGCAGGGGAATTTTCGAATATATTGTAGCGAGTAATGGGTATTAAGCCAGTCAAAAAATGGCAGTGAGCACAGCCTGACTGGCAAGGCCTGATAGCAACTGGTATTGTGCGGGGTATAAAAGGCGGTGATGATTCCGCCCTCGTAAGATACAGGAGTTATTGGCATGTTTACTGGTATCGTTCAGGGCACGGCAAAAATTGTGTCCATCGATGAAAAACCTAACTTCCGCACGCATATCGTTGAAATGCCAGCGCATATGCTCGACGGTATTGAAACTGGCGCCTCTGTTGCCCACAACGGCTGCTGCCTGACGGTGACGGAAATTAACGGCAATCACATCAGTTTTGACCTGATGAAAGAGACGCTACGTATTACCAATCTGGGCGAACTGAAAGCGGGCGACGTGGTTAACGTGGAACGTGCCGCGCGTTTTAGCGATGAGATTGGCGGCCATTTAATGTCGGGTCATATTATGACCACCGCCGACGTATCAAAAATCCTGACCTCTGAAAATAACCGCCAGATATGGTTTAAGGTTCAGGATCCGACATTGATGAAATACATCCTGTACAAAGGTTTTATCGGCATTGACGGTATTAGCCTGACGGTCGGAGAAGTCACGCTGACGCGCTTCTGCGTGCATCTGATCCCGGAAACGCTGGAACGCACGACGCTTGGTAAGAAGAAGCTCGGTGAGAAGGTGAACATTGAGATTGATCCGCAGACGCAGGCGGTGGTGGATACGGTAGAACGAGTTATGGCCGCAAAAGAAGCGGCAGCCAAAACGCGTAGCGCAGATGAGTAAAACAACCCCCGGCTTGCCGGGGGTTGTTTTATCGGGCGACGCGTAAACCGCCTTCTGCCCCGCGGGTGAATACCACCTGCCAGAGCTGAATGTCACGGGCGCGGAAAGCACCGGCACAGGCGTTCAGATAATAAGAGAACATCCTTCTGAAACGCTCTGAATAGTTGTCAGCAATTTCCGGCCAGCTATGCAGAAAACGCGTATGCCAGGCCATCAGCGTGGTGTCGTAATCGGCGCCAAAATTGTGCCAGTCTTCCATCACAAAGTACGGTTCACTGGCGCTGGCAATCTGACGTACGGACGGCAGGCAGCCATTCGGGAAGATGTATTTGTTGATCCACGGATCGACATTGTTATCCGTTTTCTTCGACCCGATGGTGTGCAGCAAAAACAGGCCGTCAGGCGTCAGGTTACGATCTACCACGTTGAAATAGGTGGCGTAGTTTTTCGGCCCGACGTGCTCGAACATTCCGACAGAAACGATACGGTCGAACTGATCCTGCAAATCTCGATAATCCTGCAACAGGATTTGCACGTCCAGCCCTTCGCAGCGCGCCAGGGCCATCTTCTGCTGTTCAGCCGAAATGGTCACACCGACGACGCTCACGCCGTAGTTTTTCGCCATAAAATGCGCCAGCCCACCCCAGCCACAGCCGATATCGAGAACTCGCATGCCGGGCTGCAAATGCAGCTTCTGACAAATGAGGTCCAGTTTCGCCTGTTGTGCCTGTTCCAGCGTTTGGGCATCTTTCCAGTACGCGCAGGAATATTGCATAAAGGGGTCAAGCATCCGACTGAATAAATCGTTGCCCAAATCGTAATGCTCTTTGCCTACTATCCAGGCGCGTTTTTTACTTTGAAGATTGAGCAGACGGGCGCCTGCGACACGTAGCGTATCTTTCAGATGGTGGGGGAGTTGGCTTTCCAGACCGGCACGAAGCACATTATGAAAAAATACATCGAGCCGTTCACATTCCCACCAGCCGTCCATATAGCTTTCGCCTAATCCCAGCGACCCTTCCTGCAGCACGCGTTTAAAGAACAGGGGATTATTGACCCGGATATCTGAGGGAGCAGAACCATTAACTCTGACGCCGGCACGACTCAGTAATTCGTTAACAATGCGGTACCAGTCATCATCAGGCAAATTTACTTCTTCTATACACGATGAACTCATAGCTTCTCCATCACGCGGCTTGTGATCAGAACCTTAAAACAGCGTAGACGCTTTTTTGGTTGTGTGAGAACTCTCACGGAATATCCGTGAGTCTGCTATCCGACGTAGAACAGAGGAAGGGAGATAACCCTTGCCGAAAGGCCTTCCGTGGTTAATCGGGGGAGATCCGTTCCCCCGTTAATCGCTAATATTTATCGTATTTATGTGTTACCGAAATCAGTATAAGCCGCAAAAATGAGTGATTCAATAAAAAATTCTTAGCAAACTAATGACTGAATTGTTACATAGTCGCTAACGATACTATGCGTGTGATTCTTCAGTTGAACCTGCGTTTTCATCACGTTGTGCAACAAACTGCATCCGATAACCCCAGCCTGCCAGAACTACGGTGGCCAGCATCACGCTGGTGGTGGTCAGGAGTGGAGTGGAAATCAGGGTCGAAACCACCAGGCTTGCCAGAAAACACAAACCCAACTGTAGCGTGTTTTGCATCGCTGCTGCCCGCCCCGTGGCGTGCGGGAATGGGCGCAGTGCCTGAGCCACAACGATTGGGTAAATCGCGCCGTTGGCCATCGCCATCAGACAGAAAGGGATGAGCAGGGCTGTCAGTGAGCTGCCTGCGGTCAGACCGACAGCAAAGGTGCCCGCTACGCTCACGGCGAACGCCAGCAGCAGCCATGGCAGCATCTGTTGACCTTCCCATTTTTGCAGGGCGGCACGACAGCCGTAGCCCCCGATAAGGAAAGCGATGGTCTGTGGCACGTAGCTCAGGCCAATCACCGTCGGGCCGTAACCCATGGCGCTCAGAATAAACGGCGAGCCGGTCAGCCACGCGAAGAAGCTGGCGGAGCAGGCGGCGTAAATCAGCACGTTGCCGCGATAATCTTTCGAGCGCAAAAGCGTCAGGAAGGTCAGGGGCTGTTCTTCCTTATGCACGATGCGCACCGGTTTTTGCAGACGCAGCGCAGGCAGCATCAGCAGCAGCGTAATGCCAAACAGAGTGGCAAAAATTGCCTGCCATTCGAAATGATGCAGGATCCAACTGCCGAGCAGCGGTGCCAGAGCCGGAGAAAGTCCAACCAGCGGCATGATAGTCGCGAAGATACGATTGGTGCGCTGAGCCGGATAATAATCGGTGACCATCGCCTGCCAGGTAACGGTAGCGGCGCAAACGCCGACCGCCTGCACAAAGCGCAACACCAGCAACAGGGTTGCATCACGCACCCACAGCATTCCCAGACAGCCCACGGCGAATATCGCCAGGCCGGTCAGCAGAATAGGTTTACGACCGTAACGGTCAGACAGCGGGCCCCACATCAGCTGTGCGAGGGCAAAACCGGCCAGGAACAGGCTAAGGCTGGCGCTGACGGCGGCGGCAGGGGTTTGTAAATCAGTTTGAATGGCGGCAAATGCGGGCAGATACATATCGGTTGCCAGAAAACCGAGTACGCTCAGGCCAGCCAGCCAGCACAAAAATCCTTTCCCAGGTTGCTTATTCATTTTCTTTCTCGTTGCAGGTGTCGATGGCAGCAGAGTGTAGGGAGTGCAACTTCGCTTGTGAAACGCTAATATTTGTCTGTTGAGTTCAAATTTTTTGCAGGCAACCTATGTGGTCAGAATATTCTCTTGAAGTGGTGGATGCCGTAGCGCGTAACGGGAGCTTCAGCGCGGCCGCGCAGGAGTTGCACCGTGTGCCTTCGGCGATCAGCTATACTGTACGTCAGCTAGAGGAATGGCTGGCGGTTCCGCTGTTTGAACGACGCCATCGTGACGTGGAATTAACCCCCGCAGGTGCCTGGTTTTTGAAAGAGGGGCGCTCTGTTATCAAAAAAATGCAGATCACCCGTCAGCAGTGTCAGCAAATTGCCAACGGCTGGCGCGGCAATTTGGCCATCGCGGTGGACAATATTGTGCGCCCGGAACGCACCCGGCAGATGATTGTTGATTTCTATCGCCACTTTAAGGATGTCGAACTGTGCGTGTTCCAGGAAGTGTTCAACGGCGTATGGGATGCGTTATCCGACGGGCGCGTGGAGCTGGCAATTGGGGCCACACAGGCGATCCCGGTCGGTGGGCGTTATGCGTTTCGCGATATGGGGATGCTGAGCTGGAACTGCGTGGTGTCGAGTCAACACCCGCTGGCGCAGATGCCCGGCCCGCTCAGCGATGATGTGTTGCGCAACTGGTCGGCGCTGGTGCAGGAAGATACCTCGCGATCGCTGCCGAAACGCATCACCTGGCTGCTGGATAATCAAAAACGGATTGTGGTGCCGGACTGGGAATCTTCCGCAACCTGTCTTTCAGCCGGGCTGTGTGCCGGAATGGTGCCCACGCATTTTGCCCGTCCGTATATCGACAGCGGTGAATGGGTGGCGCTGGAGCTGGAAAATCCGTTCCCGGATGCGGCCTGCTGCCTGACCTGGCAACAAAATGACATGTCACCGGCGCTGAGCTGGCTGCTGGAGTATTTAGGGGACAGTGAAACGTTGAATAAAGAGTGGTTACAGGAGCCGGAATAACCGGCTCCTGAGAGATCATTAACGGCGGTAGTCGCGGAACGGACCGTCGGCAACCGAGCGACGCTCGATCAGGCGCGGATGCACTTCAATTGACTGCGACTCTTCACGCTTATTGACGATACGATCCAGCAGCATATCGAAGGCCGCTTCACCCAGCGAATCCTTCGGCTGGTGGATAGTGGTCAGGGCAGGGGTAAAGAAGCGCGCGTTACGCACGTTATCGTAGCCAATGACTGAAATATCCTGTGGAACGCGCAGGCCCATTTCGTCTGCGGCACACAAGGCACCCATCGCCATAATGTCACCGCCGCAGAATACGGCGGTCGGGCGTGGCTGCTGCGCAAGAATTTGCTGCATGGCGCGATAGCCGGATTCCGGCTCGAAATCACCCTGCACAATCCAGTTTTCAGGCACGCTGATCTGCGCTTCTTCCATCGCTTTCATGAAACCCGCCAAACGTCCGGCGCCGGTATTACGCTCCATCGGCCCAGGAATGACGCCGATTTCACGATGACCGCGTTCAACCAGATAGCGTCCGGCAATATAGCCACCCTGGAAAGCGTTATCATTCACCGAGTCGGTAAAATCAGCTTTAGATTCGCCCCAGTCCATCACCACCATCGGGATGTGACGGTACTCTTCCAGCATCTCGAGCACCGACTGTGGGTATTCCGAACACATCACCAGCAGGCCATCGACGCGCTTTTGCGCCATCATTGAAAGATAGGCGCGCTGTTTTTCCAGGTTGTTCCAGGCGTTACCCAGGATCAGGGTATAGCCTTTCTCGAAGCAGTTTTTTTCAACGGCTTCAATGATTTCAGCAAAATAGGCGGCTTCGCTGCTGGTGGCCAGCAGGCCGATTGTTTTGGTGTGATTCACCTTCAGGCTGCGCGCCACGGCGCTAGGGGAGTAGTGCAGCTCTTTAATGGCCGCCCACACCGCGTTGCGGGTCTCTTCCGCCACGAAACGTGTCTTGTTAATTACATGTGATACAGTTGTAGTGGAAACGTTTGCGCGTTTCGCTACATCTTTAATAGTTGCCATTCGTTCTCACTCCAGACCCTTTCCTTACGCCTGATTGCCGACACGAAAACGTTTGCCTTTACACACCCTTAACACAATTCAATTGAATTGCAGTACGCCGGGATACAGACAGGACGACAGGAGGGGGTCAATGGCTGGTACGCTTTTAAATTAGCTGGGAATTTTGTCTGATTTTGAGGCAAAGGGAAAGAGAAAAATCGCTAAATTCGTCATACTTCAAGTTGTATGTGCGTTGGCTGCACCTGTTCATCTCCGTCGCTTACTTGAGTAAGCGCCTGGGGATTCACGGGCTTGCCGCCTGCCTGAAACGTGAATTATTTTGGGTATATGAGCCGAAAACCTGGAAGATTTTTGCGTATATTTGTGCAAAAATGAGCAAGCTCACTTTTGTTGTGGGGATTAAAAGGAGAAAAATTGATGAGTACCGACCTGAAGCTCTCTCTGATGACTACCGTTATCGCTCTGGCGCTGATTGTTTCTGCCGGGCTGACTGCTGTACTGCACTGATTTACCCGGAGGGAGAGCTCTCTTCCTCCTTCTCATTCTTCCTTTCTGATTGTTATCAAATTCGCAAAAAACTTTTGCCATTTTGTTTACTTTTGTTTTTTTGTGATTGATGTCATGCTTTTGACTTCTGCTTTTGCACTGTCTCAATGAGATGGCTTACCGGAGTCGTTACATGAAAATCAATTTCCCCCTGCTGGCACTGGCTATTGGGGCATTTGGCATAGGTACCACTGAGTTTTCGCCAATGGGCCTGCTGCCTGTCATCGCCAAAGGTGTGGACGTGTCGATTCCCGTCGCTGGGATGCTGATCAGCGCGTATGCCATTGGCGTGATGGTCGGTGCGCCGCTGATGACGCTGCTGCTTTCACATCGCGCGCGCCGTAATGCGCTCATTTTCCTGATGGCAATTTTCACGATCGGCAACGTGTTGTCGGCAATCGCGCCGGATTACACCACGCTGCTGCTGTCGCGCATTATCACCAGTCTTAATCACGGCGCCTTCTTCGGCCTCGGTTCGGTGGTAGCGGCAAGCGTTGTGCCTAAGCATAAGCAGGCCAGCGCGGTGGCGACCATGTTTATGGGGCTGACGATTGCCAATATCGGCGGCGTTCCGGCGGCAACCTGGCTCGGTGAAACCATCGGCTGGCGGATGTCGTTCCTCGCAACGGCCGGACTTGGCCTGGTGGCGATGGTTAGTCTGTGGTTCTCCTTGCCGAAGGGCAGCAGCGGTGAACGCCCGGACGTAAAAAAAGAGCTGTCGGTTCTGATGCGTCCGCAGGTGCTAACGGCGCTGCTGACCACCGTGCTCGGGGCGGGGGCGATGTTCACGCTCTACACCTATATTTCGCCCGTGCTGCATACCATTACGCATGCGTCACCGCTGTTCGTTACTGCCATGCTGGTGCTGATTGGCGTCGGCTTCTCTATCGGTAACTATCTGGGCGGCAAGTTTGCTGACCGCTCCGTGACCGGCACGCTGAAAGGCTTCCTGACGCTGCTGATCGTTATCATGGCATCTATCCCGTGGCTTGCGCAAAACGAAATCGGCGCGGCGGTAAGTATGGTTATCTGGGGGGCGGCGACCTTCGCGGTGGTCCCTCCGCTGCAAATGCGCGTGATGCGTGTGGCACATGAAGCGCCAGGTCTGTCGTCATCGGTCAATATCGGGGCGTTCAATCTGGGTAATGCGTTAGGCGCAGCGGCGGGCGGGGCAGTGATTTCCGGCGGTCTGGGTTATACCTTCGTACCAGTAATGGGAGCGATTATCGCCGGAACTGCGCTACTGGTGGTGCTGATGACTGGGCGTCGTCAGCCAGAAGAAGTGTATTCCAGCCATTGATGATATGCCCGGCTGGCATATGCCGCCGGGCCAGAAATTATGCCGCCAGGTTCTTCGCGACAAATTCCCAATTTACGAGCGCCCAGAAATGCTCGAGATAGTTCGGGCGGGCGTTACGGTAGTCAATGTAGTAGGCATGTTCCCACACATCCACGGTCAGCAACGGTATGGCGTCAGTCGTTAACGGGGTACCCGCGTTAGACGTAGAAACGATAGCCAGTTTGCCGTCTGCATTTTTCACAAGCCAGGTCCAGCCAGCGCCGAAGTTTTTAACAGCGGCATCGGTGAACTGCGCTTTAAAGTCAGCAAAGCTGCCGAAGCTCGCGTTGATAGCGGCTGCAACGTCACCGGTTGGCTCGCCACCGGCATGTGGTGCCAGGCAGTTCCAGTAAAACGTGTGGTTCCACACCTGTGCAGCATTGTTGAAAACGCCCGCTTCGGAAGTGCGAACGATCTCTTCCAGCGTTTTGCCCTCAAACGCAGTGCCTTTGATCAGGTTGTTCAGGTTGGTGACATAGGTCTGGTGATGTTTGCCGTAGTGGTATTCCAGCGTTTCTACGGAGATGTGTGGCGCCAGGGCGTCTTTTGCATACGGTAATGCAGGTAATTCGAATGACATTGCTTATTCTCCCTATTATTTTATTACTCAATAACAATGCATTGAGTATGGATAGGGTAGCAAATTAAAAGATGTGGCTAAAGAAGAACTTACCCTGTCGATAGATCGACAGGGCAGGGATCAGCGAATTGTTTTCGGCGTCATCACGCGCCGTGCGCCAACGTAGTGGTTCGCCCAGTAATCTTCGCTCAGAGAGGTAATCTGGATATCGCGGCCGGTGCGCGGGGACTGAATAAATTTACCATTGCCGACGTAAACGCCTACGTGATCGGCAGTGCCACGACCGCGGGTACGGAAGAACACCAGATCGCCGCTTTGCAACTCACCCCGGTTAACAGAGCGGGCATCACGCAGGTGATACATTTCATTTGCAGTGCGAGGAATACGGAATTTCACCAGATCTTTATACGCGTAGTAAACCAGACCGCTGCAATCAAAACCGGTGCGTGGCGAAGTGCCACCCCAACGGTATGGTTTGCCAATCTGGCCCATCAATTTATTCATCGCCGTTTTTTGTGCTTTCTGCACGCGCGCTTTATGCGCATCCGCAATGGTTAACGGTTTGACGTCTTCGCTAACGCATTTCTTTTTATGGCCTTTACGCACGTTGCATTTCTGCGCCATTTTGACGGAGGCGGTTTTCAACGCGGGGCTATGGATTTTGCGGGCGGAGGCGGTTTTACTGACGGCGGACGTTTTTTTACTTTTAGCATTCGTTGTTTGCTTAAGGGTACTGGTTTTCTTCTTGCTTGAGGCTTTCGTTGTTGATTTTGTTTTGTTGCCCGTCGTTTTCTTTTTACGGTCTGCTTTCGCCTGATGGGATTTTTGCGACGCAGACGTGCGCGCCTGCTCCGATGCGTGGGACAAAGGCGTAATGGACAACGATGTAAACAGCAAAGCACAGAGCGTGATCGAGACTTTATTTATCCGCGCCACTGAGCATTCCTCTGTTAGGCAGGCAAACGGTCATGCCTGGGTATGATTGACAAAACGAATCGATTCTAAAGCATAAAAACATTAATTGTTAATAGTGTTTTTGTATCTGATGCACAGTTTCGTTAGCGACTGCAAAAAAATGCGTCAAACTGGACATAACATGCTCGGAAAATGCTCATGTTTACGCGGGGTAGGCCGATAAAGGCATATTTTTAAGGCAACTTCAAAACGTCAGAGGTAAAATGCATTATCGTGAACAAAATGTTATTTTCTGATAGCCGTCGTTGACGTTACACTTAGCGACTACAGCCATAAAAAGAAGTTTAAGGAAGCAAGATATGAGTACGACTCTTGAGAAAATCCAGACCCAAATCGCCGAGAACCCAATCCTTCTGTATATGAAGGGTTCCCCGAAACTGCCAAGCTGCGGTTTCTCTGCTCAGGCGGTTCAGGCACTCTCTGCCTGTGGCGAACGTTTCGCTTACGTTGATATTCTGCAAAACCCGGATATCCGCGCTGAGCTGCCAAAATACGCAAACTGGCCGACCTTCCCACAGCTGTGGATTGACGGTGAGCTGGTTGGCGGCTGTGACATCCTGATTGAGATGTACCAGCGTGGCGAACTGCAACAGCTGATCAAAGAGACGGCTGCTAAGTACAAAGACGACGAGCAGAGCAGCGCTGAGTAAGTTTTTGACTGGCAATAAAAAAGCGACCAATGGTCGCTTTTTTTACTCTTCGCTTTCGCCTTCCGGCAGCGGTAACGGCCAGCCGCCCAAACGTTTCCAGCGGTTGACGATTTCACAAAACAGCTGCGCTGTCTGTTCGGTGTCGTACAGAGCAGAGTGTGCTTTGTTGCCGTCAAACTCCATTCCTGCGGCCAGGCAGGCTTTCGACAACACGGTTTGCCCCAGTGCCAGCCCGCTCAGCGCGGCGGTATCAAAAGTCACAAACGGGTGGAATGGATTGCGTTTCAGCCCGGCGCGCTCAGACGCGGCCATCATAAAGCTGTGATCGAACGTGGCGTTGTGCGCCACCATGATTGCCCGATTGCACTCCTGATCCTTCATGCCTTTACGTATTTCTTTATAGATGGCGTGCAGGGCGTCGTATTCGCTGACGGCACCGCGCTCAGGGTCATTAGGATCAATGCCATTAAACGCCAGCGCTTCCGGGACCAGATTCGCGCCTTCAAACGGCTCAACATGGAAATGCAGTGTGCTGTCCGGCATCAGCCAGCCGTCTTCGTCCATTTTTAACGTCACGGCGGCGACTTCCAGCAGCGCATCCGTTTTAGCGTTAAAGCCCGCTGTTTCTACATCTATTACTACAGGATAAAAACCACGGAAGCGGTCGCACAGTGCATTACGTTGAGCGTTGTCGGACATCAGGATCTCTTAGGCTTACAAAAAGTAGCGCGCATTATGGCAAATTTTGCCAGCGGTTGCAGCAGAGGCGGGAGCAAAAAAATGGGTGCCGTAGCACCCAGGGAGTCTTAGTGACCAAGACCTTTACCGGCGTCTTTGGCTTCAATCAGTTCGATTTTATATCCATCTGGATCTTCGACAAAGGCGATAACGGTGGTGCCGCCTTTTACCGGACCGGCTTCGCGGGTTACGTTGCCGCCGTTATTGCGGATGCGTTCACAGGCTTCTGCGGCGTTATCTACGCTCAGCGCGATATGGCCGTAAGCGGTGCCGAGATCGTAGCTTTCTACGTCCCAGTTATAGGTCAGTTCGATGACCGCTTCTTCACTCTCCGGGCCGTAGCCGACGAAGGCGAGGGAATATTTGTATTCCGGGTTTTCGCTGGTGCGCAGCAGCTTCATGCCCAGCACGTTGGTGTAAAACTCGATGGAACGTTGCAGATTGCCAACACGCAGCATGGTGTGAAGTAGGCGCATAGTCTTCCCCTTATCATATTGTTTATAAAGCAGGACAATCAGTATAGCGGCGGATGCCCGCCGCTATCAATGCGGGGATTAGAGTGTAGGGTAGTCTGTATAGCCTTCCGCGCCGCCGCCGTAGAAGCTTTCCGGGCGCTGTGGGTTCAGTTCCGCTTTACGCTCCAGTCGTGCAACCAGGTCCGGGTTTGCGATGTATGCGCGACCAAATGCCACGGCATCAATCAGACCTTTAGCAATCAGATCTTCTGCTTTTTCTGGCGTGTACGCCCCGGCACCGATAATTGGGCCGTGGAAACGTTCGCGTACTTTACGACGGAATTCTTCGGTATAAGGCTGACCACCGGCCCAGTCTGGCTCAGACATGTGCAGGTAAGCAATGCCGCGTTTACCCAGTTCTTCAATGAGATACAGCGCATCCGCTTCTTCGTTCGGGCCGTTGTCGGTGTTCTGGAAAGAACCAATCGGCGAAACACGGATCCCGATGCGATCGGCGCTCCACTCTTTGCTGACGGCGTCTACCACTTCAAGCACCAGACGGGCGCGGTTTTCAATGCTGCCACCGTACTGATCGGTACGCTGGTTTGCGGATGGAGACAGGAACTGGTGCAGCAGGTAGCCGTGCGCGGAGTGCAGTTCGATGAGGTCGAAACCGGCTTCACGAGCGTTAGCCACCGCCTGGCGGAAATCGTCAACGATGCCCGGGATTTCTTCCAGTTCCAGCGCGCGTGGTACAGAGGTGTCTTCACGAGTGGCGTGGCCGTTGGTATCACGCAGGGAAGTGCGGGTGCCCGCGCTCAGCGCAGATGGCGCAACCGGCGCCTGGCCACCTGGTTGGAGACTGGCATGTGAAATACGGCCGGTGTGCCATAACTGAACGGCGATGTGACCGTTTTCAGCATGTACGCCTGCGGTGATTTTTGTCCACGCGGCAATTTGTTCTGGGCTGTGCAGACCAGGTGCGCCCGCGTAGCCTTTCGCCTGAGCAGAAATCTGCGTCGCTTCAGAGATAATCAGCCCGGAGCTTGCGCGCTGGCGATAGTATTCACCCATCAGCGGAGTAGGGATGTCGCCAGGCTCGATGCTGCGAAGACGCGTCAGCGGGGCCATCAGTACGCGGTTAGGCAGCGTGACAGCGCCAACCTTGAGCGGGGTAAACAGTTTGTGTTGTGACATAGTGCATGACTCCTGAATAGACCGGTCGTCTAGTAAATCGATAAATAAAAACGCCTGTTAGGGGCCAGGCGCGGCAATCATGGTCTTCGCATGTTCGAGCGCACTTTCGAGCGGCGTCGCACTGCGAGAAATTTTGGCCTGAAGATTGGCCCCCAGCCATAGCGAATACAGCACTTCGGCCTGGGTATGGGCGTCACCGAAAATGGTGAGGCTTTTCTCTTTACGCCCTTCTTCAAGCGCGTGGGAGAGCAAAACAATAATCTGACTGGCCCCTTTGTTCATTTCCGTGCGCATGACTTCCGAGAGATCACACACTTCGGCAGACAGTTTTACCGTCAGACAACCGCTGATAATGCCTTGCTGACAAAACTGGTTCAGCGTGTGCTGGTAATAGGCCAGCAGGCGGTCGCGGTAGTTACCTTCGCCATGGGCAAAATGCTCAGACAGACGTTGGTGATAGTCTGCGTAGTGCCGCTCGAGCATCGCAACACCGAACGCTTCTTTAGAACGGAAATAGTGATAAAACGAGCCTTTTGGCACTTCTGCCGTTTTCAGCAGCTCGCTGAGCCCCATTCCGGTAAAGCCGCGGTGCATACATAAACGCTCGCCGGTAGCGAGGATATGTTCGCGGGTGTCGTGTTCAGTGTGTTTGTTCATGGGGCTCAATGTAGTAGACCGATCGGTCTAATGCAAGGGATAAATGATTGCTGGTTGCAGGATGCGCATTATCAGGCTTCAATGAGAGTATACAGATAACAGGGGGGCGGCGTGGCAGAACAACTGGAGTTTTTCCCGGTACAGAGTCCGTGCCGGGGGATTTGTCAGTCCGATGAACGCGGCTACTGCCGGGGTTGTATGCGCAGCCGCGACGAGCGCTTCCACTGGCAAAATTTCAATGATGCTCAAAAGCAGGAGGTGTTACGCCTCTGCCGTCAACGTCTGCTGCGTAAAATCCGCGCAAACAAATCCGCTTTACCTGAAGAACCTGATCAGCCTTCACTGTTTTAACGCTAAATGTGCGTATACTCGATGAAATTTTTCAGTTGAGGAAGCTTGTATGGTTCAGCGTATTACTCTCGCGCCAAATGGCCCGGAATTCTCCCGCTTCGTAATGGGCTACTGGCGTCTGATGGACTGGAACATGTCCCCGCAGCAGCTGGTCAGCTTTATTGAAGAGCATCTCGACCTCGGTATTACCACCGTCGATCACGCCGATATCTATGGCGGTTATCTGTGCGAAGCCGCGTTTGGCGAAGCCTTGAAACTGGCTCCGCAGCTGCGTTCGCGTATGGAAGTGGTCAGCAAATGCGGGATTGCGACCACCGCGAAACCTGAACACGCTATCGGGCACTACATCACCGATAAATCCCACATCGTTCGCAGCGCCGAGCAGTCCCTGACCAATCTGGCCACCGACTATCTGGACCTGCTGCTGATCCATCGTCCCGATCCGCTGATGGATGCAGACGAAGTGGCCGAAGCCTTCACCGAGCTGCATCAGAGTGGCAAAGTGCGTCATTTCGGCGTGTCTAACTTTACCCCGGCGCAGTTCTCGCTGCTGCAATCACGTCTGCCGTTTACCCTGGCGACTAACCAGGTCGAACTTTCTCCGGTTCACCAGCCGCTACTGTTGGACGGCACGCTCGATCAGCTGCAACAGCTGCGCGTGCGTCCAATGGCGTGGTCGTGCCTGGGCGGCGGTAGCCTGTTCAATGACGACAAATTTGCCCCACTGCGCGAAGAGCTGGCCAACGTAGCGACAGAACTGAACGCGGAAAGCATCGAACAGGTGGTTTACGCCTGGGTGATGCGTCTGCCGTCTCAGCCACTGCCAATTATCGGCTCTGGCAAAATCGAGCGCGTGCGTTCTGCGATTGCCGCTGAGCACCTCGAAATGACCCGTCAGCAGTGGTTCCGTATCCGTAAAGCCGCGCTGGGTTACGACGTACCGTAATCACGCTTTGCGCTGACGTTCCGTCCAGAAAGGTGTTCCTGGTTTAGACTTACCAGGGACACTTTTTTTTGGAGGTACTATGAAGCGCATTACGCTCACGTTACTGACTCTTGCCATTTCAAGCGGCGCATACGCGGCCAGCACGGAAGTGGAAATGAATCTTGTCACCCCGCAAGCCGTCGGACAGTCCATCGGTGAAGTAAAAATCACCGAAACCGATAAAGGCCTCGAATTTTCCCCTGACCTCAAAGCGTTGCCTCCCGGCGAGCACGGTTTCCACGTACATGCCAACGGCAGCTGCCAGCCTGCAGTTAAAGAAGGTAAAGCCAGTGCGGCCGAAGCTGCAGGCGGTCATCTGGACCCGGATCATACCGGTAAACACGAAGGGCCCGTTGGAATGGGGCATTTAGGTGATTTGCCCGTGCTGGTGGTGGATAACGAGGGGAAAGCCACGCAGCCCGTGTTGGCGCCGCGTCTGAAAAAACTCGATGAAGTGAAAGGCAAAGCTCTGATGATCCACGTCGGCGGGGATAACATGTCCGATCAGCCGAAACCGCTCGGTGGCGGCGGCGTGCGCTATGCCTGTGGGGTTATCAAGTAGTTCTTTCGGTGAGGGTGCCCGCTACCGGGGCCTGTTCGAGCTGTAGCAGAGAACAGTAAAGCCGCCAGACTATCGCCGCAAGTTCTCTGGCGGCAGGCTGGGGATGATGGCCTAAGGTTTCGCAAATCCGCTTTAACTCGCTCAGCGTGGACGCCAGCGGGCGCTGCTGGACACCGCGTTCGCTCATCACATCCCGCAGCAGGCTGATGCACAGGTCCCGGACCTGCACCAGCGGATCGGAACGTGTTTCCCAATCACGCAACTGCCAGACCACATGGGAACAGTTGAGCAACACGACTCCCCAGCGCAGCAGCCAGCGGCGGGCCAGGGCATCCTGGCTGTTACTGAGCTGGCTGATGTAGTGATAAACCAGCGACTCATACTCATGCTCACTTTGCTGAGGACGACGACTCAGCTGATCAATAAAGTGACGACGTAACGACTGAATATGACGCCGGCTTTTACGCGCGTCAGAGCCCGGTTTCAGCACCGCAAAGGCCAGCCATGCCATTCCTACGCCGATAATTTTCGCCAGGTTATCATTGAGAAATCCTGCAAAATCATACACTGGCGGGTTGGTGACTGAGATAAATGATCCCATAAACACCACCAGCTGTCCCCACAGCCCGGCGTATTTCAGCATCTGTAATTTGAACAGTTGCATGGTGACCAGTAAGGGGAACAGAAACAGCAGGAATTGCCAGAGGTCACTGATTTGCACCATCAGGCCAAACTTCACTGCAAAGCTGAACAGCGACAGCCAAAGCAGTGTGCGTAGCAGCAACGTCAGGGAATTGAACGGTGAAGGCGACGTCGAAAACAGTACACAGCAAATCGCCGCCAGGGTTAGCGCCGCAGGGCCGGATGTCCATTGGGTATTGATGGTCCATGCCCCGACAATGATCAGCGCGAAAAAGGTGCGCAGGCCGTTCCACAGCGCTTCGGCGTGGTCAGTTCGCCGGGCCAGCGCAGGTGCTGCCGGGACGTCAAATTCGGTGATCGCGGAAGCATTTTCCAGCCGTTTCAGCCAACGACTGGAGGTCAAATAAAGACGGCAGAAATAGCGCAGACGCTGCCAGAACGCCTGATGCCGGTAATCCATCGGATTGCGTGGAGCCAGCGGCGCGATTATCCGGGCCACGGAATACGCATTTGCGTCAGTTCTCGCGAGCTCGGCAAATAATCTTTCGAGCACATCGCGTGTATTGGCGGGGGATTCCGGCCAGTTAACCAACATCCGGCGCAGGCTGGAAATCACGCTGGTCAGGCGCAATTGCTGGTGCAACAGATAGTTCAGCAGGCTGTTCTGGCGTCGGAAACGATAATGGCTCCAGAACGCCTGAATGCGCAGCAGGTTCATGGTCAGGATCTGACCGATGACGCTCTCATGCGCGCTACGAATCGCATCAGTGGTTTCCGGCTGCCACAGCAGGCTGGCGTGTTCCAGAATACGCGCATGCATGTTTTTCAGGGCGGTCAGAAGCGCAGTGCCATCGGAGGTGCTTGGCAGGATCATCATCATCAGCGCGCCGCACAAAATCCCGAGAACAACTTCACAGACGCGGGCCTGCGCGATATCCCACAGATGGGTGGCATCCACCAGATTGACCATTGGAAAGGCGATGATGGCGCAGGTGTAGCCCGCTAACTGGAACGCATACGCGGCGTTATTCATGTACATCGCGCAGGTCCAGGTGCAAAAAGCGATCCACGCCGATAACCCCAGCAGGAAAAGCCAAGGGTCAGTCATGGTGTGCCCGGCAATCAGGATCGCGGCGACGGCACCCAGCAGGCTCCCGGCGATTCGGCCGAGACTTTTACTGATAACGCCGCCGACGGTGGGGAAACTCACCACAGCAGCGGAGGTCATTGCCCAGTAGGGCTGGTCGAGATTGATGTAATACGCAAAACTCAGGGCCAGACACATGGCGATGCTGTTGCGTAGCGCATATCGCCATTGCGGACGAGTCGCTTTAATCCACGGCAGGGACCGCCAGTCGAGCGCTTGTAGGGTCATTACAGAGAGCCAATCGACACGGTGCAGGTGGTGCCGGACACCAGAATAATATCGTCTGGCAGCTTATCGAACTCGATACGCACCGGTACGCGCTGGGCCAGGCGCACCCACGGAATAGTCGGTTTGACATCGGCAATCAGGCTACCTTCCGGGCCAACGCTCTGATCAGAGATGGCGCGCCCAATACTGGCGACGTGACCCTGTAACGTCTGTCCGTTGCTGTAAAGTACCACGCTGGCGCTGACGCCTGGTTTGATGTGACGAAGTTTGGTTTCTTCGAAGTAGCCCACGACATAGAATGAATGGCTGTCTACGAGGGCGAATACCGGGTGGCCGACGGCGGCGTAATCGCCAGTGCGAGTGGACACGTTGGTTACCCAGCCGTCGACCGGGGCTTTGACCTCGGTTTGCGAGAGTTGCCAGTTGGCGTGTTCCAGCGCGGCATTAGCGGCATCGCCACTGGCTTTGGCGGCGGCAACGTTGGCTTTGGCGGCTTCGGCATTGGCTTTGGCGGTTTGCAGCGCGATGTTAACCGTGTCGAGGTCTTCTGCAGAGATGAAGTTTTTTGGCAAATTACGACGACGATCGGCCTCACGTCGTGCCTTATCCATATCCGACTGTGCTCTGTCCATATCTGATTTCGCCTTTGCCATATCAGACAGAGCCTTAGCGTGTTGCGCCTGGGCATTCATCACCGCGATGTGAAACGGTGTGGCATCGAGGCGAAACAGCACATCACCCGCTTTAACCTGTTGGTTATCCTTCACGTTCAGTTCCATGATACTGCCCGAAACCTGCGGCGTGATGCTGACCTGCTCAGCGCGGATTTTTCCGTCACGGGTCCACGGTGACTGCATGTAGTAATTCCAGACCAGCCATACGGCAATCAGTGCCAGGGCTGCAACCAGCAGCGTGGAGAAATATTTTAGCTTTTTCATCGAGTTAGTTACCACGCCACAATCAAAACCAACGCCAGGCATACTGCCAGCGCGAACAGGGAAAGATCCATTAACAGCGGATGCCAGACGTCACCGGCGTACATCCAGTCGCGCAGCTGGCGATGGGCGAGCAGCCAGATGAGAAAACCCAGGATAACCGCTTTGAACAGCGGGGGAAAATAGATAGAGGCCCCGACGATGAGGTCCTGCAGGGGAAGTCCCGAGGTATTGAGCGTCAGCTTCACGAGCAAAAATCCTTTGCAAATGCATCGTTGCGGGTCGAGGGCCGCGATGCGCCATCATAATTATCAGTGTAAATCATTGTGTCAGTCTGCGGGGACAAGGCAATACATTTGTTTTGGGCATTTAAATGCTGCACACTATTCTAAAATCAGTATAATAACTTAGCAAGCTAATTATAAGGAGATGAAATTGGAATCGCCACTGGGTTCTGATCTGGCACGGCTGGTGCGTATCTGGCGTGCTTTGATTGACCATCGCCTGAAACCTCTGGAATTAACGCAGACTCACTGGGTCACGCTGCATAACATTCATCAGCTGCCGCCTGAACAGTCGCAAATTCAACTGGCTAAAGCGATTGGGATTGAGCAGCCTTCACTGGTTCGGACGTTGGATCAGTTAGAAGAGAAGGGCCTGATTTCGCGTCAGACCTGTGCAAATGACCGTCGTGCCAAACGCATTAAACTGACCGAGAAAGCCGAACCGTTGATTGAAGATATGGAGACGGTGATTCGCAAGACGCGGGGTGAAATCCTTGCGGGTATTTCTCCTGAGGAACTGGATTTGCTGCTTGGGCTTATTCGTAAGCTGGAGCAGAATATCAACGAGCTGCAGTCCAGAGACTGAGTTTCGCGCCGATAGTGACAAAAAGGCCCTGATATCAGGGCCTTTTTCTTATGCCCGCCAGGTCACCGTCCGGTTACGTCTGGCCGGCCAGATAATTAGCGTGGGGAAACGGTCACCTGGCTGCCGTTGCTGGCCATCACAACGCGCTGGCCTGCGACGAATTGAGTATCACCCTGTTTCTGCACAACCATAATGGTGTTGCCGTCGTCTTTGCGGATTTCCAGCTCAACGCCCTGGGTTTTGTTCATTGCACCCTGAACGCCTTGGCCCGCTACGCCACCTGCAACAGCACCTGCTGCAGTCGCGAGTGAACGACCCGTACCACCGCCGACGGTGTTCCCGAGGAAGCCACCGAGAACCGCACCGCCAATTGCCCCAATAACGTTAGAATCGTTGCCACCCTGGATCTGTACCGGACGCGTGTGGACGATGGTCCCGTAGGTCACATTCTGAACCTGTTTGGCTTCGGATGCGGAATAAACGTCCCCGGAGAGGCCGCTGCTATTAACACAACCGGCCAGCGATAAACCAATCATTGAAACGGCCAATACACGTAACATCATTTATGAATCTCCTGTTCACCAAGAAACGCTCTTGAGAGCATCCTTACACCGCAATTATATGGCATTTATGTACCACAGGTCATATGTTCCGCGAGGATCTCTTCAAAATTGTAATCTCTTTGTGCTTAACCAAGCGTAAACGGCCGTTACGTTGCCACTTTGGCTCAGGCCGTATCGCGCCCGCGCACAGGTTTGTTAAATTTTGTTATTGGATCATGGTATTAAGAAAGACTTTATGTTTCAGTGTGGCTCTCTGTCATGAACTAAGGAAGGCGTATGAATTCGGGTCGCTATATTGGTGTGATGTCGGGTACCAGCCTTGATGGCGTGGATGTGGTGCTCGCGGCCATGGACGATAACATGGTGGCGCAGCAGGCCAGCCTGTCGTATCCCATTCCCATTGCGCTGAAGGAAGACATCCTTGCGATTTGCCAGGGTCAGCAACTGACGCTGTCGCAGTACGGTCAGCTCGATACGCGCCTGGGACGTCTGTTTGCCGATGCGGTGTTGGCGCTGATGGCGCAGGAAAAACTGTCTGCCGGTGATATCGTGGCCATTGGCTGTCATGGCCAGACCGTCTGGCATGAACCGGATGGAGACGCCCCGCATACGCTGCAAATTGGTGACAATAATATTATTGCCGCACGCACCGGCGTGACGGTGGTTGGTGATTTCCGCCGTCGCGATATCGCCCTTGGTGGCCAAGGGGCGCCGCTGGTGCCTGCATTCCACCACGCGCTGCTGGCCAATCCGCATGAGCGTCGCATCGTGCTGAACATCGGCGGAATTGCGAATCTGTCGATGCTTTGCCCTGGTTTGCCGGTAAAAGGGCACGACACCGGGCCGGGCAACATGCTGATGGATGCGTGGATCTGGCGTCAGTGCGGTAAACCGTACGATAAAGACGCTGAGTGGGCGAATTCAGGCAAAGTTATCCTGCCACTGTTGCAGGAAATGCTGAGCGACCCGTGGTTTGCGCTGCCGGCACCGAAAAGTACCGGTCGAGAATATTTCAATTACGGCTGGCTGG
Organism: Scandinavium hiltneri; assembly: GCF_024764835.1. Taxonomy (GTDB): domain Bacteria; phylum Pseudomonadota; class Gammaproteobacteria; order Enterobacterales; family Enterobacteriaceae; genus Scandinavium; species Scandinavium hiltneri. Next base: position 238,515 of record NZ_JALIGE010000073.1, on the reverse strand, counting down.
AACGCCAACTGGCGAAGCACCCGGGTTTAGTGGCGAAAGATGTCATGGCCACGCTGACCGAATTAACCGCAGTTACCATCAGCGAGCAGGTGTTGCTAAGCGGCGGCTGTGAACGGTTATTGGTGTGCGGTGGCGGAAGCCGTAATCCGCTGTTGATGGCGCGTCTGGCTGCGCTGCTGCCGGGCACGGAAGTCTCGACCACCGACGATGCTGGCGTCAGTGGAGACGATATGGAAGGTCTGGCCTTCGCATGGCTCGCGTGGCGTACCCTTGCAGGGCTGCCGGGTAATTTACCGTCGGTCACTGGTGCCAGTGACCCTACTATTTTAGGGGCTATATTCCCTGCAAACCCGGTGTAGAATCAGAGTTAACTGACTGAGATGCGAGCTCGTTGGCGATAGAATGGAAGAGTTAAGGGAGGGCATCTGCCCTCCGGGACCGGGACAGTCTTAAGGCAAGCCAATGAAAAAAATTCTTCTCGCTGTACTACCACTGATAGCCCCCCTTATGCTCTCCGGTTGTAGCTACTACAACCAGTTCGTTGAGCGAATGAACACCGAGACTCTGCAATACCAGTGCGATGAAAAACCGCTGACCGTTCACCTCAATAACACCCGTCAGCAGGTTGATTTCATCTATGACAATCAGCAGCAAACATTAACCCAGGGCATCTCTGCCTCTGGCGCGCGTTACACCGACGGTATTTACGTTTTCTGGTCGAAGGGCGACAGCGCCACGGTTTACAAACGTGACCGTATCGTGCTGAATAACTGTCAGTTACAAAACCCGAAGCGTTGAGATTTTGCTGATGGCGGCGCACAATAGCGTCACCTGAAGACAACTATCCTAAACGCCATGTCTGACAACGACTCCCTGCAGCAAATCGCGCATCTGCGCCGTGAGTACACCCGTGGCGGCCTGCGCCGTCGCGATCTTCCTGCTGAACCCCTGGCGCTGTTTGAGCGCTGGTTGGGTCAGGCCTGTGAGGCCAGACTCGCCGATCCTACCGCGATGGTTGTGGCAACCGTGGACGAAAACGGTCAGCCGTACCAGCGTATCGTTTTGTTAAAGCATTATGACGAAAAAGGGCTGGTGTTCTATACCAACCTCGGTAGCCGGAAGGCGCACCATCTGGAGCAGAATCCGCGTATCAGCCTGCTTTTCCCGTGGCATATGCTGGAGCGTCAGGTAATGGTCACCGGTAAAGCCGAGCGTCTTTCTACCCTTGAAGTGGTGAAATACTTCCACAGCCGCCCACGTGACAGCCAGATTGGCGCCTGGGTCTCCAAACAGTCCAGCCGTATTTCGGCGCGCGGGATCCTCGAAAGCAAATTCCTCGAGCTCAAACAGAAGTTCCAGCAGGGCGAAGTGCCGCTGCCCAGTTTCTGGGGTGGCTACCGCATCAATATTGAGTCGATGGAGTTCTGGCAGGGTGGTGAACACCGTCTGCACGATCGTTTTTTATACCAGCGTGAAAACGACGCCTGGAAAATCGACCGCCTCGCGCCGTAATCGCGCATTTTGTTGTTTTAAGCGCTGGCACAACACGGGCTGGCGTTTTATTCTATAAACCTTTCGCAAATGGCGAAACGTCGTGTACCGGCTAAGGTGCAGTCTGTTTTATACATGGAGACTTTGATGGCGAGCAGTAACTTGATTAAACAATTGCAAGAGCGGGGCCTTGTGGCTCAGGTGACGGATGAGGACGCGTTAGCAGAGCGACTGGCGCAGGGCCCGATCGCGCTCTATTGCGGCTTCGATCCGACCGCTGACAGCTTGCATTTGGGGCATCTCGTTCCCCTGTTATGCCTGAAACGCTTCCAGGAAGCAGGTCACAAGCCTGTGGCACTGGTGGGCGGAGCGACCGGTCTTATCGGCGATCCAAGCTTTAAAGCGGCCGAGCGTAAGTTGAACACCGAAGATACCGTGCAGGAGTGGGTGGATAAAATCCGCAAACAGGTAGCCCCATTCCTCGATTTCGACTGCGGCAGCAACTCTGCCATCGCGGCCAACAACTATGACTGGTTCGGCGGCATGAACGTGCTGACCTTCCTGCGTGACATCGGTAAGCACTTCTCTGTAAACCAGATGATCAACAAGGAAGCGGTGAAACAGCGTCTGAATCGTGACGACCAGGGTATCTCGTTCACCGAGTTCTCCTACAACCTGTTGCAGGGTTATGACTTCGCTTGCCTGAACAAACTGCACGGTGTGGCGCTGCAGATTGGCGGCTCTGATCAGTGGGGCAACATCACCTCCGGTATCGACCTGACCCGTCGTCTGCACCAGAACCAGGTGTTTGGCCTGACCGTTCCGCTGATAACCAAATCAGACGGCACCAAATTTGGTAAGACCGAAGGCGGCGCTGTGTGGCTGGATCCGAAGAAAACCAGCCCGTACAAATTCTATCAATTCTGGATCAACACCGCGGATGCGGACGTTTACCGCTTCCTGAAATTCTTCACCTTCATGGACATTACCGAAATCAATGCGCTGGAAGAAGAAGACAAAAACAGCGGCAAAGCCCCGCGTGCCCAGTACGTTCTGGCCGAGCAGGTGACCCGTCTGGTTCATGGTGAAGAAGGCCTGGTAGCGGCAAAACGCATCACCGAAAGCCTGTTCAACGGCACGCTGAGCGCGTTAAGCGAAGCGGATTTCGAACAGCTGGCGCAGGATGGCGTTCCGATGGTTGAAATGGAAAAAGGTGCTGACCTGATCCAGGCGCTGGTGGATTCCGAACTGCAGCCGTCCCGCGGTCAGGCGCGTAAAACTATCGCCTCGAATGCGGTCACCATCAACGGTGAGAAGCAGATTGATCCGGAATACACTTTCGCTGAAAGCGATCGTCTGTTCGGACGCTACACGCTGCTGCGTCGTGGTAAGAAAAACTACTGCCTGGTGTGCTGGAAGTAAATTCCTGCTGACAGGAAAAAGGAAAGGCCGCGAATGCGGCCTTTTTCTTGCGCGATGGCGCTAACGCTTATCGGGCCTGTGTTCTGTTGTTATTCTGGCAGGTTTGCGCCGCCGGGTTAGCTCAGACCTTCGGCTTCCATTGCCGCCGTTACGCCCGGACGGGCCGCTACGCGCGCCATGTAGGCTTCAATATTCTTCAGTCCGCTCATATCCAGCTTCACCGCATGCGCCCAGCGCAGAACGGTAAACAGATAGCCATCGGCAATCGTAAAGCGGCTACCGCAAATCCACTCGTTATCTCGCAGAGCATCATTCACGTAGTTCAGTTTCTTCTCCAGCAGCGCACGGACGGTTGGCTTGAAGTCTTCCGGCGTGTCGGGACGGAACAGTGGCGTAAAGCCCTTGTGCAGCTCTGTGGCGATGTAATTCAGCCATTCCAGCGTCCTGTAGCGCGCAATGCTACCCACCGGGGCCAGCAGCTGACGATCGACTTTCGTATCGGCGATGTACTGCATAATCGCCACACCTTCAGTCAGCAGGGTATTGTCATCCAGAAGCAGGGCGGGCACCTGTCCTTTTGGGTTCACTTGCCAATAATCTTCCCCGTTTTCCAGCTGCTTTTTCGCGAGATCAACGCCGACCAGCGAAAAATCAATCCCGCTCTCTTGCAACGCGATGTGGGAAGCAAGGGAACAGGCACCGGGTTTGTAGAACAATTTCATGACGAACTCCTTTGGACACAGATGTGTTCCTTATCCTAGAGCGCGAACAGATAAAAAAAAAGCCGCTGAACGTATCAGCGGCTTAATTAATTCGTTTTCCGGGAAAGTTATGCGGAAGCTGTCTCGCGAGCTTTTGCGATATCCGCTTCGTCATCCTGAGTCATGCGATTCAGTTTCGGTGCGGTCAGCATCATCAGTACAGAGATAACAGCGGTCGCGATACCAATCTTCATGAACACATCACCGTAGACATGCAGGGACTGCAGAGGGTCGGTTACGTTTTCTGGAACCGCCATCAGGTTGGCCACGTTACCGGCGATGATTGCAGCACCGGCGGTAGTCAGGAACCAGCTACCCATAATGAAGCCCATCAGACGCTGTGGAACCAGCTGTGCAACCATTGCCAGACCCAGACCGGAGATCATCAGCTCACCGATAGACTGCAGTGCGTAGCTCAGAATCAACCAGTTTACAGAGACGATACCTGCGTCAGATGCGAATTTCGCACCCAGAGGCAGCACCAGGAAGGCCAGGGAACACAGTACCATACCGAAGGCAAATTTGTTCGGCATTGGCATACGGTCGCCCATCTTGTTGTAGATGGCGGCCAGAATTGGGCTACCAATCATGATCCAGAATGGGTTGAGTGCCTGGAACTGTTCTGGCTCAAACGCGATACCCAGAATGGAATGCTCAACGTTACGGATAGCGAAGAAGTTCAGAGATGTTGGCATCTGGCTGTACAGTACGAAGAACACGATAGCTTCAACCATCAGGATGAAAGCAACGAGCATCTTACGACGTGCAGCTCCCTGCATGGCGAAGGTTTCTTTCGCGAAGATGCAGATGATACCCAGAGCAACAACGCCCAGAACCAAGCGTGCGATACCCTGGTTGTGCAGCAGCCAGGTGGCGATAGCAACCAGAATCACAACACCGACGATAGTTGCCAGCAGTTTGCCGACGTGTACCGGCGCAAAGTCAGGCCTGGAACCGTAGCTTTTCACCCATTTCTGGCAGAACGCGAAGTTCACCACGGTGATACACATACCGACCACGCTCAGCGCAAACGCAGTGCTCCAGCCGTATTTCGCCGCCAGCCATGGAGTGGCCAGCATAGAGAAGAAGGAACCGATGTTGATGGACATGTAGTACATGGTGAATGCACCGTCCAGACGTGGATCCTCTTTGTCGTAACAGGTAGAAAGCAGGGAAGACGGGTTCGCTTTAAACAGGCCATTACCGACCGCGATGGTCGCCATACCCATATAAACGACAGCAGCGTCATGACCTGAGAAGGCTACCAGTGCGTAACCGATCGCCAGAACGATGGCGCCCAGCATGATAACGCGTTTGGTACCCAGAACTTTATCGCCCAGCCAGCCGCCTACAGCGACCAGACCATATACCAGCGCACTGAAAGAGGAGAACAGCGTAATGGAGTCCGATTCGGACATACCCAGCTGTTTCACCAGGTAGACGGCCATAATGCCCTGGAGGCCGTAATAGCCAAAACGTTCCCAAAGTTCGATAGAGAATATGAGATAGAACGCTTTTGGTTGCTTGAAGGCGTTGAGACTTACGCTTTCTTCAGTTGGTTTATTGTTTGCAGTAGACACATATACCTCTTTTTTTACATCCCATATTAACGGGGGTGGTGGGCGTGACGTTCGTTTTGACATCCGCCTTATAATTATTCTTGGAGGGGAAAACGGGAGGTAATGTTCACTATCCTGAACGTTCATACAAGGGGTTTGTAATACTCTGTTACACATAACGAGATCGTTATAATCGTCCGTTCATCCAAATGTTATTCAGCGTTTAACACCACCGTTTCGATTCCGTTAGATTTTTTCACTAAAACAGAGCCCGATTCTGGCCCTAAAGGCGAGATGTTCTGCTGTTTTACTTTGTATCCAGTGATATGGTCCATTAATCCTAAAAATAGTGGTGATATGTCTGGCTAAAAAACAGTTAACTACTGCATCGGCAAAGGCTTGTGAGCATTTTGATAACATTGATGTAACGTGATGTTATCGAAGTGATCTAGATCACATTTGTATAGAAATTTTAGCTGAGAAAAAAACGATTAACCTGCCAGAGCGATAAATGACCGGATCATGCGTTAGATTTTGGCAGGCTAGTGAGTGAATCAGAAGGCAGGAAAGCCGTGTGACAACACGGCGTTAAAACGGGATCAGCAATCGACTTTTTCTTTAAATTCGCACAGGTCTTCAATCAGGCAGGAGCCACAGCGAGGCTTACGTGCGATGCAGGTATAGCGACCGTGTAGAATCAACCAGTGGTGGCAGTCTACTTTAAATTCGGCAGGCACCACTTTCAGCAGTTTCTCTTCTACCTGTTCGACGTTTTTGCCAGGCGCGAAGTGGGTGCGGTTGCAGACGCGGAAGATGTGGGTGTCTACGGCGATGGTTGGCCAGCCAAATGCGGTGTTCAGTACCACATTCGCGGTTTTGCGTCCTACACCGGGCAGGGCCTCCAGTGCGGCCCGGTCCTCCGGCACCACGCTGCCGTGCTGTTCAATCAGAATGCGGCAGGTCTTAATCACATTCTCGGCCTTGCTGTTAAACAGGCCGATAGTCTTGATGTACTCTTTCACACCGTCGACGCCAAGCGCCAGCATCGCTTCCGGGGTGTTCGCCACCGGATACAGTTTCGCCGTGGCCTTATTGACGCTGACGTCCGTCGCCTGCGCGGAAAGCAGCACCGCAATCAGCAGCTCGAACGGGCTGGTGAAATTAAGTTCCGTGGTCGGGTGCGGGTCGTTGTCCCGTAACCGGCTGAGGATCTCAAGACGCTTCTCTTTATTCATCAGGCTTTCCCTGTCGTGGCTTTGACGTCCGGCGCAACTTCGCAATGATTACGCAAACTTGTGGCTTTCTGCTTCATACGCTGGTCGATAACGTATTTCCCTGCCAGCAGCATACCGAGTCCAATAAACGCACCCGGTGGCAGCATCGCCAGCAGGAACGGCGTATCGGTGTGGAACACTTCAATGCGTAGCACTTTGGCCCAACTGCCCAGCAGGCCATCTGCGCCGTCAAACAGCGTACCGTTGCCGAGAATTTCACGGATGGAACCCAGCACAAACATCGCGCAGGTGGCCCCCATCCCGATGGCGAAACCGTCCAGCGCGGACAGCATCGGACCTTGCTTTGCCGCGAAGGCTTCGGCGCGGCCAACGACAATACAGTTGGTCACAATCAGTGGGATGAAAATGCCCAGCGACTGGTACAGGCCGAATGCGTAGGCGTTGATCAGCATCTGCACTGAGCTCACCACCGAGGCGATGATCATCACGTAAATCGGAATACGGATTTCAGGTGGCGTCCAGCGGCGAAGCAAGGAGACAAACAGGTTGGTCAGGGTCAGCACCAGCGTGGTCGCCAGCCCCAGTCCAAGGGCGTTGGTTGCCGTGGAGGTCACCGCCAGCAGCGGGCACAGCCCTAACAGCTGCACCAGAGAGGAGTTGTTTTTCCATAAACCCTGAACAATAACGTCTTTGATTTCACTCATGATTTACTCTTCACAGGGGCTAAGTTCGTTGATCTGTTGCGGCAGCGTCTCGGCAAAAAGTCCGGCACGTTTTACTGCATTCACCACCGCGCGAGGCGTAATGGTGGCACCGGTAAACTGATCGAACTCACCGCCGTCTTTCTTCACCGCCCACTGGCTGTCATTATCGCCGTGAATGATTTTGCCGGCAAAACGGGTGATCCAGTCGGAATGGCGAAGCTCGATTTTATCACCCAGACCCGGTGTTTCATGGTGCTGGGTCACGCGAGAACCGAGTACGGTGCCGCTAAAATCAGCCCCAACCAGAAGCTGAATGGCACCGGAATACCCGTCTGGCGCAGTGGCTTCCATCACCACGGCGACCGGTGCGTCATCTTTACGGGCGATATAAATCTTATGGCTGCCTTTCCCTAACGCCGGGGCGTCCAGTACATAACAGCTTTTCAGCAGGTCGTTATTATAGCGTCCCTGCGGCACCACCTGATCGAACAGCGCCATTTGCTGCCTGGCCGACTGGATATCAATGGTGCTTTTGGTCATCTGATTAATGATGGCCGTGGTTCCTGTGGCGCCCGCGGCGAAAAGGGCCAGCGTGATGCCGTGTTTGCGAATCGTCGTCAGCATGGTCGTTCTCAGCGGTGTCCATAAACGCGCGGGCGCGTGTAATAGTCGATCAGCGGCACGGTAATATTGGCCAACAGCGTTGCGAAAGCCACGCCATCGGGATAACCGCCGAAGCTACGAATCAGCCACACCAGCACGCCAGCCAGCGCACCATACAGCAGTCGGCCACGATTGGTAGTAGAGGCGGTCACCGGGTCGGTCAGGATAAAGAACGCACCGAGCATCGTCGCCCCGGATAAAATATGCATCTGCGGTGAAGCCAACGATTCAGGCGAGAATACCCAGCCGAGCGTGGCGCAGACGGCGAGCGTCACCAGGAAACTCACCGGAATATGCCAGCGAATGGCCCGTTGCCACAGCAGAAACAGGCCGCCCGCCAGCCAGGCAACGTTCACCCACTGCCAGCCAATGCCCGCCAGCGCGCCGCGATAAATCGTGGAATGCAGAATGTCATTAACGCTGTGGCCCGCGTGCTGCGAGGTTTTGAAGGTGTCCAGCGGTGTCGCCTGGCTGATGCCGTCAACACCCATCCGCAGTGCGTTGATATCTGTTCCGGTGGCGGTATGTCCGCTGAGGATAATCTGCAGCGTATCCATCAGGTTCGGCGTATTAATCGCGATTTCCTGCGGTGGCAGCCAGGACGTCATCTGCACCGGGAAGGAAATCAGCAGCACCACGTAACCAATCATCGCCGGGTTAAACGGGTTATTGCCCAGGCCGCCATAAAGCTGTTTGGCGATAATCACCGCGAAGGCCGTACCAAGCACCACCATCCACCACGGCGCCATCGACGGAATACTGATAGCCAACAGCAGGCCGGTGAGCAGGGCGGAATTGTCGCCCAGCGTTTTACCGATTTCCTGTTTGCGCAGACGCAGAATGGCGGCTTCTGCTACCCAGGCAGTGACGCTCGCGATAAGGATTTGAACCAGCGTGCCCCAGCCGAAAAACCAGGTCTGAACGGCGATCCCCGGGACCGTCGCCAACAGGACCAGCAGCATAATGCGCGAGGTCTGGCGATGGTTGTGGGTGTATGGGGAGCTTGCGATTTTAAAGACCATTTATTCCTCGTTTACTGCCTGTTTTTCTGCTTTGCGTGCTTTCGCACGGGCGATAGCCGCTTCAACGGCGGCTTTACGCGGATCAATGGTTTCAGCCTCAGACTCGTTGGCTGCCTGCTGTGCCGCTTTGCGTGCTTTAGCACGTGCAATGGCGGCTTCAACGGCAGCTTTGCGTGGGTCAACCGCGTTGACAGCAGGGGCTTCAGTCGTTTGTTGTTCAACTTTACGGGCTTTGGCACGTGCAATGGCGGCTTCAACGGCGGCTTTGCGTGGGTCGGCTACGTCATTCACCGTTTCACTGGTGCTATCGGTCTGGCGCTTTTCTGCCTGAGCGGCGCGCGCCTGGGCCTTGCGAGCTTCGCGTGCAGCAATCACTGCGCTGTTATCGGGTTGCACACCCGCCTGAACAACAACAGGCTGCGTCGCCTGTTTTTGCTTATCACGAACACGGTTCAGGGCGGCGTTAATCGCATCCTGCTCCTGGGCGGCAGGCTGTGCCGCAGAGTGTTTATGGCGCTCAAGGCGGGCGGCTTTATCACGCTCGAGTCGTGCTGCACGCGCTTCGAAGCGGGCTTTGGCCTCGGCCGCACGCTTTTCTTCCTGCTGGATGGCAGAGATTTCGGCCTTTTCCTGACGGAAATACTGCACCAGAGGGATATTGCTTGGACAGACCCACGCACAGGCGCCGCATTCGATGCAGTCGGCCAGATTGTGCGCGGTGGCTTTGTCGTGCTGCTGGCCTTTGCTGAACCAGTACAGCTGCTGAGGCAGCAAATCTGCCGGGCAGGAATCGGCACAGGCGCTACAGCGAATACAGCTTTGTTCTTCTTCCGGTTCACCCATTTCGCGTGGGGAAGGTGCCAGCAGACAGTTGGTGATTTTAACCACCGGCACATCGAGCCATGGCAAGGTAAAGCCCATCAGTGGGCCGCCCATAATCACCATTTGCTCCGGGCTTGGGCAGAAACCGGCGTCTTCCAGCAGATGACGCACCGGCGTACCCAGTCGCGCCCAGACGTTACCCGGCCGGGAAACGGACTCACCGGTGAGGGTCACGACGCGTTCAGTCAGCGGTTCACCGTCGATAACGGCGCGCTTAACCGCAAAGGCCGTGCCGACGTTTTGCATCAGAACGCCAATGTCAGACGAACGCCCGCCGTGCGGAACCTGCTTGCCGGTAAGGATCTGCGTCAGCTGTTTTGCACCACCGGACGGATATTTGGTTGGGATCACCCGCAGGCTGATGCCATGCGCATCGGCCAGCACCGCACGCATCATCGAAATGGCCTGCGATTTATTGTCTTCGACGCCGATCAGCACTTCTTTCGGCTGCAGAATACGCGCCAGAATGCGAATGCCATCGACGATTTGCGCCGCGCAATCCTGCATCAGGCGGTCGTCGGCGGTGATATACGGCTCGCATTCAGCGGCGTTGATGATCAGCGTATCGATTTTATCGCCGCCGCCTTTTAGCTTGGTGCCGGTCGGGAAACCTGCGCCGCCGAGTCCGGCAACGCCGAAATCATGAATGCGTTCGATAAGTTCTTCGCGGCTGCGGTTCTGCCAGTCGTTCCAGCCATCGCGATCAATCCAGCAGTCGTCGCCGTCGGCTTCGATAATCACGCTCATTTCGGCTAACGCGGAAGGATGTGCCGTGGAGTGGGGCGCAATGGCGATAACGGTACCAGACGTTGGCGCGTGTACTGGCAGCATACGGCCCCAGCCACGGGTCAGCGGTTGGCCGCGCAGAACGCGATCGCCCGTGCTCACGGCAAGCTCGCCTTCGGCACCAATATGTTGTTTCAGTGGAATGACGTAGCGCTGCGCCAGAGGAACCTGGCGCAGCGGCGTGCCATTAGACTGGGTCTTCATTTCCGGAGGATGAATGCCGCCGTCGAAGTCCCAGATTTTATCCTTTCTGAACGCGGAAAATAACTTAAGCATGGTGTTCCACTGGAATGATACGGACTGGAATGGTTTGCAGATCCCACTTCCAGCTCTCGGTCGTCTCTGCGACCGGAATTAATTCGATGCACTGCGTCGGGCATGGGGCGACGCAGAGATTACAGCCGGTGCACAGGTCAGTCACCACGGTGTGCATCGCGCGGGTGGCCCCAACGATGGCATCCACCGGGCAGGCCTGAATACATTTGGTGCAGCCGATACAGTTCGGTTCGTCGATAACCGCAATCATGCGCACGGGCTCCACGGCCTGCTCGTCGCCGTCGATAGGCTGTGGTTCTACGTTAAGCAGCGTGGCGATTCGTAGCATCACCGCTTCGCCGCCTGGCGCACAGCGGTTGATTTTCTCGCCCTGGGCACCTACGGCTTCTGCGTACGGGCGACAGCCGGGATATCCGCACTGGCCGCACTGACTTTGCGGCAGAATTTCATCAATTTTTTCCACCACCGGATCGTCCTCGACCGCAAAGCGGCGCGAAGCGTATCCGAGAATACCGCCAAAAATCAGGCCTAACAGGCTGAGGGCAGCGATGGCAATCCACACTAACGTCATTACAACTTCACCAAACCAGTAAAGCCCATAAAGGCCAACGACATCAGACCGGCGGTGATCAGCGCAATGGCGTTCCCGCGGAATGGGGCAGGCACATCGGCCACCACGAGGCGTTCACGAATCGCTGCGAACAGCACCATGACCAGCGAAAAACCGACCGCCGCAGAGAAACCGTACAGCGCCGATTGCAGGAAATTATGCCCAAGGTTGATATTCAACAGCGCCACGCCGAGTACCGCACAGTTGGTGGTTATCAGCGGCAGAAAAATCCCGAGCAGACGATAAAGCGCAGGGCTGGTTTTTCGCACCACCATTTCGGTGAACTGCACCACCACGGCGATGACCAGAATAAAGGCCAGCGTGCGCAGGTAAATCAGATTAAGCGGAATGAGGATCCAGGTATCAATCAGCCACGCGCAAACCGACGCAAGCGTCATCACGAAGGTGGTGGCGAGACCCATCCCCATGGCCGTTTCCAGTTTTTTGGAAACGCCCATAAACGGACACAGCCCAAGAAACTTCACTAAAACGAAGTTATTAACAAGGACGGTGCCGATAAAGAGCAGCAGGTAATCAGTCATATTGGACCTGGAACGAAAAAAAGCCGCCTATTATCGGTCAAACCGCAGCAGGCGACAACAGATTATCTGTAGGGTTATTACGGCTTGATGAAGGTCCGTTTCACGCGCTCTGAACGCTTGAAATACGGAACCAGCAGCGCGGTGGCCAGTAACGGGAACAGTAGCTGGCGTAATGCGAGGGCATCAGACACCGGTGCGAAGGCAAAGGCTTTCACCGCCAGCAGCACTGAAATCAGCAGCCAGATAATATAATGCTTAGGCACCAGCTTCCGGCGTTTAAAGAATGCCGCAGTTAGCCACAGGGTGTAACACCACATGCCGACTGCAAAAACCAGAGACAGTAGCCACAGACTTAAATTGGTCGTTGTTAAAGCGGCCAGATTCGAACGTGCGGCAGGCGACAACAGCACGCCTGCGTACAACAGGACAGCCAGCGAAGCGCTGAGTAAGGCCACGATGAGCCAGGCGAGCGGGGCGAGCAGCCAGCCACCAATACGTTCTTCTGTCGGTTCAGCGGACATTACTTCTCCAGAATCAGCGTCAGTCAAAAATGCAGGGCGAGAAGTATAAGCAACTGACGCGTGAGAAAACAGTCTTTATTGCACGTAGCGCCAGACGGTCTTCGGCACCTGACCTACGTCGTAGAGACGCCCGCCGGAAACCAGTTCTGCGCGTCGGTGATCGGCCGCGCGATACATATTCACGATTTCCTGGGTATCCGTCAGCGAGTAATTAAGATGATCAAAAAGCTTTTCCAGACTTTCAAGAGAACTGATCTTTCGGAATTTTAATAAATAATCCTGAACGGTCATATTAGCGTTCTTCCATTTTTGATGTTGTATTTATTAGGTAAAAATAACCTGGTGAGGGCAATCTTCGCCAGTCAGGGCAAGGAGACCAGGCGATAAGATTTACATGGATTATTTAGGCTAAAAATACCAAAAACAAGCACAAAACGTGATTCTGTTGCTGTAAGATTTAAATTGAGAATTTTCTAAGCTAAATACCAGGCGCCGGACGGCGCCTGGTGAGGAAGATTAACGTTGTTCACCGCGAGTGGTAATCACGTTTTGATACCAGAAGAAGCTCTTTTTACGCTTACGGGCCAGGTTTTGTTGGTGATCGACATAAACAAAACCGTACTGTTTTTTGTATCCGTTCAGCCAGCTCAATAAATCAATAAATGACCACGGGTAATATCCGCGAACGTCAGCACCTTGCGCCATGGCTTTTTCCATTGCGTCGATATGCATGCGCAAATAGTCGATTCGGGGCTCGTCGATAATTTCCCCGTCAATAATCGGGTCTTTTGCGCCGAGGCCATTTTCGGTGATATACATCGGAATATCGCCGTAGCGTTCTTTGATCATCATGATGCCGTCAGTTAACCCCTGCGGCCAGATTTCCCAGTCCCAGTCGGTATAAACACCCTCCGGATTGCGGACGAATTTAAACAAGTCTTTAAAGCCGAATTCCGCGCCGCTGTTCGGTTCACCGTTGTGATTGCTGGCGGTTTTCGTTTCATCTGGGTTGGCGACTACGGTTTCACGGCGATAGTAGTTCAGCCCAATAAAGTCGCAGATGTTGTTGCGCAGCAGTTCGTCATCGCCCGGCTCAAAGCGGGGCACGTCCCACAGCGCCTGGGTTTGCGCCAGTAACGTTTCCGGGTAATGGCCTTTCAATACCGGGTCGTACAGCCAGTGGGTGTGAATGGCATCGGCAATCTCTGTGGCAATGCGGTCTTCCGGGCTGTTGGTCAGCGCGGTGTGCGGTTGCAGCACGTTCACAAAACCGATCTCGCCCTGAACGTTCATTTCGCGGAAGGCTTTCACCGCCAGCGCATGAGCGATAAAGACCTGGTGGCAGGCCTGAACGGCTCTCGCCGGGTCACGCACGGAAGGCGGATGGCTGCCGGTAATATAACCATGACCGATAAATACGATGGTTTCGTTGAAGGTCGCCCACAGCTTAACGCGGTCGCCGTAGCGCGAATAACACAGGCGCGCGTACTCTTCGAAGGCGTGTGCCGTCGAGCGAACTTCCCAGCCACCTTCATCCTGCAAGGCCTGCGGCAGATCCCAGTGGTAAAGGGTAATCATTGGCACAATGTTGTGCGCCAGCAGGGTGTCTATCAGATCACTGTAAAACTTGACCCCGGCTTCGTTGACCGTACCGCGCCCGTTGGGCAGCAGGCGAGGCCAGGAGATGGAAAATCGGTAGCTTTGCAGGCCCATTTCGGCCATCAGCGCCACGTCTTCCTGCATACGGTGGTAGTGATCTACGGCGACGTCACCATTGGTGTCCTGCCAGGTCGTACCGGGGAGATGAGAGAATACGTCCCAGATGGAAAGTCCTTTGCCATCTTCGTTATGCGCGCCTTCAACCTGATACGCGGCGGTTGCAGCGCCCCAGAGAAAGTCTTTCGGAAATGCAGCCATTACACGCTCCTTATCGATGAGATAAGTCCAGTGTAAGGAGTGAGGATGTGGGTCTGCAACCGGTTTCTGAAACCGGTTACATAGTTGCGACCGAGGTCACTTTCTGGCGCTTACTTATGCGACTGGGCCGCAACAGGCTGCTCTGGTGGCTGGTAATTATCAATATGATGCGCTGCAACGAGCAGCAAAACGCACACCCCAAGCACAATCCAGCCCACCAGCTCGACGATGCGATTAAATACCATAGTCATAACAATCAATGTCCAAAATTATCCAGGGGCGAAATATTACCAGGAACATGGCTTTCGGGCCAGGGCGTTGCGGAACAATCTTGCGGATTTTTTCACCACAGCTGAAAGTTACAGCGCTTGTCATGACGGAAGGGGGATAATGTTAATAATTGGTTGTGAGCATCCTGCATATGTTGTGAAATGACGGACATCCACAGATGAGGGCGATAACATGAGTGACACTATCCGGGTCGGATTAATTGGCTATGGCTACGCGAGTAAAACCTTCCACGCGCCGCTGATCAGCGGTACGCCGGGCTTGGAGCTGGCGGCTGTTTCCAGTAGCGATGAAGCGAAGGTGAAAGCGGACTGGCCGGGCGTGAAAGTCGTCTCTGAGCCAAAGCATCTCTTCAACGATCCCAGCATCGATTTGATTGTCATTCCTACGCCTAACGATACCCATTTCCCGCTGGCTAAAGCCGCGCTGGAAGCGGGTAAACACGTGGTAGTGGACAAACCGTTTACCGTGACGTTGTCACAAGCGCGTGAGCTGGATGCGTTAGCCCGCAGCCTGGGCCGACTGCTTTCCGTGTTCCACAACCGCCGCTGGGACAGTGATTTTTTGACCGTGAAGGCATTAATTGCTGATGGTACGCTCGGGGAAGTGACCTTCTTTGAATCGCATTTCGACCGCTATCGTCCGGAGGTGCGTAACCGCTGGCGCGAACAGGGCGGTCCGGGCAGCGGCATCTGGTACGATCTGGCGCCACATCTGCTTGACCAGGCGGTAAATCTGTTCGGCCTGCCGGTCAGCCTGACGGTCGATCTGGCGCAGTTGCGTCCGGGCGCGCAGTCTACGGATTATTTCCATGCCGTCCTGACCTATCCACAGCGTCGTGTGGTTCTGCACGGTACGCTGCTGGCGGCGGCGGAGTCTGCACGTTATATCGTGCACGGTACCCGCGCAAGCTACGTGAAGTACGGTCTGGATCCGCAGGAAGAACGCCTGAAAAATGGCGAACGTCTTCCGCAAGAGGATTGGGGATACGACATGCGCGATGGGGTAGTCACGCGGGTGGACGGTGATGAGCGTACAGAAGAAACGTGGCTGACGGTACCGGGCAACTATCCGGCGTACTACGCGGGTATCCGCGATGCGCTGAACGGCAGCGGTGAGAACCCGGTTCCGGCCAGCCAGGCGATTCAGATTATGGAATTGATTGAGCTGGGGATTGAATCAGCGAAACATCGTTCGACGCTGAGCCTGACGTGATGACTTGCCCGGTGGCGCTAGCGCTTACCGGGCCTACATTTCGCTGTTGTAGGCCTGGCGAGCAGCGCGCCGCCGGGCGTTTTATTATGCTGCTTTCACTTTCTCAATCAGCGCCTGTTTCTCCTGCGCCGACAGGAAGGCAATTTCCAGACCGTTAATCTGCGCCTGACGAATCTGCGTAGCCGAAAGGCCCGCCGCCGGGGCCGCAACTTCGTACTCGTGAATAATATCGATTCCCTGAACCGCCGGGTCGTCGGTGTTCAGCGATGCCAGCACGCCATGTTCCAGGAAAATCTTCAGAGGATGACGCTCAAGCGACGGCACGGTACTGGTCTGAATGTTGGAGGTCAGACAGGATTCAATGCCGATGCGCTGCTCTGCGAGGAAATCCATCAGGGCGCGGTCTTCTATTGCCTTCACGCCGTGGCCGATACGCTCCGCGCCCAGTTCACGAATTGCCTGCCAGATGCTTTCCGGACCAGCCGCTTCGCCCGCATGGACGGTGATACGCCAGCCCGCGTCACGCGCGCGATTGAAATGGTTGAGGAACAGGCTGCCAGGGAAACCCAGTTCATCACCGGCCAAATCCAGCGCGGTGATACTGTCGCGATGGGCGAGCAGGGCGTTGAGCTCCTGTTCGCAGGCAGTCTCGCCGAAGGTACGACTCATGATGCCAATCAGGTTCGCCTGAACCGGGAAGTCACGGCAGCCCTGTTTCACCCCAGCGATCACCGCTTCTACCACGCCCGCTACCGGCAGGTTGTGCGTCATCGCCATATAGCCCGGAGAAAAACGCAGTTCAACGTAGTGCAGGCCGTTACGTGCAGCATCTTCAATATTTTCGTAGGCGACGCGGCGACAGGCGTCGAGATCCGCCAGCACCTTCACGCCCCAATCGAGTTTACTCAGGAAGCTGACAAGATCAGGCTCAAGGCTGGTGACCTGCACATGCGGGCGCAGAGTGTCCAGAGTGGAAGCAGGAAGCGCAATATTATGCTGGCGACCGAGTTCAAGGATGGTTTGTGCGCGAATGTTGCCGTCAAGGTGGCGATGAATGTCTGTCAGGGGCAGGTCTTTATTAATCATGGTCGCACTCTTTTTTTAGTTAAAGTGCGAGGTATTATAGAGTCAATGCGGATGGGAAAGCTATTTTGCGCAACGAAAATCTCCGTTGCGCAATGGATTCAGCGAACGGCGTGAATGGCGTTGATCAAACCCTGAATGCCACGCTCAAGTTTACTGCGCGGGCAGCCTGCATTCAGACGGACAAAACCGTTGCCTTCTTCACCATAGGTATAACCCGGCATGATGGCCACTTTTTGCTGCTCAATAAGGACTTTTTGCAGCAGTTTGTCGTCAATGTGCAGCGGACGTAAATCAATCCACGCCAGATAGGTGGATTCTGGCGGCTGCCAGTTCAGTTCCGGAAACGCGGCGTTCAGCTCGCGGGCAATAAAACGCATATTGCCCTGCAAATAATTGCGCAGCGCATCCAGCCACGGAGCACCTTGCTGATAGGCTGCAATGTGCGCGACCACCGCGGGAATCGAGGGGGAAGAGAGCCCATCGCGGCCTTTCAGCGCGCTGAGATAATCGTTGCGCGAGGTTTCATTGCCAATCAGGCCGTACGCGCCGGTGAGCGCTGGAATGTTGAAACTCTTGGAGCCCGACGTGAACAGCGCCCAGTCGCTCTGTGCCACTTCGCACCACGGAATATGCCGATGTCCGTCCCACGTCATATCCATATGGATTTCATCACTGATCACTTTCACATTGTGCTTCTGACACAGTGTAGCGATGGAAGTCAGCTCAGCACGTGTCCACACTTTCCCGGTCGGGTTATGTGGGCTGCACAGCAGCAGCACTTTGTTATGCGGTTCGGCGAGCACGCTTTCCAACAGGGCCATATCGCAGCCCCAGCCTTCGGCCGTCTGATGCAGTGGCACGGCGGCGATAGTACGCTGATTGCCTTCAATCGCTTTGTAGAATGCGTCATAGGCCGGCGTTTGCACCACGATGCCGTCGCCCACGTCAGACCATTGGCGGATCATCTGGGAAACCATGTAGATAACCGACGGGCCATACACCAGGTGTTCGGTGTTAATCGCGCTGTCAAAACGCGTCTGGAACCAGTGCTGAATGGCACCGAGAAACTCGTCATTTTTCCAGCGGCTGTAGCCGAGGACGCCGTGGCTCAGACGCTGGCTGATAGCCTCGAGCACGCAAGGTGCGGTTGGGAAATCCATATCCGAGATAGTGAAAGGCAGCAAATCGGCAACGCCGAAGCGGTCTGCGACGTAATCCCACTGGGTACACCAGGTACCGTGGCGGTCGACGACCGTTGAGAAATCAAACATCGGAAACTCCATTTCGGTCAAAACGGGTAAGGAAACATTGTCCCCCTTCAGGGCGAAGGGGGAAAGGAGATTTACGCCTCGACGCTGTGCATCAGTGTCGCCATTTCATCTTTCACCGATTGCACCTGCGGGCCAATCACGACCTGCAGACTGTGCTGGTTCAGCTGGACCACCCCGATGGCACGGTTCGCTTTTAAAGCTTCAACGTCGACTTTGGTCATGTCGTCAACCGACAGACGAAGACGGGTCAGACAGTTATCCAGGTTAGTGATGTTATCCGCGCCGCCGAGTGCCGCCAGAATAGCCGGAACGTTGTAGCCCGATTTACCGATAGTGCCTGTCATTGCTTTTTCCACGCTGGATGCCGTTTCGATATCACGACCCGGCGTTTTGAGGTTAAAGCGGGTGATAGCGAAGCGGAAGATAGCGTAGTAGGTAACGAACCAGATGATTGCCACCACCGGCACCAGATACCACTTGGTCGCCAGACCGTGCAGGATCCCAAATACCACGAAGTCGATGATGTTGCCGTCGGTATTACCGATGGTCACACCCAATACCGCCATCACGGTGAAGCCAAGGCCGGTTAACAGGGCGTGGATGACATACAGTACCGGAGCCACGAACAGGAACAGGAATTCCAGCGGTTCTGTGGTGCCGCCCACAACGCAGGCAACCACGCCGGAGATCAGCAGGCCTTTAATTTTATGACGGTTTTCCGGACGTGCGCAGTGGTACATCGCCAGTGCAGCACCCGGCAGGCCGCCGAGGAAGGCTGGCATTTTGCCCTGTGACAGGAAGCGGGTTGCGCTTTCGGAGAAGCCTTGTGTGGTCGGGCAGCTCAGCTGCGCCTGGAAGATAGTCAGCGCGCCGCTCACTGAATGACCGCAAACGTCCATGGTGCCGCCGGCTTCAGAGAAGCGGATCAGTGCGACAAGAATGTGGTGCAGGCCGAATGGCAGCAGCAGACGCTCGCCGGTGCCGAAGATCATCGGACCAAACTCACCGGCTTCGTTAATCACGTAGCCGAGGGCGTTGATGCCTTTTGCGAACACAGGCCAAATCAATGGAATGACAAGTCCTACCAGGCCGAGCACCACGGTAGTGATGATCGGCACGAAACGGGTGCCGCCGAAGAATGCCAGCGCATCCGGCAGGCGAATGGTATGGAAACGCTCGTGCAGCATCCAGACGATAATGCCGCAGATAACCGCGCCGAGAATACCGGTATCAATCGACTGAATACCAATCACGTTCTGGATGTTGTTGGCTTTCAGAATGGCGGCATCCGTTGTCGGCAGAATGCCTTGCGCCGTCAGCCAGAAGTTAACGCCGAGGTTCATCACCGCGAAGCCAACAAAACCGGCAAAGGCCGCAACGCCTTTGTTATCACGCGCCAGTCCCAGTGGGATTGCGATACAGAACATCACCGGCAGGAAGCTGAAGGCGAACGAACCGACTTTACCCATCCAGATGAAAATGGCCTGCAGGAAAGGGGTATCCAGCCACGGCAGCAGCGTGGTGACGTCATGGCTGCTCAGCGAGCTGCCGATCCCCATCATGATCCCGCAGAAAGAGAGTAGTGCCACTGGCAGCATGAAGGTTTTACCCAATTGCTGGAAAAATTCCCAGAGGGTGATTTTTGGTGCTGCTTTCGCCGTCATATAACGACTCCTTGTCCTGAGATTGCTGTTGGTGTTGTAGAATGCAGCGGAAAGATAAAACGTTTTACCTTTTTTTAGTGCGAGGTAAATCACACAATCAAACTCTGATAAGGTTTATAAATATAACCCATTGATAAAACGTTTTATCGCTACACAGGAGTGGCAAGCGGCGCATGGCCATTGCAAAAAAAGTCACCATTAACGATGTCGCGCATGCTGCGGGGGTGTCGGTCGCCACCGTTTCGCTGGTGTTAAGTGGCAAAGGGCGTATTTCTACCGCCACGGGTGAGCGCGTCAGTCAGGCGATTGAACATCTCGGATTTGTACGTAACCGTCAGGCGGCATCGCTGCGCGGCGGTCAAACGGGGGTTATCGGACTGATTGTCGGCGATCTCAGTTCACCCTTTTACGCCGAGCTGGCCGCCGGGCTTATCGACGCTCTCGAATCGCAAGGCAAAATGGTGTTTCTCACCCAGGGAGGGAAGAAGGGCGAACATATGCTTCAGCGCTTCGCGACCCTGGTGTCGCAGGGTGTGGACGGCGTGGTGATCGCCGGTTCGGTGGACCAGGGCATGGAGTTGCGTGACAAAGCCGATGAAAGCGGGGTGCCGTTAGTTTTCGCCTCCAGGGCAAGCTATCTCGATGACGTGGATTTAATCCGGCCTGACAACATGCAGGCGGCGCAAATGATAACCGAACATCTTATCCGACGTGGACACCAGCGCATCGCCTGGCTCGGGGGGCTGAGCGCGTCGTTAACCCGTGCGGAGCGCGTCGGGGGTTATTGCGCCACGCTGCTGAAATTTGGTTTACCGTTCCACAGCGAATGGGTCGTTGAGTGCGAAACCAGCCAGAAACAGGCGTCACAGGCGCTGACACAGCTCCTTAGGCATAATCCAACCATCACCGCAGTGGTGTGTTACAACAACGTGGTAGCGATGGGCGCGTGGCTGGGGTTGATGCGTGCAGGCTGGCAGAGTGGCGAGCATGCGGTCGATTACTACGATAAACGGGTTGCGTTAGCGGCGTTTGCTGATGTACCGGAAAAAGATCTCGATGATGCCCCGATGAGTTGGGTGATAACCCCGGCCCGGGAAATGGGAAAAAGCGTGGCGGAAAGAATGCTACAGCGAATCGAAGACAGAAAGAGTACGGCACGTAATCAGATTATGCCGCCGCGGCTGGTCAAACAGCAATAAAACCGGCAGCAGGGCTGCCGGTTCTTTTATCAGTTTGGCGCGATGGCCGGGGTTGCGTCTTCCGGTGCAGGTGCTTCTTGACCCTGTGGTTCAGGGGCTGGAGCGTCACTCTGCGGCGCTGGAATAGCCACATCCGGCACGCCGAACATCCCGACAAAATCAGCCAGTGGCATTTTCTGTCCGTTGAGGGAGACCTGACCGTTCGAATATTGCAGGCTGGACTGAATGTTGTTGTCCTGTTGGGTGGTGATGCGGAACATCTGACCCATCGCCGCCAGGCCTTTCACCTGCTGGCTTGCCAGCTTCTCGGCATCAGCCTGCTGATAACCTTCCAGACGCGCTACCTGAGTCATAAACTCGGTCGCCATATCCATTGGGATGACCAGTTTGCTGTCGAGCGATTTCACGCTGCGATCGACTTCTTGCGCCAGCGTCTGCGGAGCGATGGTCGCCTGGGACGGATCTTTCAGGAACAGTGACAGATTAAAGGTGGTTTCGCCTTTGCTGTTTTTCCAGCTCAGCGGTGCCACGGTAATCACTGGCTCGCCTTTCAGCAGCAGCGGCAGGGCGCCGAAGAACGCTTCGGTCACTTTTTGCTGATACACTTCCGGATTATCCATCACGCCAGGCTGCGCAAGCAGGGCCTGAACCTGACCGTTGTACTGCTGGCTGAACTGGTGCCACGCCTGGCCGTCAATCTGACCAATTTTCAGCGCCAGTTTGCTGCTGCCCATGTCCTGACCCTGAAGCTTCAGGCTGTTGAGCGCGTAGTCAAGCGTCGCGTCGATGGTTTTACCGTCTTTCGACAGGTTGGATTTACCGTCGATGGTCATGCCGTCGAGCAGGGCCAACTCTTTGCCTTCCACGGAAATCGCCATTTTATCCAGCGTCAATTTTTGATTGCCGATGCGTTCTGAGAAGCTGGTGAGCTTGCTGTCGCCGCTGGTTTTCAGGTTGTTGAAGGTGACCTGTACTTTCTGGTTGTATTCGTTAACCGCGTTAATCACGCCGTTTTCCATGTCGCCGTTCAGAGCGAAAGCGTTGCCATCGCGGTCTGCATCAAGCTGGAATTCACCGCCGCTGAAGGCGACTTTCTCTTCGCCTTTTTCATAATTTAATGGTTTAAGGCTGATGTCGGAGCGGGTGTCGCCGGCATAGCTGATGCGGGTGCTGATATCAAACGGTGACTGACCTTTCGCCAGTTCGAACAGGTGCTTACTGGCCTCATTGTTCACCAGTTTTGACTCAACGGTCGCCATCGCCGGGGCGAGGTTAAAGGTTTTTAGCGATGCTATTGGGAACGGACCGTGAGACACGTTTTCATCCAGTACAATGGTCTGACCGGGTTTCAGCCAGCTGCTTTTCGCGCCGTCTACCGGTTTAACCACCATCTGAAGATGGCTGCTGAACACGCCGCGCTGGTAGTTTTGATAGGCCAGCTGAATACCGGCTTCTGGCGCGGTGCTTGCGAGCTGCGCATTGGTCTGCGCAACCATATCGGCCAGACGGCCTTCCAGCTGTTTACCGGTGTACCAGGATCCCCCGGTCCACACCACTCCTAAAGCCACAATAATTCCAACTGCAACCAGCGATTTTTTCATAGCGTTTGTCCATAAAATAAAAACAGGCGGAATCGTCCGCCTGTGATGTCGTTAGGCTGCCTCAAGCTTAGCAAGAGTTGCCCCGATCTTCAGTATTTACTTGAGCTTATTAAAAACCCGCGCGACACGGCCGACGCCGCTCAGATTAACCGGCGAGTCGTTGGCGGAGACAAAAGCGGACTCGCCAGGCTTCAGCACCAGCTGCTGTTCACCTTTACGCAATACGGCTTCACCTTCAACACAAAACAGGATCGCAGCGCTCTGCTGAGCAACGTCGGCACCCGCCGTGCTCAGGTCGTGCAAAGAGAAAGCAAAATCGTCGACCGGGATCGGGAAATCAAGCTCAGAGCCGTTTTTAGCCGGCTGCGTCAGCAGTTCGGCCGCCGGTTTCGGCGTGAATTTCACGTTCGCCACCAGTTCCGGGATGTCGATGTATTTCGGCGTCAGACCCGCACGAAGTACGTTATCGGAGTTCGCCATCACTTCCAGCGCCACACCCTGCAAGTAAGCGTGTGGGGTTTCTGCAAACAGGAACATCGCGTCGCCTGGATTGAGTTTCACCACGTTCAGCAGCAGCGGCGAGAACAGACCGCTGTCGTCCGGGTAGAACTGAGCGATAAAGCGAATGGTTTCCCACGGTTCGCCCTGCTGGCTGTTGAGTGCGGCTTTGAGTACGGCCAGAGCACGGGATTTTTCCTCGCCCTGCATATTCAGCAGGCTGGCGAACAGCTGGCTCAAACGCTCGGCGCTCGGCTCTTGCAGGAAATGGGCGATAGAGGTGTGCGCCCCAGAAACCGGCTGCAGCAGAGAGACGATGTCAGAAAACTCGCGGAAAGCGTTCATCGCCAGGAACGGGGTGAGAGCAAACACCAGCTCCGGTTTGTGGTTCGGATCTTTGTAGTTACGCTCGGCTGCGTCCAGCGGAATACCCGCGGCGTTCTCTTTGGCAAAGCCGTCTTCGGACGCTTTCTTATTCGGGTGAACCTGAATCGAGAGCGGGTTATCGGCGCACAGCACTTTAAACAAGAACGGCAGTTCACCGAAACGGTCGGCAACGTTTTTCCCCAGCAGTGCGGCTTTATCGGCGTCGATAACGTCACGCAAACTGCGGACCTGGCCGCTGGCGTCGGTTATCTTTGAGCTGCTCTTCGGATGCGCACCCATCCAGAGTTCTGCCATTGGCAGGTTGTCCGGGTTGGCGATACCGTAGAGTTCCGTTAACGCAGTTTTACTACCCCAGGCATAGTTCTGCACTGAGTTGATGAGTTTTTGCATTATCAAGCCCTGTATTCATAAGGAAATTATCTGTTCGTATTAAACCAATAAACCGCACAGAAGTAACCTTCTCAGGGAAAAAGTCGTACTAGTCTCAGTTTTTGTTAAAAAGTTGTGTAGGATATGCGGACTCGCTTTTCCCAGGGTCTATGGAAAACTGACCCGTGAATTAATCAGCCAACGTCGTAAGTGAGAGTACAATGTCGAACAAACCCTTTATCTATCAGGACCCTTTTCCTCTGAAAAAGGATGACACCGAATATTATCTCCTCAGTAAAGACCACGTCTCTGTTACCGAATTTGAAGGTCAGGAAATCCTTAAAGTCGACCCGCAGGCGCTCACGCTGCTGGCCAAACACGCGTTCCACGATGCCTCCTTTATGCTGCGCCCGGCGCATCAGCAGCAGGTCGCCGATATTCTGAATGACCCGGAAGCCAGCGAAAACGATAAATACGTAGCGCTACAGTTCCTGCGCAACTCTGATATCGCGGCGAAAGGTATTCTGCCGACCTGCCAGGACACCGGCACGGCGATCATCGTCGGTAAAAAAGGCCAGCGCGTCTGGACTGGCGGTGGCGATGACGCGGCACTGGCCCGTGGCGTGTATGACACCTACATCGAAGACAACCTGCGCTATTCACAGAACGCACCGCTGGACATGTATAAAGAGGTCAACACTGGCACCAACTTGCCTGCGCAGATTGATCTCTACAGCGTCGACGGCGAAGAGTACAAGTTCCTGTGCATCGCCAAGGGCGGCGGTTCCGCCAACAAAACCTATCTGTATCAGGAAACCAAAGCGCTGATCACCCCGGCGAAGTTGAAAGGTTATCTGGTCGAGAAAATGCGTACGCTCGGCACCGCAGCGTGCCCGCCGTATCACATCGCGTTTGTGATTGGCGGTACGTCCGCAGAAGCGACGCTGAAAACGGTTAAACTGGCGTCGACTAAATACTACGACGGCCTGCCGACCGAAGGTAACGAGCACGGCCAGGCGTTCCGTGACATCCAGCTTGAGCAGGAATTACTGCTTGAAGCGCAAAACCTCGGCCTCGGTGCGCAGTTCGGCGGAAAATACTTCGCCCACGACATTCGCGTGGTGCGCCTGCCGCGTCACGGTGCATCGTGTCCGGTGGGAATGGGCGTATCCTGTTCAGCAGACCGCAATATCAAAGCGAAAATCAACCGCGAAGGCGTGTGGATTGAGAAGCTGGAACACAATCCGGGCAAGTATATTCCTGAGGCATTGCGCAATGCCGGAGAAGGCGAAGCGGTAAAAATCGATCTCAACCGTCCGATGAAAGAGATCCTCGCCCAGCTTTCTGACTTCCCGGTTTCCACCCGTCTGTCGCTAAACGGCACCATTATTGTGGCCCGCGACATCGCCCATGCGAAACTCAAAGAGCGCATGGACAACGGCGAAGGTCTGCCGCAGTACGTGAAAGATCACCCGATTTACTACGCAGGCCCGGCCAAAACGCCGGAAGGGTATGCCTCGGGCTCTCTCGGCCCAACCACCGCCGGGCGTATGGATTCCTACGTCGACCAATTACAGGCGGAAGGCGGCAGCATGATCATGCTCGCCAAAGGTAACCGCAGCCAGCAGGTGACTGACGCGTGCCACAAACACGGCGGGTTCTACCTCGGCAGCATCGGTGGCCCGGCAGCCGTACTGGCGCAGGGCAGTATCAAGAGCCTTGAGTGCGTCGAATACCCGGAACTGGGGATGGAAGCCATCTGGAAAATCGACGTTGAAGATTTCCCGGCGTTTATCCTGGTGGACGATAAAGGTAACGATTTCTTCCAGCAGATTCAGTCGTCGCAGTGCGACCGCTGCGTGAAGTAGTTTTAGTCGTTGTTGTTTTGCCCGATGGCGCTAGCGCTTATCGGGCCTACAGGTTCTGGACGGCATGTGAGCTTCGTCGAAACCCTTCACTTTGATTTCAAGGAGAAAGTCATGACAACGTTACGCCGCGAGATCGACTCCATGGGCGCGATTGAGGTTCCTGCAGACAAGCTGTGGGGCGCGCAAACCCAGCGCTCGCTGGAACATTTCCGCATATCCACCGAAAAAATGCCGATCTCGCTGGTTGCCGCGCTGGCGCTGACCAAACGCGCGGCCGCCAAGGTCAACCAGGATTTGCAGCTGCTTCCGGCTGAGAAAGCCAATGCTATCGTCAGCGCCGCCGACGAAGTGCTGGCGGGCAAACATGCAGACGAATTTCCCCTCGCCATCTGGCAAACGGGCTCTGGTACGCAGAGCAACATGAATATGAACGAAGTGCTGGCCAACCGCGCCAGTGAGCTGCTCGGCGGCGTGCGTGGCATGGAGCGGAAAGTTCATCCTAATGACGATGTGAACAAAAGTCAGAGTTCGAACGACGTATTCCCGACCGCCATGCACGTTGCGGCGGTGATAGCGATTCGCGAAAACCTGATCCCGCAGTTACAGGGACTGAAAAAGACCCTGAGCGGAAAATCCCACGCCTTCGCCGATATCGTCAAAATTGGCCGTACCCATTTGCAGGACGCCACACCGCTGACGCTCGGGCAGGAGATTTCAGGCTGGGTGGCGATGCTGGAACACAATCTAAAACATATCGATTTAACGCTGCCACACTTGAGCGAACTGGCGCTGGGTGGCACGGCGGTTGGCACCGGCCTGAACACCCATCCGGAATACGCCAGGCGCGTGGCGAATGAACTGGCGGCAATCACCCAACAGGCGTTTATCACCGCGCCAAACAAATTCGAAGCGTTAGCAACCTGCGATGCGCTGGTTCACGCCCATGGTGCACTGAAAGGGCTGGCGGCATCGTTGATGAAAATCGCTAACGATGTACGCTGGCTGGCATCCGGCCCGCGCTGTGGTATTGGTGAGCTGTCGATCCCTGAAAATGAACCTGGCAGTTCGATAATGCCAGGCAAAGTGAACCCGACGCAGTGCGAAGCGATGACCATGCTGTGCTGTCAGGTAATGGGCAATGATGTGGCGGTGAATATGGGCGGCGCGTCGGGCAATTTCGAGCTGAATGTGTATCGCCCGATGGTGATTCATAATTTCCTGCAATCGGTGCGCCTGCTGGCGGATGGAATGGCAAGTTTCAACGAGCACTGTGCGGTGGGGATCGAGCCAAACCGGGCACGTATCGATCAGCTGCTGAATGAATCGCTAATGTTGGTAACGGCGCTCAATACCCATATTGGCTACGATAAAGCGGCAGAAATTGCCAAAAAAGCCCATAAAGAAGGGCTAACGCTGAAGGCCTCGGCGTTAAAACTCGGCTATCTCACCGACGCCGAGTTTGACGAGTGGGTACGTCCACAAGCGATGGTCGGCAGCATGAAAATCAGTCGCTAGCCACTTATTCGTTAGCCACATAGAGGTGCAGTCGTGGGATGATCAGCTCCAGCGACTGCGCTTCAGGTTTATAACGATACTGCACGTTATCTTCATCGTAATTCAGCAACTCTCCAATCTCCGGTACGCTAACGCCTTGGGTGCCGGATATCAACGCGATCATCGGCCCCGGACAGGCGTACTGCACCTGCTTTTGCTTTCCTGCATACCACACGCGGGCAATCGGCTGGACTTTTACCGGGCGCTTAATCTTCAGTTTTGCCTTCTGCGGCAACGCCGCGATGTCCTGATATTCATGCTCCAGTTTGGCCTGCCACTGTTCGCGAGTGAAAGGCGGCACGGAACGTGGCGAGCGCAGGCTGTTTTCCAGCTGTTTTAGCACGTCGTCACGGGTCAGATTCTTGATGATGTGCTTATTGGCCCAGCCAAAGCGGATGGTAGCCGGGTCGCGCAACAGCGTCAGGGAACGGTAGGCTTTGAGGGTAATCAGCCCCGGTAAATGGTGATGCACCCACTCAAAACGGGCCGCGGAGGGCAAACCAGAGTCGACGGTGACAATGGTTTCGAAAGCTGCTTTTAGCGCGTTAATGCTGCTGATTTTGTTGTCCAGTACCTGCAATTGCTCAGGCTCCGGATGCAGACAAATCACGCCGGGCAGACGCACCGCCGCTTTACTGCTGAGGTTCTCCGACTGCTGCTGAATAAACAGGTGACTATAGTGGTTCAGCGCTTTCATCCGTGCCGCATCGCCCAGATGCTGCGCGACCGAAATGGCCGAGAGCGGGTCGTGCTCATGCTCCTTGCTCACCTCCGGTAATTCGAACACCCGCGCGGCGAGCAGCCGACAGTCCGCCAGTATTTGCTGCAGCTCAAGCAGTTCGTGTTCCATCTGGCGGAAGGTCGTAGTTAAACGCTCAATCAGGTCGTAATCGGCCATAACACCTACTTTAGTTACAACATACTCATTAGTTTTTACTCTAACCCGGATGGTGACATTGTGCAATGTTCGCTCAGGCAGGGGCGTTAAGGTTTTGCGAAACGTGCACCGGCCAGCTGAAACAGAAACGCGCGCCGCCGAGCGGGCTGGCGTCGCAGGTCACTTCCCCGGACATCGCATGACCAATGGAATGCACGATAGCCAGGCCTAGCCCGCATCCTCCGGTGGCGCGGTCGCGGCTTGGGTCGAGGCGCACAAACGGTTCGAACACGCGTTCGCGTTCGTCAGGCGCAATGCCAGGACCATCGTCATCAACCAGCAACGTTGCGCGTCCGGCGTTCAGCGTCAGGCTGACCTGAATCTGCTGCCGGCTGTAGCGCATCGCATTGTTCACAAGGTTATCCAGAACGCGTTCCATCAGACGCATATCCAGTGCGCCATAGTGACCCGGCGTTAATTGCACCAGCGACACATCGCGTTGAGGATTCACGGTCTGAATATCATCGACATGGGCACTGATCCACGCGGGGAGATCAGGCGTGGTGAGGATCAATTCATTTTGTGGGCGGTCGAGGCGGGCATAGGTCAGCAGCTCGTCGATAAGCGCTTCGAGCTGGCCGATATCCCGGTTCAGCGCCTGAGATTCCGATTCGGTTAAGTTCTCGCTCATCTCGAGACGGTAGCGCAGACGCACCAGCGGGGTACGCAGTTCGTGGGCTATCCCGTCGGTGAGCTGTTTTTTACTGGCGATCAGTGTATTGATATTGTCCGCCATCTGGTTGAACACCACCCCAAGCCGTTCGAAGCTCGACATGCTGTCAAAATGAATACGCTCGGTAAGGTGTCCTTCACCAAAACGCTGGGCCGCGGTTTCCAGACGTAGCATGTCCTGCCAGTGTGGACGCATCCAGATAAATACCGGGAAGGCCAGCGAAACGGCGATAATCGCCAGCAGGGCGACGTCCAGCAATCGCATTTCATGCAGATAATAGAGATACGGCACCGGGCCGACGGCCAGCACGTAATGGCTGCGCGGAATGCGCTGAATAAAAGTGTACTGATCGTCGAGCGCGACGATATCGCCACGGCGTAAATGCTCCATCGAGCTTTCTGCCAGCTGGAATTTATTCAGCGGCTCAATGCGTAAATCGAAAGAGAGATTCAGATCGAGCTGTTTAAGGGTTTTGCTCCAGTCCCGGGGCGGGATTTCACGCAGTTCGCTGCGTATCAGATTCAACGAACTTTTCATCAGGTCGTCGAGGGACTGTCGGCCCGCGCGTTCGGCGGTGAATTTATACACCAGCCCGACCAGCATGGTCATCACCAGAAAGCAGACAAACAGCAGCAGGTAAAACTGCACGAACAACTTTTTCATTTCTGGCCCCGGAAGTACGGAAAATTAGTTATCCCAGGCGTGGGGCGCGAAAAGATAGCCCTTATTACGCACGGTTTTAATACGGTACGGCTCGGTGGCGCTGTCGAGCAGCTTTTTACGCAGGCGAGAAATTGCCACGTCCACACTTCGGTCCATCCCGTCATAGGTCACGCCGCGGAGGTTTTTCAGCAGTGCGTCGCGGTCCATAATCTGCCCCGCATGGGTTGCAAGCTCCCACAACAGGTCAAAATCAGCGGTCGACAGGGTGACATTAACGCCGTTGAGCAATACCTGCCGATTGACCGGGTCGATAGACAGCGTGCCAAAGCGGATAGCGTTATGCTGCGTCAGTCCGGTTGCCGGTTTCTCTCCTGTCGGGTGCGCGATGTGCTGACGCAAATGCAGACGCAGACGAGCCAAAAGCACCGCAGGCGGGGTGGTTTTGAGGATATAGTCGCTGGCGCCCATTTCCAGAGACAAAATATGGTTCATGTCGCTGTCGAGCGAGGTCAGCAGAACGATCGGGCCTTGCCACTGCGCGCGCAAATCGCGGCAAATGGTCATCCCATCTTTGCCGGGCAGCATGATGTCGAGCAGGACCAGATCGGGTTTTTCACGCAGAACCACTTCTTCAGCACGGTCACCGCGCGGTTCAACGATAACGTCCATATCATGCTTGCCAAGGTAGGCGGCGATGAGCGATCCGACTTCCGGATCATCTTCCACAAAAACGATCTTATTCATATCAACTGTGCGAGGCGAAAAAAGCTAAAATACACCGCCAATCTGTGGGGTGCTATTAATCTTTCATAAACAATGTAACTTCCGCTATCCTCGACGCATTTATTGGATGAATTGTAGGCTGGAAGATGGCTTTACTGATAAAAGCGGCGCTGGGTGCGCTGGTGGTGTTATTGATTGGTGTGCTGGCGAAAACAAAAAATTATTATATTGCCGGGCTTATTCCGCTGTTTCCGACGTTCGCCCTGATTGCGCATTATATTGTCGCCAGCGAGCGGGGCATCGAGGCGCTGCGTACCACCATCGTGTTTGGTATGTGGTCGATCATTCCCTATTTTTTCTATCTGCTTTCGCTGTGGTATTTCACCGGTTTTCTGCGCCTGCCGTTGGCGCTGGCAAGCGCAGTCGGGTGCTGGAGTCTGAGCGCGTGGCTGTTAATCGCCATCTGGAGCCGCGTGCATTAACGCAGCGGACGACCGCCGTCAACGCCGAACGACCGTCCGGTGACATAACAACTGGTCAGCAGATAATCCACCAGGTCGATAATTTCTTTTTCGCCAGGCGCGACTTTCATCAGCGACTTATTCAGCGCCTGCTGGCGATATTCCGCACCATCACTTTCATTAAACAAAATCAGCGCCGGGGCGATGGCGTTGACCTTCACTTCCGGTGCCAGCTTGCGGGCAAATGAGCGGGTCATATTGTCGAGCGCGGCTTTACTGGCGGCGTAGGCGATGTGCTTGTCACTGCCTTTCTCCACCACATAATCCGTAAAATGAATAATATCGCTGGACGCATGGCCGTGACCGCGCAGCAGGGGTTCCAGTGCATGGTTCAGTAAATAGGGGGCATTGACGTGAATTTGCATCATCTGTTGCATCACGTCGCTCAATAAAACGCCGGGTTTTTCGGCCCGCCAACTGCTGGCATTGTGAATGACCGCCCGCAGGCTGTCGGTATGGGTTTTCACGGTTTCAGCGAAAGATAAAATGCCGTCATCACTGGAGAAATCGGCGGCGATGCACAGCGCACCGGCACGTTCCAGCACACCGATAGCGTCATAGCGCGTGCGGTAGCTGACGATCACCGGCTGCTGTAGATTCAGAAAATGGTGGGCAAGGGCGAGGCCGATACGGCGGCCTCCACCGGTAATCAGGACGGGGCGGGAAGGGCTTTCTCCCATCGTTTTCTCCTTAGGGTCGCGATGGGGTAAGCGCATTACCCCACTAACATCCACATTGCCGGTACGGCGGCAACCAGTAATAAACCAATCAGCGCCATTTCACGACGCTTAAGCGAGTCTCTCAACGAGTGCGTACGGCGAGCATACATAAACACCAGCAGGCCCGGTGCGTAAAGCACAACCGACAGCAGCAGGTGCATCGGTCCGGAAGCATACAGTAACCATAAGCCATAAATGCAGGCACCGATAGCCACCGCTTTATGCAGTGGACGCGTTGCCATTTTCAGCAGGAACGCGCCGACGAGGAAATAAGGCACCAGAATCATCTCTGAGGCGATGGTCAGCAACGTATTGTAGTCAGAGCCGGTAATCCCAATCAGGATGAGACACACCTGCACACTGATATTGGTCAACCACAGCGAGGACGACGGCGCGTTATTTTTATTCTGACGGGCAAAAATACGAGGGAATGCCTTATGTGTCGCCGCCAGATACGGCACTTCCGCCGCCATAATGGTCCAGCTCAGGTACGCGCCACACACGGAGACAATCAGTCCGGCAGCAATTACCACTTCGCCCCAGGACCCCATCAGGCGCACCATCAGGCCAGCCATCGACGGATTACGCATCTCAGCGAGTTCAGGACGCGGGACGACGCCCATTGACAGCAGGGTGACCAGCAAATACACGCTTAACGCCGAAAGCACCGCCAGCAGCGTGGCGCGGCCGACGTCCTTCTTATTACGCGCACGGGCAGAAACTACCACCGCGCCCTCTACGCCGATGAACACCCACAGGGTAATGAGCATGGTACCTTTAACCTGCTCCCACACCGGCACGCCCAGCGCCACGCCGCTGAAATCCAGGCTGAAGGTGTCGCTGCTGAAGGCCATCGCCGCCAGCACGATAAACAGGCCGAGCGGCACCAGTTTCGCAAGCGTAGCCACTACGTTAATACTGGCTGCGGTCTGCACGCCGCGCAGCACCAGGAAATGCACCACCCACAGCAGCACTGAGGCGCCAATCATCGCCTGCCAGGTATTACCGTCGCCAAACAGGCGCAGTTCTGGCGTATCGGTAAAGAAACTCAGGGCTGAAAATACGATGACCAGGTAGGAGACGTTGGCGATTACTGCACAAAGCCAGTAACCCCAAGCAGAGCAGAAGCCAACCAGCTCGCCGAAGCCTTCACGGGCGTAGGTGAAAATGCCGCCATCCAGATCCGGACGAATGCGGGTCAGCAGTAACATGGCGAAAGCGAGGAACAAAATGCCCACGCCGGTAATGGCCCAACCAATAAGCAGTGCGGAAGGGCTGGCCACTTCGGCCATGTTCTGCGGCAAACTGAATACGCCTGCACCCAGCATTGAGCTGAGTACCAGGGCCGTCAAGGCACCAAGGCCGAGTTTCTTTTCCATGGGCATCCTGTCGAAGGAAGAACAAAAGCCAGAATATTTATTTGGCTAAAACGCATAAAAATGGAAGATTACGCTACGGCGCGCGATTTTACGGAGAGAGTCGGTGGCATGCAATGGCGTAAGTCAGAAAAAAATAAAAAAGGCAGCCGAAGCTGCCTTATCTGTCATGAAAAGCAATTACTTATAGAGGTCGGCGCTGATGGTCATGTTACCACCACGTTCCTGCCATTGGCGGGTAATGTGGTAGTACTTCGCCCCTTTCTTAGCAGCACGCTTAGCGACCTGATAAGAAATTTCAGTCATGTTGCCGTAGTTGCCGGTGAACTGAACGCTATCAAACGGCACCATCTGGGCGGCCGTGACTTTGTTCAGTTCTTCAATC
Source organism: Scandinavium hiltneri (assembly GCF_024764835.1). GTDB lineage: Bacteria > Pseudomonadota > Gammaproteobacteria > Enterobacterales > Enterobacteriaceae > Scandinavium > Scandinavium hiltneri. Next base: position 205,127 of record NZ_JALIGE010000073.1, on the reverse strand, counting down.
TTAGTACCGTCTGGCAGCGTTACGCTGTAACGTCCGCCTTTGGTAGACTGCGTTTCGAAGAACAGACCTACGCCCGCAGCTGAAGTCGAGCCCACGGTGGAGGATGTCGCCACGCCTGGGATTTCAACTTTCTTCGCCGCTTCACCACCTTCCGCTAATGCCACACGTCCAGCATCAGAATCTGCCGGGATAGCGTCCGGGCTCTGAACAACGCGCTTCTTCGCATCGGCTTTATAGATATAAGCGGTGACACGCTGGTTACCGCCGCCGTTTGCATCCACCTGGCGAACGATAAAGAACGACGCAGCGCCTTTCTCTTTCGCGGCTTTTGCAATGGCGGAGTTAACGTCAGGCTGGCTACGGTAAAAACCCTGCACGGTGACGGTATCGAATGGCTCAATCAGGGCAGCCTGGTCTTTCGGCAGTTCAGTCACGCCATCAATTACGCGGTTTTTAGGTGCGTCGGCTTTAGCGGCATCGTCTTTATATAAGTCTGCGGTAACGCGCCAGTTGCCACTGCTGGAGAAATCGGAGGTATCGACGACGTAAAAGGAGGCTGCGCCTGCTTTGTCGGCTTTACGGGAAACAGCATCAACGGCGTCACCAATAGCATTAAAACGACCGGTGATAACGATACGATCGTACGGCTTGAGGGCTGCCGCTTGCTCCGGCGTTAACTCGGTTGCTGCACTGGCGGAAAAAGCCGCTGCAGACAGGAGAGCGGACGCCAGGAGGGTGTACTTAAGCTTCATAAAAATAATCCTTCGCCTTGCGCAAACCAGGTACTGGTAGTTGTTAGTGACTAAAACGTCACAGATTATTGCATTTAAATTGCTTCACTGTCTGCGTGATTTTGCTCATCTTGTGCGACCCCGTTAACAAGGCGCGATAACTTTTCACGATATGTTGTGGAAATGGACGGTTGACCAGCAAAAGCGATAATCATTATGACTTTTATAAGTTAATGTAATGTTAATTTCCAGTAACAGTGCCGAGAATAATAATGTTTTACCGCTTCGCTTAAGCGAATTATCAGGCTCCCCCGACAAAATCAGGTAAATATTACTGCCTGAGAGCGGCAGAAGTGACTTTTCCCTAATAAAATCACAATTACTGTTTCCTGGCGCTAGATCACAACCGCTATTTTCAGTAGGTTATAGAAAGTTTGTGAATGTTTTATTTTGCGGGTGATTCGCCTCTACGTCAGCGCAGGCTGCCTGGACGGAACCCGATGAGACAACAAACCATCATTACAATCGATGGAAGGGAAAACTATGCGTATTGCAGTACCTAAAGAGACGCTGGCCCTGGAAACCCGTGTTGCAGCGACGCCGAAAACGGTAGAGCAGCTGCTCAAACTCGGTTTTACAGTGGCAGTTGAAAGCGGAGCCGGTAAGCTTGCAAGCTTTGACGATCGTGCTTTTACCGAGGCGGGCGCTGAAGTCGTCAGCACAGAAACCGTCTGGCAGTCTGATATTATTCTAAAGGTGAATGCCCCAACGGACGCGGAAATCGCGCTGCTTAATCCGGGTACCACGCTGATTAGCTTTATTTGGCCGGCACAAAACCCGGAGCTGATGGCAAAATTAGCCGCGCGACAGGTCAACGTGATGGCGATGGATTCCGTGCCGCGTATTTCACGCGCGCAGTCTCTCGATGCCCTGAGTTCGATGGCGAACATCGCGGGTTACCGCGCGATTGTCGAAGCCGCCCACGAATTTGGCCGCTTCTTCACCGGGCAAATCACCGCCGCCGGTAAAGTGCCACCGGCTAAAGTCATGGTTATCGGTGCGGGCGTTGCGGGTCTGGCCGCTATCGGCGCTGCGAATAGCCTCGGCGCTATCGTGCGTGCTTTTGACACCCGTCCGGAAGTGAAGGAACAGGTCCAGAGTATGGGCGCTGAATTCCTCGAACTGGATTTCGAGGAAGAAGCGGGCAGCGGCGATGGCTATGCCAAAGTAATGTCCGAAGCCTTTATCAAAGCGGAAATGGAACTGTTCGCCGCCCAGGCGAAAGAAGTCGATATTATCGTCACCACCGCACTGATCCCTGGCAAGCCAGCCCCAAAACTGATCACCCGCGAAATGGTGGATTCGATGAATCCAGGCAGCGTGGTGGTTGATCTGGCGGCACAAAATGGCGGCAACTGCGAATACACCGTACCGGGTGAAGTGTTCACCACCGCCAACGGCGTGAAGGTGATTGGTTATACCGATTTAGCCAGCCGCCTGCCGACCCAGTCTTCACAGCTTTACGGCACCAACCTGGTGAACTTGCTCAAACTGCTGTGCAAAGAAAAAGACGGCAACATCAATATTGATTTTGACGACGTGGTTATTCGCGGCGTGACTGTGGTTCGCGAAGGTGAAGTCACCTGGCCTGCGCCGCCGATTCAGGTTTCTGCTCAGCCGAAAGCGGCAGCAAAAGTTGAAGCGGCACCTGCGGAACCGGAGAAACCGGCCTCGCCGTGGCGCAAATACGCGCTGATGGCGCTGGCGATTATTCTGTTTGGCTGGCTCGCAGACGTTGCACCAAAAGAGTTCCTCGGCCACTTCACCGTGTTCGCGCTTTCCTGCGTGGTCGGTTATTACGTTGTGTGGAACGTGTCTCATGCGCTGCACACACCGCTGATGTCGGTAACTAACGCCATTTCCGGGATCATCGTGGTGGGTGCGCTGCTGCAAATTGGTCACGGTGGCTGGGTTAGTTTCCTCAGCTTTATTGCCGTGCTGATTGCCAGCATCAATATTTTCGGTGGTTTCACCGTGACTCAGCGCATGCTGAAAATGTTCCGCAAAGGGTAAGGGGTAGCACATGTCTGGAGGATTAGTTACAGCTGCATACATTGTTGCCGCGATCCTGTTTATTTTCAGTCTGGCAGGGCTTTCGAAACACGAAACGTCACAGCAGGGCAACTATTACGGCATCGCCGGGATGGCCATTGCGCTGATTGCGACCATCTTTGGACCGGAAACGGGCAACGTGGCGTGGATTTTAGTCGCGATGATCATCGGCGGGGCAATTGGTATTCGTCTGGCAAAACGTGTCGAAATGACCGAAATGCCAGAGCTGGTGGCGGTGCTGCACAGCTTTGTGGGTCTGGCAGCGGTACTGGTCGGCTTTAACAGCTACCTGTATCACGAACCGGGCCTCGAGCCGATCCTGGTCAATATCCACCTGACCGAAGTGTTCCTTGGCATCTTTATTGGTGCGGTGACCTTCACCGGTTCAATTGTTGCATTCGGTAAACTGCGCGGCAAAATTTCGTCCAAGCCGCTGATGCTGCCGAACCGTCACAAAATGAACCTGGCCGCACTGGTGGTTTCATTCCTGATGCTGGTGGTATTCGTTCGTACCGAAAGCGTTGGCCTGCAGGTACTGGCGCTGCTCATCATGACCGTTATCGCGCTGGCCTTTGGCTGGCACCTGGTGGCGTCCATTGGTGGCGCAGACATGCCGGTAGTGGTGTCGATGCTGAACTCCTATTCCGGTTGGGCGGCTGCGGCGGCGGGCTTTATGCTCAGCAACGATCTGCTGATCGTTACCGGTGCGCTGGTCGGTTCTTCCGGTGCGATCCTGTCTTACATCATGTGTAAAGCGATGAACCGTTCGTTTTTCAGCGTTATTGCGGGCGGCTTCGGCACCGACGGTTCGTCTACCGGGGCTGACGACGAAGTGGGTGAACACCGCGAAATCAGCGCGGAAGACACTGCTGAGATGCTGAAAAACTCGCAGACGGTCATCATCACCCCAGGCTACGGCATGGCGGTGGCGCAGGCGCAGTATCCGGTGGCTGAAATCACTGAAAGATTGCGTGCGCGTGGCATCAAAGTGCGTTTCGGTATTCACCCGGTGGCGGGCCGTTTGCCGGGGCACATGAACGTACTGCTGGCTGAAGCGAAAGTGCCGTATGACATTGTGCTGGAGATGGACGAAATCAACGACGACTTCCGCGACACCGATACCGTGCTGGTCATTGGTGCCAACGACACTGTTAACCCGGCGGCGCTGGACGACCCGAAGAGCCCGATTGCCGGAATGCCGGTGCTTGAAGTGTGGAAAGCGCAGAACGTTATCGTCTTCAAACGTTCGATGAACACCGGCTACGCTGGCGTACAAAACCCGCTGTTCTTTAAAGAGAACACCCACATGTTGTTTGGCGATGCAAAAGCCAGCGTGGATGCGATCCTCAAAGCACTGTAATTCCCTGATATAAATCTGTGCTTAAAGCCGTCTTCCGGTGAAAGGAAGGCGGCTTTTTTGTTATGATAGCCGTCACATTTTTGAATCAGCAGCAGTGAAGGGAGAGCAGCGTGTTTGCGGATTTTGGCGTACTGAATTACTGGACTTACCTGGTCGGCGCGATATTTATCATTCTGGTGCCGGGGCCTAATACCTTTTTTGTGCTCAAAACCGGGGCCGCATACGGCATCCGCACTGGCTATCTGGCCGCGCTGGCGGTGTTTATCGGCGATGCGGTGCTGATGTTCCTCTCCTACGCGGGGGTCGCCACGCTGATTAAAACCACGCCGGTGCTGTTTAATATCGTCCGTTATCTGGGCGCGCTGTATCTGCTATATCTCGGGCTTAAAATGCTGTGGGCAGTTATCAAACAAAAGGGTGGCGAGCACACGCACACCGCTGACCAGCGCAGCACTATTTTCAAACGCGCACTGACGCTGAGCCTGACCAACCCGAAAGCGATTCTGTTCTACGTTTCTTTTTTCGTGCAGTTCATTGACGTGAACTCCACCACGCCGGGTCTGGCATTCCTGATCCTCGCTGTCACGCTGGAAATCGTCAGCTTTACCTATCTCAGCTTCCTGATTGTCTCTGGTTCGCTGGTGACCCGTTTCGTCGGCAGCCGTAAAAAGCTGGTGAAGCTTGGCAACAGCCTGATTGGCCTGGTGTTCGTCGGGTTTGCCGCGCGACTGGCATCGTTACAGGCTTAATATTTTTGTCACTATGACCCGCATTCAAACCACGTCTCCGGACGTGGTTTTTGTATTCGCCTTCCTGCCACTCGAATTATTTTGGGTATAGAACCTCACTTCTGTGGGGTTTTTGCTTTTTGTGAGTGGGTTGGTTAGCATTCCTCTTCAAAAGGAGAAAATTATGAAAAAAGCAATCTTAGCTATATCCGTAGTTCTTATCGCTGGATGCACATCTCAGTCTGAGCAAAACCCAGAACCCGGCCTCTCAAATCCTGCATCTATTTACTGCATCAAGCAGGGCGGCAAACTGAGCATTGTTAACTCTGGCAATGGCGAAGTTGGCTACTGCAATCTGCCTAATAAAGAGCGGGTAGAGGAGTGGGAGCTATATCGCCGCAACGGTGGGAAATAAACATCTCAACGTGAGAGCGGTTGCCTGGTGGCCATTATTTGCCGTTCATGGAGTAAAACGCCGAATGGGACATTGGCATTTTTTAACCTGGACAATGACGCGTTTTTTTTGATTCGTATCCATATTACCACCAATAACCCTGCATTTTAGGAGGATACTTGTAGACGAGAGATACCCAAAAATCCAAAAATAAATAATAAGAAGATTGAATTTGGTGAGTGTATGAACTGGATGTATTACCTAGGGCACTGGTGGCGGATTGTGAAGTTTGAAGAGAACAGTGTATTCATTCTTTTTCCAGAATTCGGAGCGTCTTCTCTGATGGTCTCAGAGTTGACGCTACGCAATATTATGAAGTCCTACTGGGGATTCAAATCTTCGCTTGTTTAATTCAGGAACTGGAGATTTAAACCTAAGAAAATCTGCCAGCGGGGTTGGCCTGGACCGTGGTCTGCCACCGAACCTTGAGGTTCAACAAATACGTTGTAGACGTTTTTTTCCTGTTTGATGACCTGTCCAATACCTAATCCCAGCGGATCACTTCTCGGTGCCGAGAGCATCTTCAGTTGCTGTTGGACCGTGATTTGTGGGCCAAAGCCAAAACTCACCGCCGGATTTCCGGTATCAATGAGCCATGACGCAAATAAATTGAGATCGCCTAAACCCGTTTTATGTCCGCCTGATGGCGCGACAGGATATGTATTAACGGGTAATGAACCGTGTAACAGCCACTTGCTGTCGCCTAATGAAAAAGGCTGTGCATAACGGAACCAGAATTGATTCGTATCTCCTCGTCTGCAGTTTGGCTCAGTACACAGTTTTACAGCTCAAGCTTTTACTTTCCGCTCTCACTGCCCAAATCGATGTTGAATACTGCTTTGGCATGTCCGGCTTTTTCGTCATTGATGTGAACGGCCAGCAAGTCAAAGAACATCTCCCGCGTCACCGCACAAACAGTACCCGGTTTGTCGGAGTATAAAATTCGTCGATAGATGACATGAGTAGCCATATTTCAGAAATGTTTTTTAAACATAACCAAAGAGTTACATTTTGCCATGTGAGGGCGTGTTTTATTTTTATTATCATTTTTTATCGATTAATGGGGGTGAGATTGATAGGTAAAAACAATCGCCATGCCCAGTTTCAGGTCACGGAAATTGGCTTTGTCATTTCAATTAAGGGTTTAGATGGTCCGATTATGCCCGTTGTCCAACATTCATCTGGGGTGTCCGGATTAAACTGCCGCTGGAGTCTGGTGGGCGTCACGATACTGGTTTCGCCTTTGCGTGGCCGGAGGTTGGTTATTCTACCTGAGCCTGTATAGCTTGCGCACTTATATCACCCAAACTATACAGGTCAGCTGTATCAACTATGAAAAATCAACGATTAAATATGCCAGGGCTGTAAACACACCTTCGCTTGGTGGAAGCCCGGTTATACTTATAGGATAAGCAGTAAGGGTTACGTCACTGTGGCCATTACCATCAAGGGTAAAAGGCACCACGCTATTTCGTGCATTTGGCGTTAACGTGTTACCAGCTTGATCTTTTACCACTACACCAACATCTTTATTATCTGATTGAATTGCATCATTAAACGTAGTGCTTTGTGTTCCTTCAAGCCTGATTGTGAGATTTGCTGAGGCGGAAATATCATTGCATTGGATAGGAACATTAAATGTTTTAGGCGTGAAGTTTTTTGGTTTCTCACCCGCAGTTGTGAAATCAGATGAATATAATGATTCGAAATCAACTACTACTTGTGTTCCTGAGTTTATGGTGCAGTTTTGAGGTACAGTCACGGTACCACTGAAACTATATATATATGCGGCATTGGATTGAGTACAATTGACACCAGTAATGCCAGAGGTAATACATTCCTGGGCAATAACTTGGGAAGGGATGAATGTCTGACCCACAAAAGGATGTGTGATTTTTAGACTTAATTTACCACTTCCACCAGTGGGTGTTCCACCAATAACGTTTTGTGTTTGACAATATGAACCTGATGAACTACCCGTGCTGGCATCCTGAAACGGAATGTTCCGATATGTGCCATTAAAATTTATATCAAGCTTGATATCCAAATAATCGTTAAGTCTAAACCATCCATCGCCATCATCAGGAATATTCATTGATGATGAAAAATAAAGTCTACCGCTGCTCGAACAGTCGCACCATAAAGATGCACTACCTTTCATATTAAAAGAAGCAACGTCATTTTTAACCATCCCAGCAGTGTTGTCAGTCGCAGACATTACAATTGCGCCAAAATCATAACTCCATGAATTAGCATCTCTGCTGGATGAACGATAACATTGATTTGTTTCAGCTGCTGCATCATTTGATAATAAAGCTGAGGTGACGGTGGTTAAAATGATGACGAAGTAAAGATAATAAGATCTATTAATGTTCATTAGTTGCATATATCCCTGGGGCTTCTAATATGTCATTGATCAAATAAGCTTGGCTCGTTACTAGCAACCAATAAAATCATTTCTTTAATAAAAGTTAACCACAAAAAAACAGATTTAGTAAGGTTTGCTTATCCTATTGTTAAGTAGAGGGAGGTGTTGTGCGGGGGAAATGTCAATAATTACATGCGGTTGGGGGTTATTTGAAAAAATAGAGAATATAAATTCAAACTATTGAATTAACCCCCCTTAGCCCGTTCCGCTTTGCGACCTTCAATTATCCCTTTGCTATGGCTTTAACTGAGAAAAGTTCCCTGTGTCAATGACAGCAACAAGGTGAAAACGCTGACCCTGGTGTAGCGGTGAGCGGATACCACACTATCTGTACCCATAACAGGATATTCAGGAGCCAGAATTATTGCTGCGGATTGTACAGGTCACAGCAAAAAGACACTGATGGGTTTGTCATTAACATTGACAGCAGTGTCTGAGCTTATGGGCATGACGGCAGAAGGTAAAATCACGACCAGCGGTTTTGGTAGCGTGGAGGACAGGGAATGAAAAACTGTGTCGCTTGATTTTCGACTTTCAGAGCAGGGATTCAGCATTAACCTGGATCTCGAATATGGATATTCGGCCTGGATTTTGGAGGCAACAAAATACCTGGTGATGTTTGATAGTGTCTTTTGCATATTTTTGGCAATCTGCTGATAACCCTGAAAAAGTTAATGTATACAGCCAGATGTTAAAAAAGTTACTATACCCCCCTACAGTATAATGGAGGCCTATGCCGCATTCACCTGAAGATAAAAAGCGCGCTCTGACGCGCGTGCGTCGTATTCGCGGGCAGGTCGATGCACTTGAGCGGGCGCTGGAGTCCGGCGAGCCGTGCCTGAGCATCCTGCAACAAATTGCCGCCGTGCGCGGGGCCGCCAACGGCCTGATGGGCGAAATGATCGAAATGCATCTTAAAGACGAGCTGGTGACGGGCGAAACCACCGCCGATCAGCGCGCCGCTCGCATGGCGGAAGTCGGTCATCTGCTACGATCGTATTTAAAATAACTGACAACAAGGTAAGAGACGGAATGAAATCACGTGCTGCAGTTGCGTTTGGTCCAGGCCAGCCGCTGAAAATTGTCGAAATTGACGTTGCGCCGCCGAAGAAGGGCGAAGTGCTGGTCAAAATTACCCATACCGGCGTATGCCACACCGATGCGTTCACGCTGTCGGGTGACGATCCAGAAGGTGTCTTCCCGGCGGTGCTCGGGCATGAAGGCGGCGGCGTAGTGGTTGAAGTCGGTGAAGGCGTAAGCAGCCTGAAACCGGGCGACCACGTTATCCCGCTGTACACCGCGGAATGTCGCGAGTGTAAGTTCTGTAAATCTGGTAAAACCAACCTTTGCCAGTCGGTCCGCGCCACGCAGGGTAAAGGCCTGATGCCAGACGGCACCACACGTTTCTCTTATAACGGCGAGCCGATTTACCACTACATGGGCACCAGCACCTTCAGCGAATACACGGTAGTGGCTGAAATCTCCCTGGCGAAAGTTAACCCGCAGGCACCACTGGATAAAGTCTGTCTGCTGGGCTGCGGCGTGACCACCGGTATCGGCGCGGTGCATAACACAGCGAAAGTGAAAGAAGGCGACAGCGTGGCGGTATTTGGCCTCGGCGGTATCGGTCTGGCGGTCATTCAGGGCGCGGTTCAGGCAAAGGCCGGGCGCATTATTGCGGTTGACACCAACCCAGAGAAATTCAAACTGGCCGGTGAAATGGGCGCGACCGATTTCATCAACCCGAATGACAGCGACAAGCCGGTGCAGGACGTTATCGTCGAACTGACCGACGGTGGCGTGGATTTCAGCTTCGAGTGCATCGGCAACGTGAACGTGATGCGTGCGGCGCTGGAATGCTGCCACAAAGGCTGGGGCGAAAGCGTGATTATCGGCGTGGCGGGTGCAGGTCAGGAAATCAAAACCCGTCCGTTCCAACTGGTGACTGGGCGCGTGTGGCGCGGTTCGGCGTTTGGCGGCGTGAAAGGGCGCACCCAGCTGCCGGGCATGGTTGAAGATGCGATGGTCGGTAAAATTAATCTCGACCCGTTCATCACTCACCGCATGCCGCTGGACCAGATCAACGAAGCGTTTGATCTGATGCACGAAGGCAAATCAATCCGCACCGTTATTCATTTCGGCGACAACTGATGCACAGGCCAGCGGAGCCATTCCGCTGGCTTTTCCCCGCTTAATCTCCAAAGTGTGACCGATGTAGCGCTTTTACCCGTAAGCAATTTCCCCGCCAGGCCGATGACAATCTAACGGGCGTTTTGGTACGCCTCTTACAATAAGAGAGTCGATAAGCCATGGACAAATCAGCCGCAGGGCAAAAGTCGCAAACAGTCAGTTTCTTACATCACATCCGTCTCGTTCCACTGTTCTCTTCCATTCTGGGCGGGATCCTGCTGCTGTTCGCATTAAGTTCAGGTCTTGCGGGCTATTTCCTGTTGCAGGCTGATAGAGACCAGAACGACGTCACGCAAGAGTTAGAAGTCCGAATGGGGCTCTCGAACAGCTCGAACCACCTGCGTACCGCGCGTATCAACCTGATCCACGCCGGGGCCGCCAGCCGTATTGCCGAAATGGATGATATGAAGCGCAATATTTCCGAGGCTGAACTGCGGATCAAACAGTCGCAGGAAGGATTTAAGCAGTACGTGAGCCGTGACGTGAAAACCCCTGCGGACGAAGCGCTGGATGGTGAAATCAATGCCCGCTACAACGCTTATATCGATGGCATGAAGCCGATGCTGAAATATGCCAAAAACGGCATGTTTGAAGCGATCATTAACCATGAAAACGAGCACGCTCGCCTGCTGGATTCGGCCTATAACGATGTGCTGTTGAAAGCGATTAAAATCCGTAGCGACCGCGCACGTCATCTCTCTGAAACGGCCCACAGTCGCACCCAGCTCGGCCTGGCCTTTATGGTCGGCGCGTTTGTACTGGCGCTGGTGTTGACGCTGCTGACCTTCGTTGCGCTGCGCCGTACCGTTATCAACCCGCTTCGCCGCGTGTTGCATCGCATCGAGCAGATTGCCGATGGCGATTTAACCCTGGCGGATGAAGCCTCCGGACGCAGTGAAATCGGCAAGCTGAGCCATGATTTGCAGAAAATGCAGCACGCGCTGTCGCAAACGGTCGGTACCGTACGTCAAGGTGCCGAGGAAATTTACCGCGGCACCAGCGAAATTTCGGCGGGCAACACTGATCTCTCATCCCGCACTGAGCAGCAGGCAGCGGCGATTGAGGAAACGGCAGCCAGCATGGAACAGCTGACCGCCACGGTGAAACAGAACGCCGACAACGCACATCACGCCACCAAACTGGCGGAAGATGCCTCCGGAAAAGCCACTCGCGGCGGGCAGATTGTGTCGGGCGTAGTGTCGACGATGGGTAACATATCCAGAAGCTCGAAGAAAATTTCTGAAATTACCGCTGTGATTAACAGTATCGCGTTCCAGACCAATATTTTGGCGCTCAACGCGGCGGTAGAAGCCGCGCGCGCCGGGGAACAAGGGCGTGGATTTGCCGTGGTCGCCAGCGAAGTGCGGACTCTTGCGAGCCGCAGCGCGCAGGCGGCAAAAGAGATTGAAGGGTTGATCAGCGAGTCCGTGACGCTGATTGAACGCGGCTCTGGCGAAGTGGTTGCGGCGGGCAGCACCATGAGTGAAATCGTGGATGCAGTGAAACGCGTGACCGACATTATGCTGGAAATTGCGGCAGCGTCCGACGAACAGAGTCGCGGCATTTTGCAGGTCAGCCAGGCCATCACCGAAATGGATAACGTCACCCAGCAAAACGCCTCGCTGGTGGAAGAAGCGTCCGCGGCGGCAGGGTCGCTGGAAGAGCAGGCCGCGCGTCTGACCGAAGCCGTGGGTGCGTTCCGCTTGCAGCACGTGGGCGTAGAACGTCAGCCGAAACCGACTTCCGGCCCGACCTATGTCCCGCAGCGTCCAGCGCTGGCGAGCGGGGATAACTGGGAAACGTTTTGATTGAGGTAAATGCCCGGTAAGCCTGCGCCGCCGGCACAACAACCAACGTAAAAAAGGGACCTTTCGGTCCCTTTATCGTTACGGCGAGAAAATTACTGCTTGTCTGGCAGCGCGTAGGCGATGATGTAATCGCCACGGTCCGGAGACTGACGCGCGCCCCCCGCATTAATGATGATGTACTGCTTCCCGGTTTTCGGTGACACGTAGGTCATCGGGCCGGACTGACTGCCCACCGGCAGACGGGATTTCCAGATTTCTTTCCCGTTCGCGGTATCGAACGCGCGCAGGTAGAAATCTTGCGTGCCAGCGAAGAACAGCAGGCCCGACTGCGTTGACAGCGATGCTCCGAGCGTCGGCATCCCAATCGGGATCGGCAGATGCATACGGATCCCCAGCGGACCGGTGTCTTCTACCGTACCGACCGGAACCTGCCACACCAGCTTGCCACTTTTCAGGTCAACGGCGGACATCGTGCCGAACGGTGGTTTCTGGCACGGAATGCCGAGCGGGGACAGGAAGCGTTCACGCATTGCGCCGAACGGCGTACCGTCCATCGGCACAATACCCATCTCGATGCCGCTGGCGTTTTTCGCCACCTTGGCGCGCGGAACCATATAGTTCGCCAGGCCCAGACGCATATCGTTTACGAACATCAGGCTGTTATTCGGGTCAACCGACACACTGCCCCAGTTCATGCCACCGAGCGAGCCTGGGAACTGTAGCGAACGGTCAAGGCCTGGTGGCGTGAACACGCCCTGATGACGCATCTCTTTAAACTGAATGCGGCACAGCAGCAGGTCAATTGGCGTTGCACCCCACATGTCGGACTCTTTCAGGGTTTGATTGCCGATCATCGGCATCCCCACAGAGTACGGCTGCGTTGGAGAATAACGTTCACCTTTAATGTCACCCGCTGGCACCGGACGCTCTTCCACTTTGGCGACAGGTTTACCGGTCGCGCGGTTGAGCATAAAGATCATGCCCTGTTTGGAGGTTTGTACCAGTACTGGCGTCGTGCCGCCTTTACCGTCCGGCAAATCGTACAGCAGAGGCTGCGACGGCAGGTCAAAGTCCCAAAGGTCGTGATGGGTGGTTTGATAATGCCAGCGCACCTGGCCCGTGCTTGCATCAACGGCGACGATAGATGAGCTGTATTTGTCGTCCAGCGCCGTGCGATGCCCGCCAAAGAAGTCAGGGGTTGCGTTGCCGGTTGGCAGATAAATCAGGTTCAGCTTCGCGTCATATGACATCGCTGACCAGACGTTCGGCGTACCGCGGGTATAGGTTGTGCCTTCTGGCGGAACGCCGGTCAGGTTCGGGTTGCCCGGATCCCACGCCCACGCCAGTTTACCAGTGTGAACGTCATACGCGCGCACCACGCCCGGCGGTTCACCCGTCGAGAAGTTATCCGCGACGCGCCCACCGACCACTACAACATTCCCGGCGACCAATGGGGTCGAGGTTTGCTGGTAGTAGCCAGGCTTGATTTCGCCCATGCCAACGCTCAAATCCACCACGCCATTCGTGCCAAAGTCTTCACAAACTTTGCCTGTGTCGGCGTTAATGGCGATCAGACGGGCGTCAGTGGTCGGCAAAAACAGACGACGCGGGCAGGCAGCGGGCTGTGAATCTGCTACCGGCGTTGCGTTAGCCACAGGCGTTGCCGCGGCCTGATCGTAATAGCCGAGACCACGGCAGCGCTGCCAGTTTGGCGCAGTGGCTTTTGAATCATAGCGCCACTTCTCTTTGCCTGAATCAACGTCCAGTGCCAGAACTTTGCTGTAAGGCGTGCAGACAAACAGCGTGTCGCCCACTTGCAGCGGCGTATTCTGATCTTCCGCGCCGGAACCATTGCTCAGCGGAATGTCTCCGGTATGTGCGGTCCACGCTACCTGAAGCTGGCTGACGTTTTGCTTATTGATTTGATCAAGGGCTGCAAAGCGGTCGCCGTGGGTGGTATTGCCCCAGTGCTCCCAGTTTTTTTGCGCTTCGCCCGGTGCGACCGGTTTCACCGGAACGGGTTCATCGGCAGTCACGAGCGTTTGTGGGCGGAACATGCCGCCTGCGCTGACCAGTAAAATAACCACCAGCACCGCGGCAATGCCAAAGGCGGGTGCTTTATCCGTGGGGGTCTGTTGGCCGAGGAAAGGCCAGAGCAGGATAGCCAGCAGCGCCAGCACGCCGAAGGTGAACAGGCGTGAGAACAGCGGCCAGAACTCCCAGCCTGCATCGCTAATCGCCCAGACAATAGAGGCAATGAACAACACCGCGTAAAGCACAATCCCGCTGCGACGGTTTTTAGCGATAAGCCATGCTGAAATCAGCATCACGATACCGGCGATGACAAAGTACCAGCTCCCGCCTACGCTCGCGAGTTTGGCTCCGAGGCCACCTACGGCGAGGCCGATCACGACCATCAACACCACTAAAAGCCACTGCAGGATCCGAGGTAATCCGCGTGGCGAACTGCCAGTTGCCATTTCTGTCTCCTTAACGACACCCATAGGCGCAGGTTATGAACCATATGTAACATTTAATCGCGGATGGGTTTTTGAATGAAGCGATAAATACCTTCAAAGAGGCGCAATAATCACCTTTGTGAATCTATAGTGAACCATTTGGTGAATTATGAGCATGATAGATCTGTTAAATTGCATTGCGCAATTGTTAATAAATAATTTCGCATTATTTGCTCAGCAGAGGCGTGGACGAAAACGGGGATAGCCGATGAAAATTCTGCAGAGTCTAAACTGTGATCGGGACTGATAAATTCTTTGCCAGCTCCGATCGACATCACAATTCACGCCGTGAACGCTGGGCGTATTTTGCTCATCATGATTAAAGCTATATCTATAATAGAAACAAAAGAGGTGATGATGAACGATGAACAGAACAGAGACGCTGCAGGCGGTGTCGACCGCCGCTGAAATTCCAGTGGCGCGTAAGCTACGCAAGGTGCTGCTCGCCACCGGCGTGGGGCATTTCGTTGAATGGTTCGATTTCGGATTGTACGGCACGCTTGCGGCGATTATCGGTATGCAGTTTTTCCACGCCGACAGTCCTGGCGTGGCGCTGCTGTCATCGTTCGCTGTTTTTGGTGCCGGGTTTATCATGCGCCCGTTAGGTGGGCTGTATTTCGGTTCGCTCGGCGATCGGGTGGGGCGGCAGAAGGTACTGGCGACGGTGATTTTGCTGACCTCTGGTGCAACATTTGTTATGGGTTTGTTGCCCACCTTCCATCAGATTGGCGTCACGGCGACGGTGCTGTTAGTCATTACCCGTTTGGTTCAGGGGTTTGCCGCTGGCGGTGAAAGCTCTGGTGCCACCACCTATCTGGCGGAATACGCCCCGAACGATCGGCGCGGCTATTTTACCTGCTGGATAGACAACTTTGGCTTTATGGCGTTTGTCGCCGGTTCGGGGCTGGTATTTATGCTCACGGCGTCGTTGGGTGAAACAGCGATGAACGGCTGGGGCTGGAGGATCCCGTTCCTGGTGGCCGGGCCGCTCGGCTGGGTGGGGCTGTATCTGCGCCAGCATCTGGAGGATTCACCGGAATTTAAGGCCGTAGCGCAAAGCGGTAAAACCGAAAGCAAGCCGCTGCGGGCCGCGGTGACGAAAGCCTGGGGCGCGCTGCTGTTTTGCGTGGGCTTCGTGGTGCTCAAAGCGGTCGGACACTGGACGCTACAAACCTTTATGCCGGGCTATCTCTCCACCGAACTGCATTTCTCAAAGCTCGACGCTTACGCGATAACAACTATCGGCCTGTTTGGCATAGCGGTCCTGGTGCCGTTTATGGGCTGGCTTTCGGATAAATATGGCCGCAAGCCGCTGATGCTGGCCGGATGCGCCGGGTTTATTCTGTTCAGCTACCCGGCGATGATGGTGATGGCACAAGGGAATATGCTTTCAGCGGTGGTGGCGATGTTGCTGCTCGGTGCGTTTATTGCCGCGTTTGACGGGGCGTGCAGCGCGGCCATGGCCGAACTGTTCCCGACCAGCGTACGCTACGGCGGTTTATCCATTGCCTACAACTTTGCGGTGGCATTCTTTGGCGGCATCACACCATGGTTCTCGGTATGGCTGATTGGTGCCACCGGCGATCGGTTTTCCCCGGCGTATTACGTGATGGGCGCGGCGTTGATCACCTTCCTTACGGTGCTGAAAGCCAAAGAAACCGCAGGAAAACCGCTTAAAAGATAAGGTTTATATTCACGCCAGTGTTGTTTTTGGTCAAAAAACAATCAGGGTGGGATGCTATACTGAATGGGTTTTCAACGTAAAAGAGGATCTCATGGATACCGAATTAAACCCTAAGCAACTGGCAGTCGAATTTCTGCGTCGTGATACAAGCCCGTTAACCCCTGCGCAATATCTGAAACGCGTTAAACAGCTGGAGCTGGAGTTTGCCGACCTGATGGCGCTTTCCTCCCTCGAACTGAAAGAAGAGATCGACTACGCCTGGCGCATGGGTATCCATTGATCCTGACGTCAGCTATAAAAAAAACCGATGAGTGTTCTCATCGGTTTTTTTATTCGCGGCTAACGCTTAATCATCGTCTTCATCGTCGAGCTCGACCGGGGTCTGATACTGATCCGGTTTTAGCGCCAACAAATCGCAGCGCAGATGGTCAATCACCTGTTCCGCCGTATTGCCGAGGAACGCCGCAGACAGCCCGGTGCGTCCTACGGTGCCGAGCACCACAATCCCCGCCTGTAAATGCTCTGCCAAATCCGGGATAACTTCTTCTGGCAGGCCTTTTTCGACGTGGGTCATCTCTTCCGAAATGCTGTATTTCTGACGTAACGCTTTCATTGCCAGCAGATGTTGGCCGCGAATCGCGTCGTTATACACACTCGGGTCAAAATCAGGCAGCTCAATTGCGATGTTGATAGGGGTAACCGGATACGCGCCAACCAGATGCACTTCGGTGTGGTTAATCTGATCGGCGAGCTGGAGGGTTTCACGAACCAGTTTATCGTTGAGGGCGTTGTGATATTCCTCTTCGCTGGCGAGATTAACCGCCACAATCGCTTTACCGCCTTCCGGCCACGGCTGATCTTTCACCATCCAAACCGGACACGGACATTTTCTCAGCAGATGCCAGTCGGTTGGGGTGAAAATCACCGCCTCCAGTTTGTCGTGCTGATGCGCCATCTTAAGCAACAAATCGTGCCCGTTGCTCATGATTTCCTGAATGATGGCTTCAAAAGGACGGTTATGCCAGACGACCTTAATTTCAATCGGTACGCCGGCATCCAGGTAAAATTTTGCCTGCTCGCGGATCCAGGCGGTCCGTTGGCTGATGACGCCCTGACGCATAGCGGTGCGCTCGTCAGGCGACAGAAGGGTGGTCATCTCGTAGGAAAAATCATAGATCGGCAAAAAGGCTTTAATCGATCCACCAATCCGTTGATGAAGGTAAACAGCGCGCCGTAATGCGGGTTGATCGTCCTGGTTAGGATCGATGGCTACCAGCATATTTTGATACTTTGCCATACAGGGTCTCCTTACAACTGTCACCACAGTCTGTAACTAAAAGATAACCCATCCGGAGTGATTGAAACAGGGGAGAACCTTCGCCAGATCAATAAATCAGGAAAATTTAACGATCCGGCGAAAGGAAAGAGAAGAATCAGGCGACGTTACGGGCGTGACCAGCAAGGACTGCCAGTGCATCGCTATTTTCGATAGTAATGTACTTCCCTTTAACTGCCAGCATGCCGCTTTTCTGGAAACGACCGAGCAGACGGCTGATGGTTTCTACCGTCAGACCGAGATAGTTACCGATGTCGCCACGGGTCATGGTCAGACGGAATTCACGCGGTGAGAAACCCCG
Source organism: Scandinavium hiltneri (assembly GCF_024764835.1). Classification (GTDB taxonomy): domain Bacteria; phylum Pseudomonadota; class Gammaproteobacteria; order Enterobacterales; family Enterobacteriaceae; genus Scandinavium; species Scandinavium hiltneri. The sequence goes on along the minus strand of NZ_JALIGE010000073.1, from coordinate 187,476 downwards.
TTCGGCGAAACGACGAGAGAGGTTATAGATAAACGCCGCCAGGCGCTCTTCCGCGTTTTTCTTAGACAGCAGCAGGATCATGTCCTGGTCGCCTTTGATTTCGCCGCTCATCAGACGCATCATCTGCTGACGCAGGTTTGGCATCTTGCCGGAGAGGTCATCCAGCGTTTCAAACGGGATTTCGCAAACCATGGAGGTTTCCAGCGCCTGAGCAAAGCTCGGGTGATGGCCAGTACCAATGGCGTCAAAACCTACTAAATCGCCCGCCAGATGGAAGCCGGTGATTTGCTCATCACCTTGTTCGGTGATGGTGTAGCTTTTGATGGTCCCGGAGCGGATGGCATACAGAGATTTCAGCTCATCGCCCGCTTTGAACAGGGTCTGCCCTTTCTGGATGGGCTTCTTGCGCTCGATGATATTATCAAGCTGATCGAGCTCATGTTCATTAAGAGTGAACGGAATACAGAGCTGGCTGATGCTGCAATCCTGGCAGTGGATAGCACAACCGCCAGACTGGATGCGTCGAATAATTCGCTTTTCCGGGATCATAGATTTGCTCAGGCTTTAATTGATATTGGTCAATTTTAACATCTTTTTGTTGAGCAGGTAAGTCTCGAAAACCCGATTCACGCAATATAAGCAAGGGAAATAGTCTGAAGATTATATCTCTCTGAAATCTATGGGTTTAAACTGGAGCGATTTATTAATAAATTGCGCAATCACTCCAGAAAAGCACTAAAAATCAAAGCAGCAGATAGCCTTCATGGCGCAGCAGCCACTCTTTGCGCTGCACACCACCGGCATAGCCCGTCAGGGTGCCGTTACGCCCAATCACCCGATGACAGGGCACCACAATACTGACCGGATTTGAGCCATTCGCCGCGCCCACTGCACGTGCCGCACCTGGTCGGCCAAGCTGTTCAGCCAGCTCACCGTAGTGCATGACCTGGCCGCAGGGAATGGCACGTAGCGCCTGCCACACTTCGCGCTGGAACGGCGTGCCTGCCGTGGCGCTTGGCAGGTCATCAATCACGCTGAGATCGCCCTCGAAGTAGGTCTGCATCTTTTTGCTTAAGCCGTTGGGATTACTGGACGATACGCGCTTATAGCCCTCGGCGTGGTAATGAAGATCAAGCAGATAGCCCATGCGGTCACTGTGTTCGTCCCATTCGACGGCGCGCAGATGGAATTGTTCATCGCACAGGATCCACAACGGTCCAAGCGGGGTAGCAATCTTATCTTCCAGCAATCTCAGCATCACGTTTCCTTAGTTCAGCCGCGGGTAAATCCCCGGCCCAATGGGGAGCCCCACAAGATACCATGCCACCAGCATCACCAACCATACCCCAAAAACAGACGCGTTCTCTTATGTATGAAAGAGGGGATTATCGAAACCGCTAAGACGTCATTGGGTTTTTATCCAACATGAAAGATAATACTCAGCCGTTTGTACGCGTAAAAAATAACCGAAAAATGCGCTGTTTATTTATCAGAGAGGTGATTTCAGCCCATGAGGGGACATTCAATAGGGCGCTATTAAAATATATTTTATAAATGATAACGGCATGGGGTTATTATTTTAAACGACGGGGTATCTTATTTGTTCATCGTTTAAAAAAAGAGGAAGCAGAGCGATTAATGATTGATAAGCAGGCGTTGAACTCTGTTGCAAAACTGTGGCGGAAACCACGTCCCATCGCGTTTGTGGCGAAACAGCCGGGTCAGTACTTATTTTACTAATGAATGTATTGCGTTGCTGACACCGGAAGCTATTTCACTGGTGACTATTATGGCCACAATAAAAAAACAGGATCTGCCGACATCCGCCAGACCCCACAGTATACACAGCAATATTTCCATAACGTGTTCCTGCAATTGGCTCCCCTATGCAGGTATTATAGTTATAGCGAATTTAAATTAAATTACCAGTACTTTTGGGTGATAGATTTCACGATTCTTTAACATTGCTGTTTCATTTTATCGAGCGTTAATTCTATTTAAGTGGGAGTTAAGTATCCCTATTCCCCATTCGGTTAATATTCACTTCAGAATATATTCTTTCAGCAATCAGTTTCCAGAATTCCAAAACGCGTTGAGCGCGAGGCGGGGCGCGGCTATAGTAGCTTTTCAGCCGTCGCAGCACTGGGAGGAGGTGAAGATGAACCCTGACGACAAATTTCTGTTTCTTGACGCCATGGAAGAGAAGCACAATGATGATGTGCACTGGCAGCCCAGCCGCAACACCCGCACGCCGCAGCGCATTGATACGCTCCAACTCGATAACGTCCTGACCACCGGTTTTCTCGATCTCGTGCCCCTCGGTACCCCGCTGGAGTTCAAGCGTGACGGGCTACAAACCGGCGTTCTGGATAAATTGCGTTTAGGTAAATACAGTCAACAGGCGAGCCTGACGCTGTTGCGCCAACCGGTCGAGCAGTGTCGACAGCAGCTGTTCGCGTTTATCCGTCAGGCGCATAAAGACGGTCTGAGAAACGTGCTGATCGTTCACGGCAAAGGCAAAGCGGACAACTCCCACGCCAATGTGATTCGGAGCTATCTGGCGCGCTGGTTGACAGAATTTGACTATGTTCAGGCGTTTTGTAGCGCACTGCCGCATCACGGCGGCAGCGGGGCGTGCTATGTGGCGTTGAAGAAATCCGAACAGGCGAAGCAGGAAAACTGGGAACGCCACGCCAAACGCAGCCGCTAACGCAGCAACAGCGTTAATTCCTTCGCCGCTTTCTGCAGTTCTGGCAACACGCGGTCGACCATTTCATTAGCGGAAACCTGGCCCGCATGGACACCGACGTTCAGTGCCGCAACACAGTGCCCCTGCGGGTTAAACAGTGGCACCGCCAGCGATCGTAACCCCATTTCCAGCTCCTGATCGTTCAGCGCGTAGCCCTGCTGGCGCACGCGCTTCAACTCTGAGCGTAGTTTGCTCACTGAATCTACCGTCTGCGGCGTGTAACGGATCATCGTTACCCGCGCCAGCATATCGTTCAGTTTCTCTTCCGGCTGATGGCTCAACAGTACGCGCCCCATTGACGTCGCCCAGGCGGGCAAGCGGCTGCCGATATCCAAATCGATAGTCATGATTCGGGAACTCGATGCACGCGCAATGTACAGAATATCGTCGCCGTCGAGCGTGGCGATGGAGCAGGATTCGTTCAGCATTTCACTCAGGTGTTTGAGCACCGGCTGCGCGGAGCGTGCCAGCGGCGTAGAGGCCAGCCAGGCGTGGCCGAGCGACAGAATGCGCGGACGCAGCTGGAAGTTTTTGCCGTCCTCGGCGTACACAAACCCCAGCTTGCCGAGGGTGTACAGACAGCGTCGTACCGCCGCCCGCGGAATGCCGGTTTTCTGGCTGATTTGCGAAATCGACAACACCGGGCGCTGTGGGGTAAATGCCTGAATCACCTCCAGACCACGCGCCAGCGAAGCCATATAATTCGGGTCGCCCTTGAACGGATCGCTCTCACCGTTCAGTACGTCGTCAGGATGTTTGGTCATATTTTTGTCTCCGGGTTTGTCACCGATCACATTCTGAAAACAAATATACAGGATGTTCGATAATCGCACCATATTTCGATTATCGCCCTTGACCGACATCGTTAAGCGGGTCACATTTTGTGCGAACAACGCATATAAGTGCGATAACCGCACAACAAGGAGCGACCTGATGATCGACAAAAGCGTCCCGACGCCGGAACAGGCCATCGCCGGGATCCCCGATGGTGCCACCATCATGATCGGTGGTTTTGGCCCCGCCGGACAGCCTACCTTTCTGATTGATGCCCTGATAGCACAGGGCGCCCGCGACCTCACCATCATTAATAACAACGCCGGAAACGGCGAAGTCGGCCTGGCAGCGCTGCTGAAAGCCGGTAGGGTGCGCAAAATGATCTGCTCCTTCCCGCGGCAGGTGGATTCGCAGATTTTTGATGACCTGTATCGCCGCGGGAAAGTGGCGCTGGAACTGGTGCCGCAAGGCAATCTGGCGGCGCGTATTCAGGCTGCTGGGGCAGGGCTTGGCGCGGTATTTACGCCAACCGGCTACGGCACGCCGCTGGCGGAAGGCAAAGAGACGCGTGAAATCGACGGTCGTCATTATGTGCTCGAATATCCGATCCACGCGGATTTCGCGTTGATCAAAGCCCATCAGGCAGACCGCTGGGGCAACCTGATTTATCGCAAAGCGGCGCGCAACTTTGGGCCGATCATGGCGACGGCGGCAAAAATCACCGTGGCGGAAGTGTCAGACATTGTGCCGCTTGGTGAACTTGACCCGGAAAACGTGGTAACGCCGGGGATCTTCGTTCAGCGCGTGTTTTCGCTGGCTAACCTGACCGCGGCCAAAAGCGCCTGAGGAGAACCTGATGCAAAAACTGACCCGTGACGAAATGGCGAAACGCGTGGCCCAGGATATTCCTGAAGGTGCGTATGTGAATCTGGGTATCGGCCTGCCGACCCGCATCGCCAACTACCTTCCGCCGGACAAAGAGATTTTCCTGCACAGCGAAAATGGGCTGCTTGGTATGGGGCCAAAACCGCAGGAAGGGGAAGAGGATCCGGAGCTGATCAACGCCGGGAAAGAGTACGTTACGCTGCTGCCCGGTGGCTGCTATTTCCATCACGGTGACTCGTTCGCGATGATGCGCGGCGGTCATCTCGATATCTGCGTGCTGGGCGCGTATCAGGTTTCTGCCAGCGGCGATCTCGCTAACTGGAGCACCGGCGCCCCGGATGCGATCCCGGCTGTTGGCGGGGCGATGGATCTCGCCATTGGCGCACGCCAGGTGTTCGTGATGATGGATCACCTGACTCGCGATGGCGAATGCAAACTGGTGGAGAGCTGCAGTTATCCGCTGACCGGTATTGGCTGTGTCAGCCGCATTTATACTGACCTGGCGGTGATTGATATCACGCCTGATGGCCCGGTGGTGCGTGAAATTTTCAACGGCCTCTCGTTTGAAGAATTGCAGCGACTCACACCGGTGAAACTGACCTTCAGCCAACTGGCGCAAAGCGCGTAAGGAATAACGATGAATCAGGCATTTATCTGCGACGCAGTACGCACACCCTTTGGTCGCTTTGGTGGTACGCTCTCGACGGTGCGGGCTGACGATTTAGCCGCTCTGCCGCTGAAGGCGCTGCTGGAACGCAATCCGGGGCTGGATCCGGCGCGTATCGACGATGTGGTTTACGGCTGTGCCAACCAGGCCGGGGAAGACAATCGCAACGTGGCGCGCATGGCGTTACTGCTGGCCGGGCTGCCGGAAAGCGTGCCGGGCAGCACCGTGAACCGCCTTTGCGGTTCGAGCCTGGACGCGATAGGCATAGCGGCGCGCGCGATTAAAAGCGGAGAAACGCAGTTGATGGTAGCCGGTGGCGTGGAAAGCATGTCCCGAGCGCCGTTTGTGATGGGTAAAGCCGAAAGCGCGTTTAGCCGTAGCATGAAAATGGAAGACACCACCATCGGGTGGCGTTTTATCAACCCGCTGATGAAAGCGCTATACGGTGTAGATTCGATGCCGGAAACGGCGGAAAACGTGGCGAATGAGTTCGGTATTTCCCGCGCGGATCAGGATGCGTTTGCGCTCCGTAGTCAGCAGCGAACCGCACTGGCGCAGGAAAAAGGCCTGTTTGATGACGAACTTATCGCCGTATCGGTGCCGCAGCGTAAAGGCGATGCTCTGAATTTTTTGCGCGATGAGCACCCTCGCAGCACCTCGCTGGAATCACTGGCTAAACTGAAAGGGGTGGTGCGGGCCGACGGCAGCGTCACGGCGGGGAATGCTTCCGGTGTGAACGACGGGGCATGTGCGTTGCTGCTGGCAAGCGAACAGGCGTTAATGGCTCACGATTTACAGCCGCTGGCGCGCGTAGTGGGCATGGCGACGGCGGGCGTAGCACCGCGAATCATGGGTTTTGGCCCGTCTCCGGCGGTGCGCAACGTGCTGGCGCAGACCGGGTTGACGCTCGACCAGATGGATGTGATCGAACTGAATGAAGCCTTTGCCGCTCAGGCGCTGGCGGTGACGCGTTCACTGGGGCTGGTGGACGATGCGGCCCACGTCAACCCAAACGGCGGGGCGATCGCGTTGGGGCATCCGTTAGGGGCGTCCGGTGGACGACTGGCGATGACCGCCGCGTATCAGCTGAAACGCACCGGCGGGCGCTACGCGCTGTGCACCATGTGTATCGGCGTTGGGCAGGGGATTGCGCTGATTATTGAACGGGTTTAAGGAGCCGGAATGGATGTGTTGACCCCGCTGTTGCGCGGCAGTGCGCTGACGGAAATTTTTAGCGACGCGAACACCGTGCAGGGAATGCTCGATTTTGAAGCTGCACTGGCGCGGGCCGAAGCGCGTTGCGGCGTTATCCCGCAGGAGGCTGTGGCGGCCATTGAAGCCGCCTGTCAGGTAAAGAATATCGACCTGCTGGCATTGGCTGATGCCGCTGCCAGCGCGGGTAATCTGGCAATTCCACTGATCAAACAGCTCACTGCACAGGTGAAAATACGTGATGAAAAGGCGGCCCGCTACGTGCACTGGGGCGCAACCAGCCAGGATGCCATCGACACCGGTTTTGTGCTGCAATTGCGTAACGCGTTGCGCGAAACGGACGTGATGCTGACACAGCTTTTGTCGACGCTGGCCGAACAAACCGAAATCCATCGCCAGACGGTGATGCCGGGCCGGACCTGGATGCAGCACGCATTGCCTGTCACGTTTGGTCTCAAACTCGCCGGAACGCTGGATGCGCTACTGCGCTGGCAGTTACGCCTGCGTGAAATGCAGTCTCGCGTTTTGACGCTTCAGTTTGGCGGTGCGGCGGGTACCCTGGCCTCACTCAATGAGCACGGTCCGGCGGTGGCACAGGCGTTAGCGCAGGAATTACACCTCGCGCAGCCGGATACACCGTGGCACAGTCAACGCGATCGGTTCCTCGAGGTCGGGCACGGGTACGCGGGCATGTGCGGCACGCTCGGTAAATTCGCCAACGATTTTTCACTGCTGATGCAGACCGAAGTGGCGGAAGTCTGCGAGCCGACGGCCCCAGGGCGCGGCGGATCGTCGACCATGCCGCATAAACGTAATCCGATTGGCTGCGCGGCTATTCTCACCGCCGCCCAGCGAACGCCGGGCCTGATGGCAACGCTGTACGCCGGACTTATTCAGCAGCATGAAAGGGCGCTCGGCGGCTGGCAGGCGGAATGGGAAGTACTGCCCGAATTGCTGATGCTGACCGGCGCGGCCATCGTTCAGAGCGAACAACTGGTGCGTGGGATGCAGGTGGACGCCGCCAAAATGCGCGCCGACCTGGATATCACACACGGGCTGATTATGGCGGAATCGGTAACTCTGGCGCTGGCGAAACATCTGGGCAAACAGGACGCACATCATCTCGTGGAGACGCTTTGTCACGCGGCGCTGGACCAAAAACGCCCGCTGTTGCAGTTGCTGGAAGCCGACTCGCGCATCACCGCCTGGTTCACCCCAACTGAATTACATACGCTGCTGGACCCGTCGCGGGCCACCGGCAGCGCCGACCATTTTGTGCGTCAGGTTCTGACGCGATATCAGGAGCAACGCCATGACGCTTCATTATCAGATTGATGGCCCGGAAAACGCGCCGGTACTGGTGCTCTCGAACTCGATGGGCACGTCGCTGTCGCTGTGGCAACCGCAGATTCAGGCCCTGAGCGCCTATTTTCGCGTGCTGCGCTACGACACGCACGGCCACGGGCAAACCACCAAGCGCGGCAAAGTGACGCTTGCGCAACTGGGCGAGGATGTGATTGCGCTACTCGATCACCTGAATATCGACAAGGCCTGTTTCTGCGGGATATCTGTCGGCGGCCTGACCGGGCTGTGGCTGGCACGTTTTGCGCCGGAACGTTTTTATGGCTTTGCCGTGGCGAACACGGCAGCCAAAATCGGCGACCAGGCCAGCTGGCTTTCGCGTGCGCGTGCCGTACGTCAGGAAGGCATGGACGTTGTGGCGGCAGGCACGGCTGACCGTTGGTTCACCCCGACGTTTCGTCAGCATTCTCCGGAAGTAGTGGATCAACTGGTTCACGAGCTGACGCACATGGATCCGGAAGGCTACGCCGAAGGTTGCGAGGCGCTGGCCGCGGCAGATTTACGCGCTGAAGTCAGCGCCATTACCGCGCCGGTGCTGATTATTGCCGGGGAATATGACCCGGTGACCACGCGGGTGGATGCCGATTTCCTGCATAAAAATATCGCCGGTAGCCAGTGCGTCACGCTGCCTGCATCGCATCTTTCTAACGTTGAAGCCGCAGATGAGTTTGCCTCTGTGGTGTTGAGCTATTTCCGGGGGTAATGCATGGACGATGAAGCACGCTATCAGCAGGGTATGGATGTGCGCCGCAAAGTGCTGGGTGACGCGCACGTAGATCGCACGCTGGATAACCTGTCGCCGCTGAACGAAGAGTTTCAGAATTTTATTACCCGCTATGCGTGGGGCGAAACCTGGACCCGTCCGGGTTTGAGCCACCATACCCGCAGCATGATTACCATCGCGATGCTCATTGCGCTCAACCGCGAGGCCGAGCTGAAAATGCATCTGCGTGCGGCATTCAATAACGGCGTAACGCGCGATGAACTCAAAGAGCTCATCATGCATTCGGCACTGTATTGCGGTCTTCCGGCGGCTAACGCTACGCTGCATCTGGCGCAGCAGGTATTTGACGAGTTGGACGCGTAAAAATGCCCGGCTGCACTGCGTTTGTGCGGGTCGATAAATATATCGTAGGCCCGTGCAAGCGTAGCGCAGCCGGGCAATCAAGCACTACACCGGAATGGTCTCACCTTTACGCAGCGTCAAAACGTCGAAGCCGTCAGCGGTCACGGCGATGGTGTGCTCCCACTGCGCCGATAATTTTTTGTCGCGAGTGATAACCGTCCAGCCGTCCTTTTTGGTTTTGATTTTGCTGTCGCCCTGGTTAATCATCGGTTCGATGGTAAACACCATTCCCTCACGCAGCACCTCACCGGTGCCGGGTTTGCCGTAGTGCAGCACCTGCGGCTCTTCGTGCATCTCTTTGCCAATGCCGTGCCCACAGTATTCCCGCACCACGCTATAACCGTTGCTTTCCGCATACGTCTGAATAGCGTGCCCAATATCGCCCAGCGTCGCACCGGGCTTCACGGCTTTGATGCCTTTCCACATCGCTTCGTAGGTTTTGTTCACCAGCCGACGGGCCAGCGGCGAAACGTCGCCAATCAGGTACATTTTGCTGGAATCCGCGATCATGCCGTCTTTTTCCAGCGTGATATCGACGTTCACGATAGCGCCGGATTTCAGGTGTTCCGACTCTTTCGGGATCCCGTGACACACCACTTCATTCACCGAGGTATTCAGCACGTACGGGAAATCGTATTGCCCTTTACTGGCCGGGCGGGATTGCAGTTGATTGACGATAAACTCTTCGGCGCGGTTATTGATATCCATGGTGCTGACGCCGGGCTGAATAAAGTCATCCAGCATGGCAAACACAGAGGCTAACAGCTCGCCCGCATGGCGCTGACGTGCGAGTTCATCGGCGGTTTTAATGAGAATTGATGGCATTGATCACCTCCAGTAGTCGGTCGGATCCAGATTTCAGCATCATCATTTTGATTTGCTGGTAGTTAAGATCCGGGTACAGCTCGCTCATCATCCCGAGACGGATCCAGTATTCGGCCTGCGCATTCACCGACCGTGACATGGCCTTGCTGGCATCACGGATGTCTTCATGCAGCAGGTCGGAGATTTTAACGATTCCCATAAAGCGACACTCTATATATGAAACATATATAAATCGTATATGAATCGTAGCCTGCTGTCATCTCTGCAGTTGCGCCGAGGATCTGCGTTATCAGCGGATCCTGCTTGATCTCTGACATCAATATACAATACTGTATATATATACAGTTATCGTTGATGGTGATTATCATGCACTTTTTCACACCCGCCGAATTGCGCCAAATTGTGGCGTTACCCCTCTTTGGAGACCGCGTCCCATGCGGCTTTCCCAGCCCGGCGCAGGATTACGTTGAGCAGCGCATCGATCTGAATGAATTGATGATTCAGCACCCGAGCGCGACCTATTTTGTGAAATCCTCTGGTGATTCAATGATGGATGCCGGGATCAGCGAGGGCGATTTGCTGGTGGTCGACAGCTCCCGTAAGGCCGAACACGGTGACATCGTCATCGCCGCGGTCGACGGCGAATTTACGGTGAAGCGCCTGCAGCTGCATCCTGTCGTCATGCTCAAACCGGAGAATGCCGCCTACCGACCGATTATGATTGGCAGCGAAGACTGCCTGGAAGTGTTCGGCGTCGTCACTTACATCGTGAAGTCTGCGTGCTGATATGTTCGCACTGTGCGATGTGAATTCATTTTATGCCTCCTGTGAAACCGTGTTTCGCCCGGATTTGAAGGGAAAACCGGTGGTCGTTTTATCCAACAACGACGGCTGCGTGATTGCGCGATCTACCGAAGCAAAGCCCTTTGTGAAAATGGGTGAACCGTACTTCAAACAGAAAGACGCTTTCAGGCGTCACGGCGTGGTGTGTTTCAGCAGTAACTATGAGCTTTACGCGGACATGTCCAACCGGGTGATGAGCACCCTCGAGGAGATGCTGCCGCGCTGTGAAATCTACTCCATCGATGAGGTATTTTGTGACCTGACCGGGGTGCGCAACTGCCGCGACCTGACTGAGTTTGGCCGTGAAATCAGAGCGACGGTTTTGCAGCGCACGCATCTGACCCTTGGGGTGGGGATTGCCCAAACCAAGACGCTGGCCTTATACAGTGATCAAGCTTTTCTTCATTAGTCAGCTTTTAACAATGCGTTTCACATATACATGTAGCATATGAAGCAATCTGTTGAGCTCGCTGGAGAGTGGTTTTTTTGAACTGACGGACGTGCCGACTGAATCGTTACTGGAAAAACTTGAAGGTTGGTAGCAGTATTAGTTAACCGGTATTTCATAAGAGTTCGATTTATTTGATGAATTGGCATCTGTATTCTTTTTCGACAGACAAACTTCAGACGATGGTTGCCGCCCAGCAAGGGAAAATAGGCGATGCAATACCGCCGTTGGATGTTTTCCCTGGCGGTATCGAAACTACCTATACAAGGTACTGGGAAAGTCGCCTTACATCACTTCATCAAGTGGTTGTCACTCGTAACCGATACGTACAACTTATTGAATATGTAATTAAAGGACATAACGAAACTTTCAAGATTTACTCAGGAATTGAAGCAACCCTTAGCCAGCGTTCAAAACTGTTGAGGGAGATCATTGATGAGTCCGCTATCGTAAATGTTGACGATGTTCTAACTACTCGAGTTCAACGCTTAACTAACTGTAACCGCCAAGCTATGGCCATTATTCAGCGTGTCGCTGTGCTACAAAATATTGTTAGTTGGATCAGGAACAATCATGTATCTGATAGCACAATCACGGGGTTGGCAGAAGAATATGAACGAACGGTGTTGTTGGGAAAGTTAACTTGTGGCGAGATACTAACTCTTTATGCTGATTGTGACGTTGCGATGGACTGCCTTAAAGCTCTTTCTGAGCAGGTGGGGAGCGCTACTGGAGAAGAGCGCCAAATGATTACAGAACCGATTAGAGAAGAAATCAACTGGCGATCTTTTCAGCGTAATATTATTAGTGCGACGAAAGAGCATTGCCTCAGTCCACAACTTACCGTACTGCAGCATATGCTTGAAAGTGCTAATGTCGAACGCAACAGAAGTAATTCGGCTTTTACTGCTTCAGTTAAGCAGTCGGACCGTATAAAAATGACGCTATTATCTGACCCTCAGTGTGCGTTCGAATTCCCGGTTAATGTATCTTTTGGGCATTCTATGGTTTGGGTTGAACTGGCAGATGGAAGGATCGTAGGGGCTCCACTTAAATGGTTTCCGAAACTACGAGAAGCAAATAGGTTGGAACGTGATCAATACCAGATGACTCCCGTAAGCCTTATATGGCGAACTTTGGACACTCAAATTCATATGGATGATCTCTTTGATGGAGATAACAATCCACTATATCCAATAGATGACATCGACAAAAAAAATTGACCAGTAATATGTATCAGTAGGCTCTATTTTGCGGACTAGTCACACACTTTCCACGTTGACCACTCATGGAGGTTTCAGACATACCGGCAATATTAATGTGATATTCGAAATTTACCATATTTGCGGTGATAAAGCTCTATCCTCTCTTGAAGTAGCTTAAGAGCGAAAGAAAGACCCATTGGTTTCTTTGTACCAGGTGGCTGCTTGTAAAACGAAAAACATACTACGTAAGACTGCTTCTTAAACGGGTATGACAAAGACCTTTAGGTGTAATTTAGCTATTCCCATATGATTGAGCTTATGCATGTGCATTTTTTTAAATAAAAAATTGTGCACGCCGACTTTGTAAAGTAAATTAACACTAGTAGTTGGATTCCGTTTTAGTGTGGTAATGTAATTGTCAAAAATTTAAAGTCACTTAAGTGTTGGAATAAACTGCATATACTACCGGTATATGCAGTTTATTTAAACTATTAATACAATCCTACCATTAATCTAGGTAACGATAAATAGATTGAGGCAGTTGCACGTCATCTCATTTTGTAGAACTATGCTGTTCATGATTCTATTTCCATTACAAAACGAGATTTCCGTTGAAATTTTTTGTCGCCCCATGGCATTATTCGTTGCTTGGGATAAGTTATATAAAGCCATCGCTTGGCTCTTGTTACTGCGACAAATGCGTTATTTCTTTCCTCATCAAGTTCTTTTACAGTATTGGCTCTGTAGTCTGGGAAAACTCCTTCACACATACCAATTAAAAATACAATATCCTTCTCAAGACCCTTCATTGTGTGTACGGTACTTAATGTTAAGCCGTCCTCAAGGGTATCGTGCGAAAGCTGTCCCAGAGCTAACGCATTACGAAATGCAACCAGGGAATCCCCAATTCCTTTCCGTTTAAAGCGTGTCCATGTGCGATTAAATTCATCAAGTTCTTCAATGCTGAGCTTAACATCTTCTATTTTATCGTCAGCAACACTGCTATGGTTTTCAACCAATGATGTGAGAAGGCAGTTAAAATCCTTTACAAGCTTAGGGATTTTTGGACTTTCTACATCCAATCCATCGACAGCGAAAAGAAGTTTTGCGAATACATCAGAGTACTCGTCAACTGATGATGACATCTGAGTTACCATTTCCTGCAATACACTAGTCGTCCAATTTTTTGGCTCAGCAATATTCAGTATTTGGCATAACTTCTTCCCATCCACCCAATCTTTAGAGTTAAGTTTCACCCGAATGGCATAATCTAATATCTTGCCGAATCTAGTTGAGGGCTCAAGCTGTCTTTCACCTTTTCTCAAAGAGTAAGGTATTGAATTGTCTTTAAGAGAACTTTCAAGCTTACTAAAAACAAAACGATTGCGGCCAATCACTACCATATTTTTCAGTGATATCTCACCTTCTATTTCATCGTTAACTCTCAAATCCAAAAGATTTTTAACAATGGCAACAATCGCCGCAGCCTCATCCTCTTCCGTATCAAATTCTGAAATCCATACACCGCCTTCTAAGGCATAATCAATTTCTGCTTGTGAGCCTGGCCGCAACTTGTTTGCTGCACGTATAACGGCTTTAGTGCTACGATAATTTTCTTTAAGTTCAAAGCATTGTGGGGTGAAGTCATCTACAAAGCTGGTGCAGAGATAGTCTTTCGAGGACCCGTTAAACCCATAAATCATCTGATTAGGATCACCTACCATTATAATGCTTTTTATAGCGTCACCGCAAAGTACCCTGATAAACTCATACTGCGCTTTATTAAGATCTTGAGCTTCATCAACGCAAATATGTTTATACTGGGACCGGTATATTTTTGCGATCCAATCATGTGTTAGTAGAATTTTATGTGCATATACCAAAATATCATCGTAGTCGATGCCACCACTATTAAGCAGTGCAGACTGATAGTCTTGATATATTTTCCAAATGTTATTATTTGGATATAATTCGGCAACTTCAATGTCAGTCAGTAACTCTCGCTTTATTTTCGAGAATATATCCATAAAGGATTGCAGGTTTTTTTCTCTGCTTTTCAATTCTCTCGAATCAGTGATATTGAGATACTCATCTATATTAATGCCATCTTCACGTAAAGATTGTATGAAGACTTCCATTCGGTCTTTATCTCTATCATATATGTGTAACTCCGTGGGTAAACCAACGGTGTGCCCATATTTCTCCAAAATACGCTGTGCAACTGAATGTATCGTAGCGATCCAAACCCTATCTTCTACTTGCTCGAAATCAGCTAAACGTGCACTCATTTCCTCCGCTGCTTTATTCGTGAAGGTAAGAGCGATGATACCTTCTTTTTTAGTTTTATCTAAAATATGCCGAACACGCTCTGTTAACACACGTGTTTTACCTGAACCAGCTGATGCAAGCACTTGAACAGCTGAGTTTATTGGAGCTTCAATAATCTGACGCTGAGCATTTGATAGATTCATATCAGACTCCAGATTCAATTTTTTTGAATAATTCAATGATCTTCTCAGGAAACTTATCTGCTGACAATTTAATCAGGTTGTCTGTAATTGCCTTAGCATAAAGCGGTTTGCTTGAATCAAGAATTTCAAGGATTGCGCGAATTCGTCCAGCATCATCTTTGTAATCTCGTAGCACATCCTCAAAAATATGCTGATTACAGGTTTGACAACTTGGTTTATCAGTTTTTATTCGTTTTAAAAGCATGCCATCTTTTTTCTCAATCCACTTGTCTATGGTATCCTCACCCTCAACTTCATTGATGGTTTTTTCTATCAAATCGCGAAGGCCCTGACTTAAGAGATATCCCTCAAAATCAGTCCCGTCAAGTATTGTGATATTATTGGCTTTCTCGATATCAGTAACTCCGAAAACTTTTTCATAATTTTTCTTGAGATCTTTAATCGTTTTAGGCTCTCCATCACTAAATATAAATACCGGAATGTTAAGGTCTTTCGCCAAAATGAGGAATGGACGATACTTTGCCCCTGAGCCATTGACACCAACAAAATTTATTCCCAGTGAGAAGGGATGCCTTCCAGCATACGCTCCGAATAGCTCGGGTAGGGCTTGCTCTTCGGTTTCTCCTTCAGAGAGGACTATTGCTTTGGAAAATAAGAGCTCACCACGGGAGTGTACTACCTCTCTTTTCAATCTCCTCAGATCATCATCTTCAAACTCATCTCTCAACTGATATACTTGGACTGAATTTTTCCGTTTGCTCAGAGATCTAATTTCGTGCAACTCGGCCAGGCCAGCAATATAAGGCGAGTGAGTGCTTATAATCACTTGTCCTGGCACATCCACGAGTTGTCTATACAATGTTCTTTGCGCGTTTGGGTGTAGATGTGCTTCTGGTTCCTCAGCGGCCATAACTGGGAAAAATGGCTCGGCTTCCTCTTCGTGATTTTTGGCCAGCAGTTCGGTAAAGGCCTTTACTGTTAACATGGACGCCCAACTGCGTGTACCCATGCCGTGATATTCCATAGAAAATGAGCTTTTATCCGTTTCACCAAAATTCACACTAAACCGCTTTGACAGGTCACGAATTTTCTTTGGAAATGGAGTAAGCTCTGTTTGGCCTGAACCCTCAAACGATTGATTCATGTTATCCAGATGAGTCTTCAATCGTTTAAGCGGCTCACTTTTTTCTATGGCCTCTTTATTAACTTCGGCTACCAACCGCTCTAGTTCAGCCACGTCTTTTTCGTCATACTCAACGCTGGATAAAACACGACCAACAAAAGAAGATTTTTCCTTTAGTTCATTATGGATGTCTCTTTGTGCATCAATCGAAATGAAAGGTACAGACTCCAATCGTTTGCCCAATCTGTTCTTGCTGCCAACTCGAACGTCTTGCCACCCACTAAGTTCTGGCCACTCATCCAAATGAAACCGCTCAACAATATAACCGCCTTTCACTCGATCTGGTTTTGCAATAGTACGTATTGCTACGAATTGCTTCCCATCAGGCTCTGACTGAATTTTATCGCCAAATGCCTGTTGCCAATTCTCTGAAAACTCTCTTGCTCTCGCATCACTATCAACAGCTATAAACCGAAGGTCTACTGTAATCGTCTCTTGGCGTTTTTCATCTTCGCCTATATGAAAATCTTCGTCAGCTAAGTACCTTGAGTAGTCCCCCAGTGCTAGCTGTAGAGCTTTTATAATCGATGTTTTTCCGGCATTATTTTGCCCTAGTAAAACGGTAACTCTCGGTAAGGTCACTTCAATATTACATATACCCCGAAATCCGCTAATACGAACAGTATCTATTTGGATATTCATAATATTTCATCCTTTGAATTAATAGAAACCGTCCAACCTCGACTTCCATCGCTATGGCTGCAGAGGGAGGCGTAATAAAAATTTTTTTTAACAGCCATTTTCTTCCTTTTAGTGCCCGAGAACTATCCCAATACAGTTAGTTTGTCTATAAGCTGTTAGATCTTTGCTGTATTGAGCCCTGCAGCTTTTAAGCGCTGGGTTAAGTTGCGCATCTTGCTGAACTCCGTGCCGAAGCTGCTCCGTAGCCCAACCCCTTCACAGAACTCTTTAGACGTGATGTTCTTTAATTCATCAGCATATTTAATCATTTGCAGGTGTAGCTCTGCGGTGTATTGATTGCGAGGCGCGTCGACCAATACTTGTCTGATACGCTCATAAATCTCAATTTCGGTCATTTTCGCCTATACGGGTTCGGTATCTAGATAATTTATCTAAATTATCTAAAAAACAGCATAAATGCAAACTTACTCAGGTTATGGCTCATACGGTAAACCTAAATTCCTCGCAACTTCAAATGGTTCCAGAAACCTGCTTAGAAGAAGGTTGAACGTGCGAAAAATTCAGCGATACTGTATATAAACACAGTTATGTTGAGTCCCTCATTATGCAGCTTTTTTATCCCATAGAGATTGCCCCTTCCATCCATCTTCCTCTCTTTGCGGAACGGGTACCTTGTGGTTTTCCTAGTCCCGCACAAGACTACGTCGAAGATAGGTTAAATCTCAATACGCTTTTGATAGCCCACCCTAGCGCCACGTATTTTATTAAAGTAAGCGGTGACTCCATGACGGGTGCTGGAATTGGAGATGGTGACCTTCTGGTGGTTGATCGTTCGCTTTCGGCAAGTCACGGCGATATCGTGATTGCGGCTGTCGCCGGAGAATTTACCGTCAAGGAGTTGCACACGCATCCCGTCCTGCAACTGGTTCCTTACAATAGCAATTACTCACCCATGACGTTTCATCATCCAGAAGATCTGGAAATATTTGGCGTAGTGACATTTTCAGTGAAGTCACATCAATGACGATGTTTGCTCTGGCTGACGTCAACAACTTTTATACGTCGTGTGAAACGGTGTTCCGCCCGGATTTAAAGGGAAAACCCGTGGTGGCGGTCTCTAACAACGACGGTTGCGTAATTTCGCGTTCAGCAGAGGCAAAAGCGCTCGGCATTACGATGGGAGAACCTTTTTTTAAATTGAAAAATAAAACATTCCCCTCCGCAGTGCACGTATTCAGCTCAAACTATGCCCTTTATGCCGACCTCAGCGCGCGAGTTATGCAGACGCTGACGGAGATGTCGCCAGCCATCGAGATCTATTCAATCGATGAAGCCTTTATCGACTTATCTGGCGTAGCTAGCTGCATGTCGCTGACAGATTTTGGCAAAACCGTGCGAAACCAGGTGTTTAAAAATACCGGGCTCACGATCGGGATCGGCGCTTCGCAAACCAAAACGTTAGCAAAATTAGCAAATTACGCAGCAAAAAGATGGCCTGGTACGGGAGGTGTGGTTGATTTATCCGACATATCACGTCAGCGGAAGCTGTTAGAGCGCGTACCTGTAGAGGAGGTATGGGGGGTAGGAAGGCGCATCAGCAAAAAACTGAACGCTATGGGGATCAGTACAGCGCTGGACTTAGCCAATAGCTCACCGTGGGTAATCAAAAAGCATTTCAACGTTGTTCTGGAAAGAACGTTGCGTGAACTGCGTGGTGAACCGTGTCTGGTGCTTGAGGAATTTGCGCCAAATAAGCAACAGATTATGTGCAGCCGCTCTTTTGGATATCGTATTACCGAGTATGCAGATATGCGTCAGGCTATCTGCACCTATGCGGAGCGCGCTGCAGCAAAATTGCGTAGCGAACACCAATTTTGTGCTTTTGTTAGCGTTTTTCTACGCACCAGCCCGCACGCAGATAATGAAATTTATTATGGAAACCAATCATCGGTGAAATTACTGACACCTTCTGATGATACGCGTGACATCATTCGTGCCGCGACAGAATCACTGGATCGAATATGGGTCGATGGTTACCGTTACATGAAAGCGGGCATTATGCTAGCTGACTTTTTTAGTCGCGGCACAGCACAGCTTAATTTGTTTGACAATTTCGCCCCGAAAGCTAATAGCACGGCTCTCATGACGGTAATCGACGGCATTAACACGTCAGGAAAAGGAAAGGTCTGGTTTGCGGGTCAGGGCATCCAGAAGCCTTGGGCAATGAAACGTGAGATGTTGTCACCGGCTTACACTACGCGCTATTCAGATCTGCCTGTCGCTAAATGAAAATGAATGCTGGCCTTACAGGTGCGGTAGCTGCAGTGACAGTATTTTCTCTCGCAGGTTGCCATTCTGTATTTCACAGTTTTCAAGCTCACGTTCAAGCAAAATAACCTTCGCAATCAGGGCTGTTTTGCTCTTACTCGCAAGAAGATAAGCTCTCCGTAATTCTGACGCTGTAGGATCATTAAGCTCAGAGCCCAAAATGGTACGTTTTTTCTGGCTACTACCGTTCAGTGTTGCATGTTTTTTGTACATCGCATGGCATTGCCTGTTCCGCAAGATGGTGGAAGCAGATACGCCTTTTCCCGCAGGATCTACGCTTTTTGAAGCCAGAACAATCGTCGTCAGGCTGATTTTTAGCCTCCCTGACAGGAGCTCATCAATTGCACGTTTAACCAATGACGCACTATTTTCAACGCGGTTGCGTTGCCAGGCATGAATACCGCTCATGTTTTTATTTGTCATACCGCCAACCTCTTGTGCGTCAGGATGAGGACTGCAGATTACGCCTGATGGTATCGACCTGCTCAATCAAATCCATTTCTTCCAGCATGTCGTCGCAGCTGCCTATAATTTCGTGAGCTTTTCTCTTTTCCGCCGGCAAATTCTGCTGCCCGGCCAGCTCAGCCATCTTTACCCAAGCATCTCTGTATACAAGGACGTCACCGCGTCTGGCGGGATCGGGGGCATTTCCTGCACAGCCAATACAGGCAAACTTGGCCGGGCACGCATTCGCAATCGTACAACATCCTCCCGTAACAGGGATCAGTGCTCCAACCTTACCGACAGCCTCTGTCAGTTGCTGAGTAATATCGGCTTTCGTGCGGATATGTTGCTTGGAAAAGTCATGTCGCTGAGTGAAAATTTGCTGCTGTAGTTCGACCAGTTGAGAGGGGGTATGCCTGGCATAATATTCCGTAACTTTGACATCTTTTTGCTTCATCAACAAAGCTAGTACGTCCAGTGGCGTATTCAGTGTACGCATTTCTGTTGCAAAGCTATGTCTGAGCAGATGGCTAGTGACTTTTATAGATTGCCCGTCAGGTGTTTTCAATGAAAGCCCATGGAGCATAACGGAAAGTGCGCCGTTAATGTCTTTCTGTGTAAAATGTTTTTCATCGTTTTGCCAGAGGTAACT
This sequence comes from Scandinavium hiltneri, assembly GCF_024764835.1. GTDB lineage: Bacteria > Pseudomonadota > Gammaproteobacteria > Enterobacterales > Enterobacteriaceae > Scandinavium > Scandinavium hiltneri. The sequence goes on along the minus strand of NZ_JALIGE010000073.1, from coordinate 167,660 downwards.
CGCAGGTTTTAATTTTGGTCCCAGGCATGCTGCTGCTTTAATCACGGGAAAAGCCTGCGCTCTACTTCTTTGGTAACCCCACCATTCATAAAGACTTTCCATGCACTTATTATCAATATAAAAAGGCTCCTCTTTTAATCTCCCTTTGGGAACCGCGTTAAATAAAATGCACTCTTTATTTTCTGCCAAATTGATCCGATAAAGATGCTCTGGGACTAACCTTATCTGCAAAAACTCATGCGCCCGGGCCCCTGTCTTTGACATGATCTGTACAACAGAATGCGCCAACATAGCATCGACCATCAAAATTTCAACAGGAATAAATATCAGCCCCAAATCTTTACTCAACAGGTATTGCCACCGGCTGGCTGTATATCCGTAGGGAGTGGTGATGGGCCCCTGAAAAGACGTCTTTGATACCCCGTATCGGTCAGTGATTTCAGCCGAAGGAGTGCCCGTGAACGCGGCAAGCGTGATCAGTTCAGCGAACCATAACCCTTCAACGGGCTGGTTATGCTTATCGTAGCTTCCCTCATAAGTAGTGAATTTTACATCCGAGTCGTGAATAGTATGATGTGGATTAGCATCATGATATCGATAGGTTCTGGCTTCAGCGACATGCTCATGTGCCTGCCTCAATAGCTTTGCGTCCCAGACTTTAAACCTGTGCGTATATGCCTGTTCGCCTCTGTTTTCCATGACAACAGATTCTGTATACTCAAAAACCAGCGGCGTCTTTTTCCCTGACTTTTCAAATCGCTCAAACGCCTTTTGTATCTCCTGATGTAGCCTGTTGATCTGCAACTTTCTTCTTTCCACAAAATCGCGAAGAAAATAAAACTTCTGGTGCAGGACGGCTGTTTTAGACTTTCTTTTGTTTTTTTGTTCCTGTGAGACAGCTCTGTGCAGGGTGGATTTTTTCCAGAATAAATCGTCGGACACGCGCGGCAGTGCAAAGGGGGCAAATTTTTCTCGCTGGTCTGTGTTAAGTTTGCTGAAGTAATCTCCTTGTTTAACAAGTAATCGAAAATACGTCTGAATTATTCTAGCCCGCTGTCCTATGTTATCTTCCGGGATAAGATCACCTTGATGATACGCCTTGAAAAAGGTATCACAGTCAAACTGGTCTATGTCATCCAGGCCAGTTGCGTTAAGAAACCGGGGCATGTAATAAAAAAAAGTAATGTCATTTCTTCTGTTACTGTAACAGGTCGTCATGATAAAAAATGCCGTGTTTCTCAGACCCGGTTGCTTAATCTCGTAAATCATACGTATCTGTGCATTGGTCATTGGTTTACCTGTTGCAGGCGAGTCCAGAAACGTCAGAGGTATTGTATGAAGAACCGGGTCGAGTGTGGCGATCAACTCATCCAGAGAGATTGTCTTCCATGCGTCTTTTTTCACCAATTTGGTATCCGTGCGTTTTTCCCATTGAGCCACCACTCTTTTAACCAGTCGATGATCAAGACTGACCAGTGTGGTTATCTCTGAATATGTCACTTCACGTTTATTCCGGCTTAAATAATCAATGGCAAGAATCACTTTTTTTTCACCGATTTCTTTTGCCCTAGCTGTATTTTGCAGTGAGTACTTGAAGGTTGTTACCGTTCTGTTCCATTCAAAATAGGCCAAATCATCAGAAACATCTTCGTCAAGAAGAAGAACAGCCAGTTCGCTAACGTAACAGCGTCCATATCTAGATATGATATGTAAATCTATGCCGAATCGATCTGATATTTCTGAAGTTTTAAAGGGTTCAGCCTGCGCTTTATAAAGGTCGTATAATTTATAAATAATCTTTTTATACTCATCCGGAGGCAGCCGTGAATTGGAATCAGACAATGCAACGGGTTCGGCAGCAGGTTCCTTGAACTTAATTCTTTCAACAATACTGAAAATATCTTTATCTACAGCACAACACTGCCGTCTTATTTTAAATATATACTCTTCATTGTTGTTTCTGAGTCCATCCTCAATGCAATAAATAATGTACCGGTATTTAATCTCCAGTGCATATCTGCTGTTTCGGATGAAGAAATCAAATGTCAGATATTGCTGCTCCCATTCGAGAAATGTCTGATCGCACGCGGGCATAGTACCAAGCAGCTGAGCCATAACATTATCAATGTAAGGCATCAACGCTCTTTTCAGTGCAGGCCGCCCGATACGGCTGCCCGGTAAATCTTCAATCCTGAACCAGTTTCCCCGTTCTTCACGCTGAGTAAGTTCAAAAAATAATGTATGACTGCGCCGTGTAACAGGTTGAGTTTCAACGCTCATAGTTTCCCCTTCAACATTTCTTTCAGCATCAGCGAGCCCTGACTTTCCTCGTCATCGGGCACATCAAAAGCAGCCTGAGCCTCCAACTGCTTGTCTTCGATGTACGTGTGTATTGCACTCGCCAGCAAAGGCAAATCATGACGCTGTCGGGCTTGATCATAAGCTGGCAACATATCGGATCTCCACCCCATTAATACCTGCAGGGCGCTGCGTTTCTGCAGAAGATCAGCTTCTGAAACGGCGCTACGGTGAATATCGTTCAGTGCCATCGTGACAAACCAGTGTCGAACCTGGTGCGTGCGTATCTTAAGCCCGGCAGCGGCCAGCACAGGCGTCCACCGGTAACGCCTAAAGTTGTCCGGTGTCAGTGGATGACCTCTTTTTGTACAGAAGAGAGGAAGCCTGTGAACATTTTCGGGAGGCAAAGCGGTGCGCCCGTTGATATATGGCAGCAGTTCAGGCCTGTCATTTCGGATATAGCGCAGCAGCACCTTCAGCGTTTTATCCGTGATGATAATATTCTTGACCCGCTTCCCACGACTACCTTTACTCAGCGACATGAACATGTTGCGAAAACCGCTGATCTTCCAATCATGCATGGTCAGCGCGCAGGCCTCGTGTATTCTGCAGCCCGTATCGAAAAGTATTCTCACGAGCGCTATATCCTGTAGATTCCAGCCGCCCTGTTCGCCTGAGGCCAGCACATGCCCCATGAGTTCCGGATCGTCCAGATACTCAGGGATCCATTGATTATCTTTAATTCTGTAATACGAAGAGGTCAGTTTGAGAGGACGCCAATGGTCAATGCCACTGTCTGATGGCATCGGCGGTCGCTGATTTATTCTCACAAAGTCATCAAGATGCTGACGCCGGATTTCGGCAATCATATTTTTGGATTGGGGTAAATCAAGAGGGTGAAGATGGGAATACAGTTGCATTGAGATGAGCAACTGATAAAAAGATCGCAGTGCAGCTAACAGATGATTTATCCGGTGGGCTTTTCCCCAAGTAACCTGCACCTTGCGAATATCTTCTCCTGAAAGGTCGCGTGCGAAAAACAGGGTACAGTGGAGCTGAGTTGTCAGGAAATGTTCGAGCACAGCACGGACCTGACCACTGTTGCCCAGCAAATCCCAACGCTGGCGTTTCACTATTTCATCCTGTCCAGCCCAAGAAAAAAATGCCAGAAGGTGCCTGAGATAAGCCTTAACTGTGGCTGGTGAATGGTACCTGTCGGCTCGGCACGCATAAACCGTCAACGGTAAATGTGGCAACCCCTGAGAATCTGTAACATGAAAGAGAAAATCACCGCTACCGCGACGTAACCGAAACATATATACCTCTCCTCTAATGCTGACAGCATATGGCAGATGTACTGATGTAACTGGATTTTTGATTGAGTGTAGAACAGCAGTGTTACACAGCAAAGCTGGCGAACCATGCGGCAAAGAAATGGCAGCGGCAGACGGGTGGCGTGGTGGATCTGTCAAACGTCGAACGTCAGAGGAAACTGATGGCGGCATTGTCGGTGGGTGAAGTCTGGGGCGTCGGGAGGCGGATCTCGAAAAAGCTGGAGTCGATGGGGATCAAAACCGTGCTACAGCTGGCAGACAGCGATATTCGCTTCATCAGGAAGCATTTTAACGTGGTGCTGGAAAGAACCGTGCGTGAGCTGCGTGGTGAACCGTGTCTTGGGCTGGAAGAGTTTGCGCCGGTCAAACAGGACATTATCTGCTCCCGCTCGTTCGGGGACCGCATCACCGAATATGAGGAGATGCGCCAGGCGATTTGCAGCTATGCGTCGCGTGCCGCGGAGAAACTGCGCGGCGAGCATCAGTATTGTCGGTTTATCTCCACCTTCGTCAAAACGTCGCCATTTGCGCCGAATGTGCCGTATTACGGCAACAGCGCTTCGGTAAAACTGCTGACGCCGACGCAGGATAGCCGGGATATTATCGGCGCGGCGACGCGTTGCCTGGAGGCTATCTGGCGAGAAGGGCATCGCTATCAGAAAGCCGGGGTGATGCTGAGCGATTTTTACAGCCAGGGCGTGGCGCAGCTTAACCTGTTCGATGAAAACGCGCCGCGCCACAACAGTCCGCAGTTGATGAACGTTCTGGATCACCTGAATGTGAAAGAAGGGCGTGGGACGTTGTATTTCGCCGGGCAGGGGATCCGCCAGCAGTGGCAAATGAAACGGGACATGCTCTCGCCACGATATACCACGCGCTATGCGGATTTACTTATGGTGAGATGAGGGAGCGTGGTGAGTTCTTCAATAACGAAATGATTCCATTATTCACGTTTTTTCATGTCATTCGCCGACATCAATCACTAACATAATAGAAATCATAAAGTCAGACATTCAGAGGAAACACCATGACACTTCAGGACCAACCCGCTTACATCATCAGAATGCGCGCTAAGCCCGGTTTGGGTGACAAACTTTTTGAGCTGGCGACCATCGGAATGACGAAATCCGGGGCATCTGACAGATTTATCATCGCTCGCGAGGATGATGACCCGGACACGCTGTGGAATATTGAGGTCTTCAAATCCGATGCTGCAAAAGCGCTGTATGAGAACAGTCCGTTAGCTGACGAGCTTCGCGATGAAATAATCGATCTCCTGGCTGAACCGCCTATGCGAATTGCCGTTCATCCATATTCCGCTCTTCCTCTGAAAGAACATGTATAGAGATTCGCCAAGTTTTGTCTGATTGCCAAGTGCGGTGTAAAGCAGATACTTTACACCGCTGAAATAAATAGTCTGGCGTAACGCATAAAATATTCTTCCATAGAATATAATGATCAACACAATTAAAATGATCGACCCAATATTTCTTGTCGATCACATTCAATTCCTTATATATGTTAAGCGAATGAGGGTGCGAGCACAATTATCGGGCTAATGGTCACTGAGTTTAACCAATTATGGGCTTAATTTAGCATCCGAAAAGACGGTCTCAAACTGAACAAAGCAAAACACAGGCACATTGCAGCGGTCAGCCACGGCAGTCCGTGTAAAGAGTATTGCATGGCGAACCCACCCAGGAGCGGACCTGCCAGCGCGCCTGCACCCCAGGCGACCGACATGGCGGAATAAACTCCGGCCAGTTGACTGCCTTTAAAGCGCTCACCCACCCATGTGATGGCGACGGTGTATATGCCAACAAAAATGCCGCCCCAGATAAATAACATGACGTACGAGAGAAAATGAAAGGCGAGAATATAGGGCCAGATAAAGGCCAGCGCCGCGGCGATAAATGCCAGGACTCGCATGAGCGAAAGCCGGTTGACCTTATCGGCCAACCAGCCAACGGGCAGCTGCAGCACGATGGCACCGAACATCAGAACCGAAATCAGTAATGCGGACGCAGACTCGCTCCAGCCCAGTTTTATGGCATAGAGAGACAGGAAATTCATGCCCAGCATTTCGACTGCGGCGTTAAGTACCGTGGCCATAATCGGTAAGGTGGCGAGTTTCAGGCTACGTAAAAACCCTTCCGGAGTATCCTCGTCGCGCTCGACGCGCGGCATGCCGGAGAGCGCGATTAGCCCAATCGCAATAGCGGTAATCAGGGCTGAAATATAAAACGCCAGGTTGCCGTCGCTGCCGGTGTAGGCGAGTATCAACGGGCCCGCCGCGAACCCCAATGACATCCCCGCCGTATAGAGTGCCAGCACTTTGCCTCTGGCGCGTTCCACCGTGCTGCCGTTCAGCCAGGTTTCGGTCTGGACCATGATGATTTCACTGAACATGCCGAGCCCCATTCTTAGCAAGAACCAGAACGGGAGTATGACCACGCTGAATAACAAGAAAATAATGGCGATGGCGCCGAGTGATATCAGCATCAGAGTGGCAGGGCGAACTCGTCTGAACAAAGCAGGCAAAAACGGCGCGATGGCAAAAACGCCGACGGCGTGCATCGCGGCATTGAAGCCAATCATGCTTTCCGTCATGCCTGCATGAATCAGTTTAAAGGACAATAAAGGTGAGCTCAGACCGTATGTTAAGCTGAATACCGTCACCGAAAAAATAATGGCAAATAGCCGCCTATTTAATAACATACAATCCCTTTATTGCGTCACCACAAATACTGTAAGCCAGCCGTAATGGTCCACATACCATCGCTTTTGTTTTCATTGCCGTGCACCTCGTCTCGTTTGAATCGATTTAAATCAAAAGGTATAACTGACCCCTAGCGTAAGTTCGGTGACGCCGTGTTTATTGACCATTGGGCTGTCGCTGATAGTCGATGGATAAAGCCGCCCGGTGATTTCCCCCCAAGTATTCCACTGTTTTGACCAGGCATAATTCATTGCCAGTTGCAAATAAGGTACGAAACTATCGTGTGGACGCCAGGGGGAAAGGCCGCTGCGCGCAGATTCCTGTTCTGAAATACCATAATAATAACGGGTGTTTTGCGCATTAGACCAGTCGACGCCCATTTCGGGAACCAGAATGAAATTCCCCCACTGCTGCAGGAGGATATAAGCCGCATTCACGGTGACGCCCTTACTGTTATTCAACGTATCAGCCCCAAGCGTAGTGCTGAATGCGCCGATGGGGGAGATATATTGATACGTAAAACCGGCCATCATTGTGCTGTAGCGACTGTCGAGACTGCGCATCGCTGCATTACGCCCGTCGGATGCGCTGTATTGATTGGTGTAGTAATACACTTTGGCGCGGAAAGTCTGCGTATCCGTATTAATAAAGTTATAGCCCGCCTCGGTGCCATCAATATACCAGGTCTGGCCGTTGTAACCGATATACGGCAGGGCCCAATAATCAGCATGACGGGTTTTATATGCGGTGCCGTATGAGCCTCCCTGGACACCAAGTGAAAAATCCGCGCTGTGCGCCGTATCTATTGCAGACAACAGGATAAGCGGCACAAGTGCCAGGGATTTGCGCATGATGTTTCCTTTCCGGGCGAACGCCGCGTTGTGATGCATGAGGGCGATTCTTCATTGAGTTCTGTCCAGCTGTTGCTTCCAGCGCTGGAACCAAGAGTGCCTGACGGGATGAACTAAGGCATGCAGCGCCCGGGCGTAATCCAGCATCAGACCCGGCGTCCAGGCCATGGTGGTGGCGCGTTTGCGAAGCTGGGCGGCAATCCATAATTCGGGCATGAAAAAGAGTCTGATGAAATGCAGCCAACCCAGTCGGTGGGAAAGCACGCCGTCCAGCGCCGACTCGAGCCCGTAGGCCACGCTGCTGGAACAGTTGCGCCACGTCAGGTTGTACGTGTTGACCTCCCGATAGCGCGTCCAGAAGCGCTGCAATGCCTGCGCGTTGTAATGTTGAAAAACAATTTTTCGGTCGGAGTCGCACCAGGCAGCCGCCTCGCTCTGGTAGCTCTTCTGAAATTCACCCTGCACGTTGTTTTCCTGAATCGCTTTTAAGGTCTGAAAAAATTCTGATGGCGAACGGTCAATTTCGACGGCGGGATACAGGCTGATGTAGATATCGGGCGACATTTCAAGCGCGGCGTGCCCGGTTGAAATCACGCCGTCGACGTCCACCGCGGCGATATAGCGATTAATGACCGGCCTTGGAATTGGCGAATTCTCAGAAGAGCCTTCCGGGGTCCAGATATGAATAATCAGCGGCCCCGTGGCGTGAAGCGGAGCCATGGGTTCAGCAACAGGGGGAGGCGCTTCGGGCTCCATAATCGTAAATATCGTCGACCCTTCACGTAAGCGGAAAGCACGGACAGCCAGTCGAACACACTGCACGCCACCGAGGATCATGATCACGCCAAGAAGTTGAGAAATCGTGCCGTGGTGGTGAGTGGGATAGGGCAAAAAGAGAAACAGCGCAAAAGCTAGCTGTGCCAGCCCTCCCATAAATACACGGCGCCAGCGGAGATAGCGCACCACCCAGGCAGAGGCCATGACGAAGAGCCCGGTGATGAAAAATGCAAAACCGAACAAAATGGCCAGCAATAGATTGCTGCTTTCACGTCCGGAGAGAATGAGCACCGCGATGAAGAAAAATATGCCGCCTTTGAAATAAAAGACGGATTTCTGTGCGCCTTTGGCGCTACCGGCGAAGAACAGGGTGACAAGGCTTTCAATCAACAGCAGGAGGCCAAAGACATGAAAAGGGAAGTAGCGCATACCTTCCACGCCATCCAGGAAAATCGAGAAGCCGAGCCCTGACCAAAGCACGCCTACTACCCCGAGAATCGGGGCCGACTTACGTACAAAAGCCGCGCCCATCAATAAAAGTGCAACCTGCAACATGGATTACGCCCCCTTGATGACCCGAGCGGATTCGGCGCCCTGAAATTCACCGGCCCAATAGCCTATGAGCGCCACGCCATTCGGCCGTTGCAGCGCAATCAGTTTTGTTTCCTGCAGATGTAATTTATTTGACGGAGAAAGCGTCAGTAAAAAACGAAAAGATCCCTTAATTACCCGACCGCTTTGCGCTAATGCCCAGCGATCACGCATTTTTTGTTGATCGTCGGGAGACATGTAAGCGAACAGTTCATCAATATGGCGAATACTGGAGAGCTGTTGGGTCAACACAGAAGGTGAATTGTCGTCCCAGGTCAGGCGTCCGCTGGTTAAATCCAGATAATACGATGACGCGGGAGTCGCCTCCTGATGATGCTTGAGCATATAGACAAAATTCAGAAGCAACGCCGTGCCTGACAGATAACACTGAGCCAGCAAAAGGGGCTCGCCAGGGCGTAAACCCGAGACAAAAAGCGGGCCGTTACGCTGCCAGGAGTAATAAATAACGATGATGCAAAAGCTGAGAAATGAAATTGCACCAAGCTGATTGCCGGTAATCACGGGTATCAGGATCATGAGTACAACCGGAATACAGGCCAGGCCAAACAGGAATACCTCACCCTGGGAATCATCAACAGGCTGGCGGAACACATACACTGCACTTATGCATAACAGCACCCACAACACGCCGCCTATGAACCATTGGTGAGAAACCGCGGCATACTGGCGCCAAAACAAACCCATCACGATGGTCGTCAACAATATGGTGCCGACCACGTTGGCGGACCACCAAATCCACAGCGTCGACACGAAATCAACGTCGTGACGCAGGACGACCCAACCCCCGCCCAGTGCGGCGGCAACGGCGCTAGTGAGCACGGTTGCAACCAGCCACACGACGAGACTGTAGAGCATGTCGTGGGGGCGGGTGAAATGGCGTACGCACCAGGCAATCGCAAAATCGTTGGTTAACGAAATCACTGAATGTACCAGCGAGGTTTCAAGCGAATGGCGCAGGGTCACATCAAGAAGCGTGCGCACCAGAAACAGCCCTAGGAATAGCCAAAGCCAGTTGCGGCGTGACGTCAGCAGGAAAGCGCTGACCGCCAGGCCCGCAGGGAACCAGACAAACGAGACCCGGCTAACCGGATCATCGAGAAACAGCGATATATATCCGAGAAAGTAATAGAGCACGCACCACAGCAATAACTGCATAATAAATTTGGGTGAAAGCACGATGACCTCGCAATGCATATTAGTGGCACTGGCGTGATACTTAAAAGCATACAACACGTTTTTTTGTTGTTGTAGGTTCCACGTTCTAATTTTTGTCCGGCGTATTTATGCCTATGAATTGAATAGCATTAACATCGGCGACGCAGAAAGGGATATCAGTCTTTCATATGGCGATAAAAGATATCAGAAGATTTAGCATCAATTATTTTATGGTCGCTGTTTCTGAGTAAGACGTAGGTACCATCCATATAGCTCCAGAATGTCCCCGGTTTCGGCGCGGGCAAATGCCTTATACGCCATGAAGTGATGTTGTAGTCTTTAGTGAAATTGATGTCCGGCGCTTTGTCACCAATGCTGTATTCATGGTAATTCGATCTGAATGTATGCTCATCGAAGTTATAGTCATTGGCAAAAGCAATACAGGGTAATGCAATCATAAAATACATCAAATGCTTCAAAATAAACCTCGGCATTAATAATGGGAAAGATGAAGGGTGAATAGTAAATACACCCAAAAATAATGTGGGCATATTGCCTTTGTTAGCGTAAACCCTTCATCAACCATCATCGGTTTTATTTCGCAAGAACGCGCAGCATGCTGAAAAATAGACAAATAAAACCGGTTCGCAACAGCTTTCAGCCAGTAGGGGGAGAAATCCCCCAGGCCTTATGCGATGCTTACGTGCAGAATTGAGCGCTCAACAAGAGAATATTCATGACGGGTAAAATCACGCTAGCCATGTTCGCATTCGCCGCGAACTCGATCCTGTGCCGGATTGCGCTCAAAGATGTGCATATTGATCCACTGTCTTTTAGCAGTCTGCGCCTGCTGAGCGGTGCAATTGTGTTGTATCTCCTGCTGCAGAAACCGTTCCTGAATCGCCGAATTGAGTGGAAGGTGAAAAACGCACTTTTCCTTGCCGTCTATGCCATTTCCTTTTCTATCGCCTATGTTCATCTCGGTACTGCCGAAGGCGCGCTGCTGCTGTTTGGTACGGTGCAGTTGGTGATGACGGGCTGGGGGATTTATCGGGGTGAGAAATTAACCCGGCTGAAAAGTGCCGGGATTGCGCTGGCGGCAGTGGGAATTTGCTGGCTGCTGCTGCCTGGGGCGAACAGTCCACCGTACGTTCCGGCGGCAACCATGATGCTGGCCGGGGCTGGCTGGGCGGCCTATAGCATCGCAGGGAAAAGCGTTCACAACGCCACGGCGGCGACGGCGGGCAGCTTTATATTGGCCGTTCCCGTGGCGGCGCTGCTGTCGCTGACCCTCAATCCGATGGCGCACGCGGACACGCACGGCGTGATACTGGCCCTGATATCAGGAGGGGTTACGTCTGGCGCGGCCTATGCGTTGTGGTACGCCATCGTGCCGACGTTGACCTCTTCAACGGCCAGTACCGTTCAGCTGAGTGTGCCGTGCATTTCCGCGCTGGGCGGTGTGGCGTTTCTCGGCGAACACCTGACGCTTCAGCTGGTGGTGTCAACGGTGACGGTGATTGTGGGGATTACGATGACGATTTATGCCGATAAACAGGCGCGGGGAAAAGTGGCCTCGCCGTAAGGCATACGGGCCAGGTAATGTCAGTGTGATACGGTTTCAACGGGTTATGAATAATTACGGGTATAATCATTCAACTCAGCGATACGAAACCGGACAGCCATGAAAGACGACATCAATCAGGACATTACCTTCCGCAAGCTCAGCGTTTTTATGATGTTTATGAATAAAGGCAATATCGCCCGCACCGCGGAAGCGCTGGGGCTGAGCAGCGTCAGTGTGCACCGCGCGCTGCACACCCTTGAAGAGGGCGTTGGCTGTCCGCTGTTTGTCCATAAAGGCCGTAATCTGGTACCTCTGCCAGCGGCATGGACACTGCTGGAATACTGCCAGGATGTGATAAGCCTGATGAGTAAAGGGCTGGAGCAGACGCGAAAAGTGGCAGGCGTCGGACGTGGACGTTTGCGTATTGGCACACTGTATTCGCTGACCCTGGAAACGGTGCCGAAAATCATCATGGGCATGAAGCTGCGCCGTCCGTCGCTGGAGCTGGATTTGACCATGGGCTCGAACCAGATGTTGCTGGATATGCTCGAAGATGACGCCCTCGACGCTATTCTGATTTCCACCAACGAAGGCGAATTCACCGGGTCGAAATTCGACGTCATTCCGCTGTTTCACGACGATATTTTTCTCGCCGCACCGGCCAGCGTCGCGCTGGACACTGCCCAGGATGCCGACCTGCGCCATTACGCCGATCGGAAATTTGTCTCGCTGGCGGAAGGGTTTGCCACCTACGCCGGGTTTCAGGAAGCGTTCAGCGTCGCCGGTTTTGAACCGGAGATTGTGACCCGCGTAAATGACATTTTCTCGATGATCAGTCTGGTGCAGGCGGGGGTCGGATTTGCCCTGATCCCAGGGCGAATGAAGAAAGTGTACGAGAACGATGTGCAGTTGCTGAAACTGGCGGAACCGTATCAGATGCGCCAGCTGATTTCGATTGTCTATTCACATCATCGCGAGCGCGATCAGGACCTGCTGGCGCTGGCGGCAGAAGGGCGCATGTATGCCCGAAGCATCAGCGGCTAAGGCGTTTCAGCAGGTGCTGCGCAACCTCAACGCTGTTACGCTCCAGGCAAATTGCTTCGCCTTGCCAGCCTGAAAGATGCGTCAGTCCGGTTAATACGCTGCCCGGCGGCATTTCAATGGCGAGTCGGGCGTCACGCTGATTGGCGGACACCATGGCGTCCTGCCACTGCACGGTTCGCGCCATGTTATAGGCTAAATCGTCGGCGATTTTCAGGGGCTCCCACAGCACGCGGCCCGTAGAGCCACTCAGATACGCACGCTGTGGGCGTGACAACGTCACGGATTCAAAGGCGTGAGCCAGCTTTTCAGCGGGTTTATCCAGCAGCGCGCAGTGCGACGGCACGCTGACTGCAAGGCGAGTCGCCTTACTGGCCCCGGCTTCCACCGCGTTGTGCGCCACAATCGCCATCTCCTCATTACTTCCGGCAATCACAATCTGCGTTTCGGCATTCAGATTGGCGATGTACGTCTGTGTGCCCGCCATCAGCTTTTCGACGCGGGACAGGGGCAGGCCGACAATCGCCGTCAGGCCATAGCCGTGCGGATATGCCTGCTCCATCAAATCACCACGCAGCGCCACCAGGCGCAGCGCATCATCAAAGGCCAGCGCACCGGCCATCACTGCCGCGGGATAGGCCCCAATCGACAGGCCGCTGACGATATCGGGTTTGACGTCATGACGCATTAATTCACGCGCCCACGCCACGCCGGCTATCAGTAAACACAGCTGCACCGCACGCGTGTGCTGTAACGCATCGGCGCTATCCAGAGTGTCGGTTTCATCGCCGAGCACGGCACGCACGTCAGCCAGAATTGCGTCGCCTTCGGGCAGATTTTTCAGCATACCGGGGCGCTGAGTGCCCTGGCCGGGGAAGGTAAAGAGAATTTTCATTATGGCTCCCTGTGCCACGGCGTCGCGGTCAGCTGCGGGCCGGAGGCGGTTTTGAGCAATACGCGTCCTTCGCGTAGCCATTCGTTTAACGCGAACGCGCCGAAGGGCGTTTCAACCTGAGTGTCCGCCCGGCACGGCAGTTTTTCCACCTGCGCCTGCCACTGGCATAACTCATCGTGAGTCAGCGGCTGTGGGGCGCGGATGATCAAGTCGAGATCGCTCTCAGCGTGCAGGACGGGAATTTCGGTGGCGAGCGCATAACCGGTGCTACCGGTAATACCCCAATGCCACGGCCACGCAAAGGTGGTCAGTAAAATAGCCGCCTGAACAGGCGGCTGAGAGACAAACGGGGAATGCAGCAGACGTTCGCGATCGGCGAGCATTTCGGGCGTGACGACGCGGGAAATGGCCTCTGCTTTCACCCATCCGGCGGCGCGTTGTTCGCGCTTCATGCCGCGTACGCCCACCGGGATATCAGCGTTGTCATTCACATCGCGCCGGACCACCACCGGAAGACCGGTGTGCCACTGGCTTGCTACCCATGCTTCCTGAATATTCAGTAAAGCGTCAGCGTTGCTCAGCCACAGCAAATCGTGGGGGCGCGATGTGAAAGTCATATTACATGCCTGAAGTTAAGGTAATGAACAGCGGTAACGACAGGATACACAGAACGGAGCTCAACAGCAGCACGGCTTCTGCATCTGGAGACTGAACGCCAAAGCGGTTACCGAACACCACGCCGAAGAAACCCGCGGACAGCGCAATCATCAGGATAGCGGTAATTGCCACGGAGCCGTGCAGACCGAACGCCAGAACGATACCCCAGGCGATGAACGGCTGAATCAGCAGCTTGGTGATGGTGGCAATACCCACGACCGCATTCATTTTCAGCTTACGGGCAGACAGGATAACACCGGTCAGGAACAGGGCTGCGGCAGTTGCAGACAGGCCCAGCGGTTTAATTGCAGACAGCACCAGGTCCGGCATTTTGATACCAATCGCCGACAGAATCACACCCAGCAGCGGGCCCATGACGATAGGTTTTTTCAGCGAACGCCACATCAACACGGGCAGCATTGCCAGGGTAGAACCGCTGTTTTCGCCGGCAGCCAGCGCTTTTTCACGCTCAAGGATAAGCAGGCAGAACGGGGTCATTAGTACGGAACCACAGGCGATAGACACCGCGACGGACAGGGAAGTTGCAGAACCTTCACCCAGAACGCTGCCCAGAATTGGCAGGCCCAGCGCCGCATAGTTCGGCAGTGCAACGGTCAGCGTCAGAACCGCAGCATCCTGCGGAGACTTCTTGAAGACCTTGGTCGCGAGGAAGTAGATAGCCGCGTAGGTTATCCACATTGCGCCAGTCAGAACGACAATCAGCGGAGACTGAGCGGCAATACCCGACCACGGCGTCTGCACGGTTGCGCTAAACAGCGCCGCAGGCAGGGCGAAATCCATGACAAAGATATTCAGCAGCGACACATTTTTGTTGTCGACCATTTTGGCTTTGCCGGCCCAGAAGCCCAGCAGCATGATAAGGAAAATCGGAGCAAGGGCATGAACAATTACGTAAGTCATAAGTCACCTGTAGATAAAAAAAGAAATACGCTTCATCCTTCAGGCTGCCACTGCGTTGGCTACCTTCTCTTACCTCAGTCACTTACTCCAGTAAGCTCCTGGGGATTCACTCAGTTGCTGCTTTGAACCAGCCTGAATGATTTAGCGTATTGGTCATTTGCGATGTTTATAATTTTCTAAAGCGGCTGTACCGTGGGCGCTATGTTGCGCCCGACGGCGACCGCTTTCGGCAGGTCTTTTTTTACGGACTTCTTACTACAACTGCTCGTTACCAGCTGGCGCGCATCCGTTCGCGAACCAGAGCCGAGCTACGGCGGTTTTCCGCGCCGAGGCGGTTTTTCAAACTTGGGTCCTGACGCGCGTCGCGAACAGACTGTTGCAGGATGATTAACACCTGCGCCAGGTCGGCATCGGTTGGCGCGTCCGGGTTGCTGATATTCAGCAGATCAGACAGCAGACCCAGCGTCGCAAAGTTGCTCACGTCGTAGGCCATTGGCGGAATGGTCGCCGCCAGTTTTTCCAGCGCTTCAACGGTGCGCAGGGTGATCCGTGCGGCGGAGTCTTTACCCATCGCATGAACCAGAACGCCCTGGTCGTTGAAAGCAATCAGACGGTTAGCCTGATAACCGTGCGCCAGGAAGGCACCGGACATCGCTTTACCGACGATAAGGCCGATAACCGGATGACCAGCCAGACGCGCTTTTGCATAAGCGCCAGCGGCACCGGCCAGCGCCTGGTGAATACCGAAGGCTTCTTCGCGGCGGCCATAGGCCTGACTCGGCACGTCGATTACCGCAATAATCGGGCGCTTCACATCGCTGTTGGCATCGGCATCAATGGTTTCATTGACCACTTTTGCCAGCGTCCAGCCTTCAAGCAGACCCACTTCGCCTTTTACGGCGCGTGGATAATGGTTATTCGCATCCGGGACCACGGCGATAAAACGCACGTTTTCACCGTTAAGTTCACCGTCGGCGACCTGAACAGAAGGGCACAGGTCGTTCATCCGTGGGGCATTGGGGGCCAGTTTTTCCAGCCAGATTGCGCCCCGGCTATTGGACTGAGTCATCATTTCACCTCCCGGGCGAAAAGCTGTTTAATCTGGGCGGTATCGGCCTGCTGACGCGTATCAAACTGGGTCAAGCGAGCCAGATACTCCTCGTATTTATCGCTGCGGTTTTGGGCAGGAACGCCTTTGGCGATGGCGTCGTTCATCGCCGTTTTCACCGCGTTGATGCCGTCACCGACCAGCGCATCAACCAGACCACTTTCAGCGCGAATTTCGCCGCCGGTCATGCTCCAGATAAATGGACGGTCGCGGGAGTCGTACTCTTCAATCCCGGCTTCCTGCTCGATAACCTGCGGGCCGTTCAGGCCGAGACGTGCTTCACGGGTCACAATCAGGTAGCTGCACAGCGCGGCGGCGATGGACATCCCGCCGAAGCAGCCGACGGTGCCAGCTATAATGCCGACGACCGGGGTATAACGACGGAGGTCAACGATCGCGGCGTGGATATCGGCAATAGCCGCCAGGCCGAGGTTGGCTTCCTGCAAACGAACGCCACCGGTTTCGAGGCACAGCACGGCCTGAGTCGGGATGCCGTTGCGGTTATCTTCTGCTGCCAGTTCAAGCGCCGCGGCCATTTTGGCGCCGGACACTTCGCCCATGCTGCCGCCCTGGAAGGTGCCTTCGATGGCAATCACGACCGCGGACTGGCCGTTGATGGTACCGCGTGCGACCACCATGCCGTCATCAGACTGTGGCACCACGCCTTGCTGTGGCAGCCATGGCGACATAATGCCTTCGAACGGGTCGAGCAGTTCGCGGTAGCTGCCGTCGTCCAGCAACGCATGGGCACGTTCACGGGCCCGTAATTCAATAAAGCTGCGATCGTTACGCATGGCTCACCTCTTCAAAAACCTGTTCGATACGAATACGCGCCACGCCGGGCGTCGCGCCGAAATCGTGAATCACCAGCGTGCCCGCAGGCAGACCGTTAATCAGGTTCAGACGGTCGAACAGCGCATTCCAGCGGCTGGTGCTGTTGTCCACTGAAGTGGTGATTTCAATGCTGAGGGTTTCCCCGGCGGCTGCGGTGAACAGCACTTCCATATCACCGGAACCAACGACCCCTGCGAGAGCTTTGCCGCTGGAGGTGCGGCTGGCAGGGAATGACAATGTAATGTGTTCCATAACATCCTCTTTAAATTGAGCAAGACGCGGGCTGGCTGACCCTGTCGAGAAACAGTGTGGCGGCGAGCAAATCGGCGGCACCACCGGGTGAGGCGTTGAGCGCCAGCATTTGCGCATCAAGACGGGCGAGAGCCTCGCGTCCAGCCTGTTGAGCGCAGCCCCCGGCGGTGAGTACCGCACGAGCACCGTTTTGCATAGCATTCAGGCCAGTCATTCCGGCGCGAGACAGCACGCAGGTGTCGCTAAGCGAGGTCATGACCGCCATCAGCGCATCGAGACGGGCTTCGCTTTCGCAGGCGCCGTTCGCGCGGCTGCGTAACAGCTGCGGTAATGCCAGCGTCATCACGTGGGGGAACGCCTGTTGCGCTTCTTCACGTGCGCCAGGCACCTGATAACGGTGCGTGGCCTTCAACCCTTTGCTGAAGACTTTCGGCGCGGCGCTGTCCGGCAGGCGGGCAAGCCTGGCTGCGGTATCCGCAATCTGCTGCGCGCTGGCACTTTCGCCTAGCATCGCGGCGGCGCTGACTAACAGGCCAAGCGCCCAGATAGCCCCCCGATGGGTATTCACGCCTTCGGTGGCTTTCATCATCTGCTGTTCGCCTTCGCGTCCCAGACGGCCGACGGTTTCGCGCAGGGCGATGTTGGCGGGGCGCTGCCAGCTTTGCTGGGCCAGTTGCAGAAACGTGGGGGTCAGGCTGTGCGCAGAACGCTCCATCAACGCCAAAGACAAATCGTGATGGGCACCGTTACCCCGGCTGTCCACCAGACCCGGCTTCGGGCTTAATCGCGCTTCGTCGATCAAGCAGTCGCGGGCGAGTGTCGCCAGTCGCTCGGCCTGAACCTCTGCATGAGTCTGTGACAGCTGTTTCATTACCAGCTCCGGAATTTCGCAGGTGGGTTGTAAAGACCGTCAGACCATTCCACCAGGTCCGCTACGCTGCCAGCAGCGAGCAGGGAACGGGTCGCATCTGAACGACGGATGCCCATGTCTTCCGGGTACACCACTTTGCCGGTCTTACGCAGGTCGGCAACGCGCTTAGCGTCAACGCCCAGACCGATGTCGGTGATCCCGGCGACTGCTGCAACCATCGCGCGGCGCTCTTCCATGCTTTCAGCACGATAGAGGTAGGCGATACCTTCTTCGGTCAGCACGTGGGTCACGTCGTCGCCGTAAATCATCACCGGTGCCAGCGGCATGCCGGATGACTGGGCCACGTCAACCGCATCGAGTTTTTCCACGAAGGAGGGTTTTGCACCCGCCTGGAAGGTTTCGACCATTTGCACGACCAGTTTTTTACCGCGCACCATCGGATCGGGATCGGTTTTCATGTTCATCCAGGCCGGTGTCGCATGACGGCGACCGTGCGGGTCATGGCCCATGTTTGGCGCACCGCCAAAACCGGACAGACGACCGCGGGTAACGGTAGATGAGTTCGCCAGACCATCAATCTGCAGGGTGGAGCCGATAAACATATCGACCGCGTACTGACCTGCCAACTGACAGAAGGCGCGGTTGGAGCGCATTGAGCCGTCGGCACCGGTAAAGAACACGTCCGGACGGGCACGGATGTACTCTTCCATCCCCAGTTCGCCACCGAAGCAGTGCACGCTTTCTACCCAACCGCTTTCAATCGCCGGGATCAGCGTCGGATGCGGGTTAAGGGTCCAGTGCTTACAAATTTTGCCCTTCAGACCGAGCTGTTCGCCGTAGGTTGGCAGCAGCAGTTCGATAGCGGCGGTGTTGAAGCCGATCCCGTGGTTCAGGGACTGAACCTGGTGTTCCGCATAGATGCCTTTAATCGCCATCATGCCCATCAGGATGTGTTCCTGCTTGATGAGGCGCGGGTCGCGGGTGAACAGCGGTTCGATAAAGAACGGCTTATCGGCGACGACAACGTAGTCAATCCACGAGCCAGGAATATCGACGCGCGGCAGGTCACATTCGTCGTCGACCAGTTCGTTAACCTGGGCGATAACAATCCCGTCGCGGAAGGCCGCGGCTTCAACCAGCGCTGGCGTATCTTCGGTGCTCGGACCGGTATAAAGGTTACCTTTACGGTCAGCTTTAAAACCGGCGATCAGCGCGACGTTCGGGCACAGGTCGACGTAAAGACGGGAGTAGAGTTCGATGTACGTATGGATTGCGCCGATTTCGAGTTGACCATCCTGCAGCAGCTGCGAAATGCGCAGGCTCTGAGGACCGGAGAAGGAGAAATCGAGCTTGCGGGCGATGCCTTTTTCGAAGATATCAAGGTGTTCGCTACGTCCGACGCTCGGCATAATCATATGCAGATCGTGGACTTTCGCCGGGTTAACTTTGGCGAGCATACGCGAGAGGAAATCGGCTTGCTTCTGGTTGTTACCTTCCAGCACTACACGGTCGCCGGGGGCAATCAGTTTTTCCAGCGCATCCACCAGACCCTCGGTGGGAATTACCTTGCCCTGCACCGGGAGGGACGCGACGCGACGTGCTTTTTCGCTACGACGCGTGCTCCAGTTCCGGGCCGGAGTTTGGCCAGTATTCATAATTAACCTCCTGATTCAGCAAATCATTTTTGCCTGGATTTATGCTGCAGTAATTCTGCTCCGTTAGGAGTAGAGCATCAATTAAGCTGGCGTTCGGATTGTTAGCCTAAGAGTAATAATTTCCAATGTAATTATGTGATGTCGATCGAAGCAGGAAGGTTGAGTGTAGACTACGGGATGGAATACAGGACGGGCGCCCACTAAAGCTGACAGGTGCCCGGTCTGGAAAACAAAGAGGATAGGTGACGACAAAAAAAGTACGGAAGAGGAAAGATTATTTCTTTTTGCTGAGCATCGATTTCAAATCAGCAAACGGATTGTACGTCGCCGCATCGACATCGTTTTGCGCGTCTTCACCTGCCACAACACGGGTGCCGTATTGGTCCGCTTCTGTGTATTTTGAGTGCTCATGGTCATGACAATACAAACACAACAACTCCCAGTTACTGCCGTCTGGCGGGTTATTGGTGTGGTCATGATCGATATGGTGGACCGTTAATTCGCGCAGGTTTGAATACACAAACTCCCGCGAGCAGCGTCCGCATACCCATGGATAGATTTTTAGCGCTTTCTCGCGGTAGCCGCTTTCCAGTCGCGAGTAGTTTTTTGGGATAAGAGCCATGGCCGTTGTTACCTGTTAAAAATCGAAAATTTTACGTCAGTGCGCCAATGTACCCGAAGGCGAAATGAAAAGGGAATGGATGTTTATTTTTAAGGAGAATTCATCCCGTCCTTCAGTCTTCAAAGTAAAGCGATTTTCTTTTTCAGAACGGGCTGGGGTTATGGGCGTGGATCGGTTCTTCGCTTACAGGGTGCACAAAATGCAGTTCGCTGGCGTGCAGCATCAGGCGGGGCGTCTGCTCGCAGCCTGGCGGCAGAAGCCCGCCGTACAGGTCGCAGCCCAGAATAGGGTGGCCGAGCAGCTGGCTGTGAATGCGCAGTTGATGGGTGCGCCCGGTTTCTGGCGTTAGCTGGACGCGCGTCACGGGCACTGAGGTCCCGTCTGCCTGCGCATAATGAAAACGCTCAATAATATGATAGCGTGAACGTGCGGGTTTGCCGGTGATGGCGCAAATCGACATCAGTGGGAACAGCGCCGGATCTTTGGCTATCGCCGCGTCTATTACCCCTTCGTCGTCGGGCAGATGGCCACACAGCAGGGCGCTGTACACTTTGGTCACGGTGCGCTGGCTGAACTGATGGCAAAGAGCGGCATTGATAGCTTTACTGCGCGCCACCACCATCAGGCCGGACGTGCCGAAATCCAGGCGGTGAACCAGGGTACAGCCGGGAAAAAGCTGGACCAGCCGATGATGCACTGAATCGAGGTTCTGCGGATTTTTCCCTGACAGGCTGAGTAGTCCTGTGGGTTTATTGATAAGCACCAGATGCGCATCCTGCCAGAGAATTTCTATCTGGTCATGACACGGCGGAGCAATAAAAGTATCAATTATCGAAGACATCGGGCGGCCAGGATGACGAGTGGAAACGGATGATAGCGAATTTTCAGTCGACTGACGAATTTGGCCGTTGCCGGGCCAGACTCAGCGCCTGCCGTCTGGTATCGCCCGCGAAAATACGGGTATAATCACCTAAATTATTCAACCGGTTCAGATACGAAGATGACAAAACTCACCTTACAAGAGCAGATGCTCAAAGCGGGATTAGTGTCCAGCAAAAAAATGGCCAAGGTCCAGCGCACGGCTAAAAAATCACGTGTTCAGGCGCGTGAGGCAAGAGAGGCCGTGGAAGAGAATAAAAAAGCGCAGCTTGAGCGTGATAAAGAGCTCAGTGAGCAGCAAAAACAAGCGACGCTATCGAAAGAATATAAAGCGCAGGTGAAGCAGCTGATTGAAATGAACAAAATCACCATTGCCCGAGGCAATATTGATTTTAACTTCACCGATAACAATTTAATTAAAAAAGTCGTCGTGGATAAGCTGACGCAGTCACAGTTGATCAGCGGTCGTCTGGCGATTGCGCGCCTGCTTGTCGATAAAAACGGTGACAGCACCTACGCCATTATCCCCGCGAGTGTGGCCGATAAAATTGCCCAGCGTGATGCGGACAGTATCGTTCTGAACAGTGCGTTGAGTCAGGAAGAGCAGGATGAAGACGATCCGTATGCTGATTTCAAAGTGCCTGACGATTTGATGTGGTAACGCACCGCTAGCCGATTTTAACTCCCGAGGACGATTAATGAACACCGAAATCCCATTGAAATTTTATGACATCGTGGACGAGTATTCGACTGAATGCGCCGAGCCGGTGAGCGACGCAGAACGTGATTCTCTGGCGCATTATTTCCAGCTGCTGGTCACCCGTTTGATGAATAACGAAGAAATCAGCGAAGAAGCGCAGCAGGATATGGCTCAGGAAGCCGGGATCAACGCGAAGCGTATTGATGATATCGCGACGTTCCTGAATACATGGGGCAACGAGTAATTCCTGTCGGGAATGAGCCCAGATAGACAGGCTGATTATGCGAGAGTGACGAATTTCACGTTAATCAGCCCATCTGCACCTGCTATTCCTTACTCAAATCACTCAGTAGCACCGCAATATTTTGCCCGCCCTGGGTGTTCTCCAGCCCGATTTTAACGATGATGGTCAATGGCACCGAGAGCAGCATGCCCACCGGACCGAGCAGCCAGCCCCAGAATATCAACGACAGGAACACCACTAGCGTGGAAAGGCCCAGCCCACGGCCCATAATGCGTGGCTCAAGAATGTTGCCAAACACCATGTTGATCGCCAGATAACCCGCCAGCACCACCAGCGCATCGTAGACGTTGCCTAAAACCAGCACCTGCAGTATTGGTGGGACGGCAGCCAGCACCGAACCGATGTTGGGAATATAGTTCAGCGCAAACGCCAGCATTCCCCAGATAAATGCAAAGCGCACGTCGAGGGCGGCGAGCATGGCCCAGGCGACCAGCCCGGTTACCAGGCTAATGGCGGTTTTCAGCACCAGATAGTGGCTCACGCTGTCGATGGCTTTTTGAATCGCCGCCATGCCTTCCACCGGACGCATCATCATCTGCTGCAGTTTAGCCGGGAGCTGCGGCACTTCAAACAGCATAAACACCACTGTCAGAAGCAGCAGGAAAATAGAGGACATGGCGTTAGTGAGCTGTGTCAGCAGGCCGGTGACCAGCGTCATCGCCGCATTCGGATCGATGTATTTCCCCAACGCATTAACGGATACATCAATACCAAAGCGCTGTAGCCACGGCTGCAGGTTTTCCATCGGTACAACCAGCGACGAACGATACTGCGGCAGCGTACGGGCGAGTTCGTTGAGCGACGTGCCCAGATAGGACAGCAGCAGAACCGCCACCATAATAATGAAGGTGATGAGCAGGGTGACTGCCAGCCCACGCGGAACGCGCCAGCGGACCAGCAGCTGCACCACCGGGTTGAGCACCACGGCGATAAACAGTGACAGAATAAAAGGCACCACAATATCAGCGGCGAAGCGAATACCGGCGAGGATAATCACCAGCATTCCGAGCATGATGACTATCTTTAATCCATTAAGTGTAATACCCGACTTTGCCATAACATATCCTTGATAAACGTGATGCCAAACATCATAAAACGGCGTGAGGTAAGAATAAACTCATTAATACAAAATGTGCTGGGTAAAGAATTGAAAAGACTTTGAGTTTATTTTTGCACTATGCCAGAATTACGCGGTGTTTAACTACTGAGGACAATTTTCATCCGCAAAGACGAGAAGCAACCCCGCGGATAATTGTAATTTTATGGACATGTCGTTCAGAACCCGGACTTCCTTGCAATCTGTCATTATCCCCACGCATTCCTTACTTTCTGCCGAGCAGCACTGGCGCTCTGCGCTATAGTCTTTTCCTTCCTTTGAGCTAAAACTTAATCATTTTTTACGGTTTGCGCCTCTTCGCAAACTGCAACTGATTATATTCTCAGGCAGGAGAAGAACCATGTTTTACTGGATATTATTAGGTCTGGCGATCGTCGCTGAAATTACAGGCACTTTGTCGATGAAATGGGCAAGCGTCAGCGATGGTCATGCCGGTTATATTTTAATGCTCGGCATGATTGCCCTTTCTTATATATTCCTTTCCTTCGCGGTTAAAAAAATCGCGCTCGGCGTGGCTTACGCCCTGTGGGAAGGCGTCGGTATTTTATTAATTACGCTGTTTAGCGTGCTGTTATTTGATGAAAGCCTGACGCTGATGAAAGGGGCAGGGCTGGCCACGCTGGTGATGGGTATTGTGCTGATTAAATCTGGCACCCGCAAAGTCAAAAACAAATCTGCGGAGGTGAACCATGCCGCAGTTTGAGTGGGTACACGGCGCGTGGCTGGCAGGGGCGATTGTGTTGGAAATCATCGCCAATATATTCCTTAAATTCTCGGACGGTTTCCGCCGAAAAATATACGGCATATTGTCGCTGGTGGCGGTACTGGCCGCATTTAGCGCATTGTCGCAGGCGGTTAAAGGTATCGATCTTTCGGTGGCATACGCAATTTGGGGCGGATTTGGCGTGGTTGCCACGCTGGCAGCGGGCTGGATCCTGTTTGGACAGCGCCTTAATTACAAAGGATGGATAGGTTTAATCTTGTTAATCGCCGGAATGGTGATGATTAAACTCGCATGATGTTGGCAGGATGCGAACAGTTGCAGTTTTTTGTTCAGTGAACCGATGCCGATAACGTCGCTGCTGCAGTTGCGTCAGCAGCGACAGTATTCGTTACTGGTCAGCCAGTGTTTCAAGTTTGTCCCGAAAACCGGTCACTGAAATCGCGCGGTTATCTGCCCGCCAGCGATCTTTCGCCGCCGGAGCTGAGCTTTGGACGCCAATCAGCTGCCAGCCGTCATCAGTTTTCAGCATCAGCGGTGAACCGCTATCGCCAGGCAAGGTATCGCACTGATGCGACAGCACGGTACTTTGCGCCCAGCCCGTCACCAGACAGTTATTGTGCGTGTACAGCGAATCGAGATGATCGAGCGGATAGCCAGATTGCGTCACCTGGCGGTTAGCGGATTTAAGCGCGGCGGTCAGCGCATCCTTATCACCGGCGAACAGCGGCAACGGAGTGATACCAGAAGGCGGATAGCGCAGCACAATCAGGCCAAAATCCCAGGGCGCGGCAGACGACGGAACAATCCAGCCGTCACCGTCCGGCTTCAGGCGTTTGCCGAGCGACGGCTCAACGCGGCCTTCTATCCCGTGGATTTCATAACGCCAGAGACCTTTTTGCGATACAAAGCGCAGGGCGATGGGCTTATCGAGTTTGCCACGCGGCGGCGTCAACAAGCAGTGTCCTGCGGTCAGCGCCAGATGCGGAGAAATTAAGGTCGCGGTGCAAAGATTGCCGCTGGCAGTTTCCAACTGGCCGATAGCATCCCACGGGGATTGCGTAGGATTGGTGACCTTGACGCGGTCGTCATGACCAAAGAAAAGCGTCTTAAGATCGGAGGCACTGATGCCGGTGTCGTCGCTGTCATCGTCAGCGTGGGTCAGGGGAGAAAAAAGGCAAACGGCTCCCAGTAAAACCACTATGGATCTGTGCATAACACTCTCTGAAGGGGCGATTATGATTATAAAAAGGGTAACCCAATGAGATTACTATAGACGGGATGGATGAAAAGTGGGAGTAAAATCAGCGTGCTACACTCAGTACAAAAAGAACCGGGTGGCAACCAGGGCACAAACAATCAGTAATAAGAGGATGAGCTCGAATCGATAGCGGCGCAGCATCATTGCTCTCCAGAAAAAAACGGCGCTGAAACAGCGCCGATTTAGTTTACAAGACCGTACGACCGGTTGCGAAATTACGCAGCTGGCTGTGCAGCTGGTTTAGCAGCCTGGTGCTTGGTGTGTTTCACGTGTTTTTTAGCAGCCTGCGCTTTCTGCGCTACAGCAGGTTTAGTTGCTGCTTTTTTGTGGTGCTTTTTAGCCGCCTGCGCTTTCTGCGCTACAGCGGGTTTGGTTGCTGCTTTTTTGTGTTTTTTAGCAGCCTGCGCCTTCTGCGCTACAGCAGGTTTAGCTGCTGCTTTTTTGTGGTGCTTTTTAGCGGCCTGAGCTTTCTGCTCTGCAGCGGGTTTTGCAGCGGCTTTCTTGTGTTTCTTATGATGAGTGGTTTTAGCCGGAGCAGCGTGAGTTGCAGCAGGCGCAGCAGCCGGAGCGGTAGCAGCGGTGTCAGCAGCGAAAGCAGCAGAAGACAGACCCATAGCAGCGGCAACAACCAGAGCTAATACTTTTTTCATTCTGAAATCCTCGAATTTGGTTTCTATGTTCAACCCCACTGCGGGGCCGTTGAATAGACTATATGCTTGTCTTTCCGAGGTTTCCGTGAGTGATTGGTATCGGCGTGTAACCATATGTACACTTCCGGCTGTCGTTTTATCACTCTTTAAAAATCAGTGAGATACGATGAAAACTGTTCCCCGAGCCATAGAACTTCCCACAATGATGTAAATTTCCGGGTAGGTAGCGCTGGAGGAAACCTCTCAGAGCCGCCAAAAACCCGCATTAAAAGTTCACCATTCACCTTTTGGTACCCGTAACATAGCAGGCTAATTATTTTTTTGGGGTGAGTTGTGATTGGGAATTCTTCTGTCCTGTGGGGCGGTGTTCTACTTCTTGTGCTTGCGATGCTGTGGTTGCACTACGATAGCGGCAGGCTGAAGCGGGAAATGCGGCGCTCGCGTAAAGGGCGAGAGCAGCGCGAGGACGAACTTAAATTATTGCAGCAAGAGTGGGATGAGTTTCTTGTCGCAGAAAAAAATGAGCTTGAGCAACTGAGGATTGCAATGCACCCCAAATATGGGCATGTGGTTCACACCAGTCTGAGCAGGCTAGCCGGAATGCTGACTCACTGACAAATAAAGAGTGTGGCGGGTTGTACCACACTCTCTCCCATCAACTTACAAATAACGCGCGGTTAAGTGCTCGCGGAAATAGCGGCTATTCAGGTCTTCGCCGGTGGCGTGGGTGATAAGTTCCGACGTGCTGAAGCGGCTGCCGTGCTGCCAGACGTTCTGCTGTAACCAACCGAACAGCGGACTGAAGTTGCCGTCGTTCAGGTTCTGGTCGAGGTCCGGTAGCGCTTTGCGAGCGGCCTGGAACAGCTGCGCGGCGTACATGGCGCCCAGCGTATACGACGGGAAGTAACCGAAGCCGCCGTCGGTCCAGTGAATATCCTGCATACAGCCGTTGCGGTAGTTGCCTTCTGTCGACAGCCCCAGATACTGCTGCATTTTTTCATCCCACAGCGCCGGAATATCATCGACTTCAATCTGGCCATCAATCAGCGCCCGTTCGATTTCATAACGCAGGATCACATGCGCTGGATAGCTGACTTCATCAGCGTCCACGCGAATGAATCCGCGTTCGACCGTCTGACTCCAGGCAATGAAATTATCCAGACTGAACGCAGGCTGGCTGCCGAAATGCTGCTGGATTTTCGGCAGAAGATGCTTAAGGAACGCGGCACTGCGCCCGAGCTGCATCTCAAAGAACAGGCTCTGTGATTCATGCACGCCCATTGAGCGCGCGTGAGCAATTGGCTGTCCGGCCCACTGACGCGGCAGGTTTTGTTCATAACGCGCATGCCCGGTTTCGTGAATAACGCCAAAAAGGGCGCTGAGCAGATCGTTTTCGTCGTAGCGGGTGGTGATGCGCACATCTTCCGGTACGCCGCCGCAGAACGGATGGGTACTGACATCAAGGCGACCGCCGTTAAAATCAAAACCGAGCAGGGTCATGGTTTCCAGCCCGAGCTGGCGCTGTGCTTCGGTCGGGAACGGGCCTTGTGGATTGATGAGTTTGCGGCTGGCCTGCTTGTCGACTACGGTTTGCAGCAAATCGGGCAGCCAGCTTTTCAGGTCAGCGAACAGCACATCGAGGCGGCTACTGGTCATGCCCGGTTCGTAGAGGTCGAGCAGGGCGTCGTAGCGCGAACCGCCGCTGGCTTCAGCCCGGATATTGGCTTCTTCACGACTCAGTCGTACCACTTCTTTCAGATTCGGTGCAAAGCCTTGCCAGTCGTTGTTTTTACGCTGGGTGCGCCAGGCGTGCTCGCAGCGACTGCCTGCCAGCGATTTCGCTTCAACCAGGCTTTCGGGCAACAGCGCGGCCTGATGGTAAGCACGCGCCATTTCATTCAGATTCGCGCGTTCGTCATCGCTGAGGTTTTCCTGCTGTGCGGCTTCAAGGCCGTTCGCCACATTTTTGTCGGTCAGGATCTGATGCTGCAACACGCCTAATTCAGCCAGCGCTTCGCCACGAGCCTGGCTTCCGCCCGGTGGCATCATGGCAGCCATATCCCAGCCAGCAATGGAGGAGAGGTGCGAAAAACGTGATAAACGCTGGAAAGTGCGGGTGAGCTGTTGGTAGTTAATGTTTGCCATTTTGCCTTAATTCCCATTGAGTGACGTCGAAATACGCGTGAGGTCAAAAATACGACGAAAGTATGAGGCGGAATGTAAATTATACGCCAGGCTAATCACTATCATAGGTCATCAATGTGCGGCAAATTATGAATCCATTCATCTGGGTTTTCATCGCACTGCTGTCAGCTGACGCAGTGCGCGACATGGTAGGCTTCACCACCTTTTTAGGTCAGTGGTAAAGCCGCCCGCCAGCGGCGGGGTCAAATTAGTGAAGGCGCTTGTGCAGGCAACGGCCGGTTATCAGCGCCAGGACCAGCATTGCGGCGATAAATCCACCCACGCCATTCCAGCCCCAGTTATGCCAGAACACCCCGCCTAGCGTCCCCGCGATGCTTGAACCCAGATAGTAGCTAAACAGATACAGCGACGAGGCCTGGCCGCGGGCGCGGCGGGCGCGGGGCCCGATCCAGCTGCTGGCGACCGAGTGCGCGGCGAAGAAGCCCGCGGAAAATAGCAGCATACCGAAGAAGATAATCCACAGTGATGAGAACAGCGTCAGCAGCAGGCCGCACAGCATCACAGCGGTAAAGCCAATCATCACCGGGCCGCGCCCGAAGCGTTGCGTCATGGCGCCCGCTTTTGGGGAACTCCAGGTGCCGGTGAGGTAAGCCACGGACAGCAAGCCAACAACCGCCTGGCTCAGTGACCATGGCGACATCATCAGGCGATAGCCGATATAGTTGAACAGCGTCACGAACGCGCCCATCAGCAGAAAACCTTCCGCGAACAGCAGCGGCAGGCCCTTATCACGCCAGTGAATACGAAAGTTGATGAACAGTGATTTTGGACGCAGCGATGCGGGTTTAAAGTGACGTGAGTCGGGCAGAATGCGCCAGAACATCAGCGCCGCCGCGAGAGCGAAACAGCCGATCATCGCCACCGCCACTCGCCAGCCGAAGAAATCCGTCATCACCCCGGTCAGCAAACGCCCGCTCATGCCGCCAATCGAGTTTCCACTGATGTACAGCCCCATCGAAAAGGCGACAAAGCTCGGATGAATTTCTTCACTCAAATAGGTCATGCCGACCGCCGCTACGCCGCTTAACGACAGGCCAATCAGCGCACGCATGATAAGTATCCCGTGCCAGCTGGTCATCATCGTTGACAGCAGCGTACAGCAGGAGGCCAGAAGCAGGGCGGTGACCATGACCTGTTTGCGGCCGATGGCATCCGACAGCGGCCCGGTAAACAGCAGGCCGACGGCCAGTAAACCGGTCGACACCGACAGGGAAATACTGGCGCTGGCCGGCGACACGCCAAACTCATGCGACAACACCGGGAGAATTGGCTGAACGCAATAGAGCAGGGCGAACGTAGCGAGTCCGGCGGAGAAAAGTGCCAGCGTGACGCGAATGAATTGTGGGGTTCCACGTTGGATAAACTGGCCCGGCGCGGGAAGACGGATATCATTGACGTCACGGGCCGGGGCGGTGTCAACGGTGGAGGTACGGCTCAAAGCAAGATCCTTGCGTGAAAGCACGTCATCCTTCGCGCTGCCTCTTTGTGGGCTTCACCCTCATGTTCCCAGGGATCTTCGGGCTTTCCGCCGCGATGCAGCACGAATGATGTTGTGCACTGAATTTATCTCATTTACACAGAGTAGGAAATTGCAATTAATCCGTCTAATATATTAATAATCTCAAATGATACTTTAAACATATGAATATAGAGCTGCGACACCTGCGCTACTTTGTGGCGGTAGCTGAAGAACTGCATTTTGGCCACGCTGCCGCCCGGCTGAACATCTCCCAGCCGCCGCTCAGCCAGCAAATTCAAATCCTGGAACAGCAGATTGGCGCCCGGCTGTTCGCCCGCACCAACCGCAGCGTGAGTCTGACGCCCGCCGGGAAGCTGTTTCTGGCTGACAGTCGGCAAATCCTGATTCAGGTTGAAGACGCCGCAGCCCGGGCGGCACGCCTGCATCAAGGGGAAACCGGCGAACTGCGCATTGGATTTACCTCATCGGCGCCGTTTATTAAGGCTGTGTCGGATACGCTATCGCGTTTTCGTCGTCAGTATCCCGACGTTCATATCCATACGCGGGAAAGTAATACCCGCGAGCAAATAACGCCGCTGAGCGAAGGCGCGCTGGATTTGGGCCTGATGCGTAAAACGCAGCTGCCGGATACCCTTGAGTGGCAGGTTATTTTGCTAGAGCCGCTCATGGCGATGGTTCACCGGGATCATCCGCTGGCAAACCGCGAATCCGTTTCGCTGGCAGAAATGGTGCTGGAACCGCTGGTATTCTTCGATCCGCACGTTGGTACCGGCCTGTATGACGATATTCTCGGCCTGCTCAGACGCTTCGGTACGCCCGCCATTACTCAGGAAGTGGGCGAGGCGATGACCATTATTGGGCTGGTCTCCGCCGGACTGGGTGTGTCGATTCTTCCGGCCTCGTTTAAGAAGGTTCAGCTCAATGAGATGCGCTGGTTGCCGATAAGTGATGAGGACGCGGTCTCGGAAATGTGGCTGGTGTGGTCCAGACATCATGATCAAACCCAGGCGGCACTTCGCTTCCGCGAGCAGCTGTTGGCCGCCGCAATGGTCGACTTTTTTGCCGAAAATACACGAAAAAATGTGCGGTAAATCACAAGCCTAAGTAAAAATTTGACGAGTTGCGTCGAAGTGCTTCAACATAGCAAAAGTTTATTTCGAAGCGCGAAAATAAGGGAGTCTTCGGTGGTAGCAGAAAGTCAGCCAGGGCATATTGATCAGATTAAGCAGACCAACGCAGGGGCGGTATACCGCCTGATTGATCAGCTCGGCCCGGTGTCGCGTATCGACCTTTCTCGCCTTGCGCAACTTGCGCCCGCCAGTATCACCAAGATTGTTCGCGAAATGCTCGAAGCGCATCTGGTGCAGGAAACTGAAATTCAGGACCCGGGTAGCCGTGGGCGTCCGGCGGTAGGCCTGATGGTGGAAACCGAAGCCTGGCACTATCTGTCACTGCGTATCAGCCGGGGAGAAATTAACCTCGCCCTGCGTGATTTGAGCAGTAAACTGGTGGTAGAAGAAGAACAAACGCTGCCGCTGGTGGATGACAAACCGTTTCTTGACCGCGTTATCGAACACATCGACCGCTTTTTCATTCGCCATCAGCAAAAGCTCGAGCGCTTAACGTCTATCGCGATAACCCTTCCCGGCATTATTGATACCGAAAACGGCATCATTCACCGTATGCCATTTTACGATGACGTAAAAGACGTGGCGCTGGGCGAAGCACTGGAGTCTCGCACCGGCGTGCCGGTGTATTTGCAACACGATATCAGCGCGTGGACCATGGCGGAGGCGCTGTTCGGCGCGTCTCGCGGCGCGCGCGACGTTATTCAGGTGGTTATCGATCATAACGTCGGGGCGGGGGTTATCACCGACGGACGTTTACTGCATGCGGGCAGCAGCAGTCTGGTGGAAATCGGCCATACTCAGGTCGACCCGTACGGCAAGCTTTGTTATTGCGGGAATCACGGTTGTCTGGAAACCATCGCCAGCGTGGAAAGCGTGTTGGAACTGGCGCAAATTCGGATGAAACAATCGATAAGTTCAATGCTGCATCAGCAGCCGCTGACCGTTGAATGGCTGTGTCAGGCGGCGGTGCAGGGCGATTTATTAGCTAAGGATATCATTAGTGGCGTAGGGAACCACGTCGGACGTATTCTCGCCATCATGGTGAATTTATTTAACCCGCAAAAAATTCTTATCGGTTCGCCGTTCAACCAGGCTTCCAGCATTCTGTTCCCGGCCATCAGCGCCTGCATCCATCAGCAGTCTCTGCCTGCTTACAGTCGACATATCAGCGTCGAGAGCACGCAGTTCCGCAACCGTGGAACCATGACCGGCGCCGCGCTGGTGAAAGACGCGCTGTATAACGGATCTCTGTTGATCAGACTGTTACAAGGGTAACAAATTTTAATTGTTAAGCTAAAAATTGCGCTAACGCAAGCTGGCTTTTCGCCCAATCCCTTACACTCCCTCCGTTCTTGAATTATCACCCTGATTTATATTTTCACCGTCAAAGCTGTGGAGTGAAACATGCTTAAGCGTTTCTTTATTACTGGTACGGATACCTCTGTTGGAAAGACGGTGGTATCACGCGCGTTGCTGCAGGCGTTGGCCGCCAATGGCAAAAGCGTGGCAGGGTACAAACCTGTCGCCAAAGGCAGCAAGGAAACGCCTGAAGGACTGCGCAACAAAGATGCGTTGGTACTGCAAAGTGTTTCCACCCCGGAACTTCCCTATAGCGCTATCAATCCTATCGCCCTGAGCGAAGAGGAAAGCAGCGTGGCGCACAGTTGCCCGATCAACTACACCTTATTGTCCAAAGGTCTTGATGACCTGAGCCAGCGTGTCGATCACGTAGTGGTTGAAGGCACTGGCGGCTGGCGTAGTCTGATGAACGATCTGCGCCCGCTCTCTGAATGGGTCGTGCAGGAACAATTACCGGTCGTTATGGTGGTAGGCATCCAGGAAGGCTGCATCAACCATGCATTGCTGACCGCTCAGGCTATTGCGAACGATGGTCTGCCGTTAATCGGTTGGGTCGCCAACCGTATCAACCCGGGCCTGGCACACTACGCTGAAATCATCGACGTGTTGAGCAAAAAATTGCCCGCGCCATTGGTGGCTGAGCTCCCGTATCTGCCGCGCGCGGAACAGCGTGAACTGAGCCACTACGTCGATTTAACCCTGTTCGGCGACATGCTGGCGGTAGATAGAGTCCTGGCGTAACGTCCGCGACAGCACCGATGCCACCACGCAGGAAATCAGTAAGCCGGGCAGCAGTGCATACTGCCCGGTCATTTCACAGATCATCAACGTTGACATAATTGGCGCATGTGTCGTGGCCGCCAGCAGCGTGGCCATTCCCGTCAACCCCATCAGCACCGCCATTTCATTGCCGTCCGGCAGCCATAGCCCCCAGAATCGGGCAAACAACATGCCAATCGCCATCCCGACAAACAGCGTTGGCGTGAATACCCCGCCCGGCGCGCCGGAGCCGCTGCTCGACAGTACTGCCAGCAATTTACACAAGAACACGCCCGCCACTGCGCCAAACAGCGGCGGCGCCAGCAGATAGCTTTGCACCACGCTGTAGCCGTTGCCCCATACTGCAGGGGTTAATAACGACAGCAACCCAACGATAAATCCGCCCAGCGCCAACTGCCACGGAGGAGACAGTTTGAGCCGCAAAAAGAGTGAATGGGTGAAACCCATCAGCCAGATAAACACTGGCCCGCAGAGCCCGGCGAGCAGCCCGGTCACCAGCATCAGGCCGTAAGTGCCCGCACTGTGTGGAGCGTCGACGTGAACCACATACAGCAACGCCGGGCCACCGCTCAGTAGATTGGTTATCAGCAGGGCAATCACCGCCGCGACCACTACCGGCCCGAGCGAGGCCAGCATTAACGTGCCGAACAATATTTCTGCGATAAACAGGCTGCCCGCCAACGGCGCGTGATAAGCGCTGGCCATCCCGGCGGCGGCTCCGCAGGCAATCCACAGTTTCCATTCGTCTTTGGGCGTAAAACGTTTAGCAAAGAAAGAGGCGGCGAGGGCAGCGAGGAGGATCATTGCACCTTCGCGACCAATGGCGCTGCCGCTAACCACAACCAGCAACGACGCCAGAGATTTCACCAGACTCGAGCCGTAATCGAATTGTCCGTCGCCGGTTTCCAGTGCTTCCATGTAATCCGTTGGGGCGTGCGGTCGCTGGCGAGTGTAACGCTGCCAGCCCCACAGCAGCAGCCCGGCGGCGAGCCCACCGAGCGCAGGCGTCAACAGCCGTCGCCACCAGGGCAAGCTGCCAGCGGCGTACACCAGACTTTTGCTGTCGTCGCTCAAAAACAGCCACTCGAGCAGATACATGGCGTGACGAAACAGCGCCACGGCAAGGGCGGCAAGAATGCCGACTATCGTCGCAATGAGCAGGCGGCGAAACATAGCCTGAATGTCAGGGTAAGCGTGTAGGCGATGCATTGTTTTTCACGGTTGATCAGAGTGATACCGTATTGTGCGAGGAAATCGGGAGCTTGGCAAAAAACAAACGCAGAGATCCCCCTCAGGTGAGGGGGAAATCGGTTAATCTGCGGAATGGATATTCAGCGCACGGCGCGTACGGCCAGAGCTGAGATAGTCGGCAATGTAATCCTGGGAGATTTCACCGTTGTAGCGGCCGTCTTCATCGACGATAGGCATCCAGCTGGTGTTGCTTTCATACAGTTTAGAAAGCACCACGCGCAGGTTGTCCTCGGCTTTACCGGTGACGCGGAACGGGTGCAGCAGATCTGCGCAGCTGCCGGAGGCGTTACGCGCTTCTCGGCGCTTCACAAAGCCCAGCGGTTTGCCTTCGTTATCCACCACCGTAATCGCACGAATATCGTTGTCGTCCATGGTGGCGAAGGCTTCCGGCACGGCGGTATCGCGTTTCACGGTGATGGTAGGCTGCTGGTCGGTGACGTCACCGGCTGAGACTAACAACAGGCGTTTCAGCGTGCGATCCTGGCCGACAAACGAGCCGACAAACTCATTTGCCGGTTTCGCCAGCAGTTCGTCGGGACTGGCACACTGTACGATTCGGCCTTGACGGAACACCGCAATGCGGTCGCCGAGCTTGAGTGCTTCATCAATGTCGTGGCTGACCAGCATCACCGTTTTTTTCAGCTGGCGCTGCATCTCGAGGAACTGGTTCTGGATCACTTCACGGTTAATCGGGTCGACGGCGCCGAACGGTTCATCCATCAGCAGCACCGGCGGATCCGCCGCCAGCGCACGGATAACCCCGATACGCTGCTGCTGTCCACCGGACATCTCTTTCGGATAGCGGCTCAGGAATTTTTTTGGGTCCATCGCCACCATATCCATCAGCTCTTCGGCGCGCGCTTTGTAGCGGGCTTTATCCCAGCCTAACATCCGCGGCACGACGGTGATATTTTCCTCAATGGTCATGTTTGGGAACAGACCAATTTGCTGGATAACGTAGCCGATATTACGACGCAGGCTGACGGTGTCCATGTCGCTGGTGTCCTGGCCGTTTATGAGGATTTTCCCGCTGCTGGCCGGGATCAGGCGGTTAATCATTTTAAGCGTGGTGGTTTTCCCGCAGCCGGACGGCCCCAGCAGGACGCACATTTCGCCTTCCGGCACGTTGAGATTGACGTTATCGACGGCGTTAAAGCTCTGGCCGTTCTTTTGCGTAAATTGTTTGGTCAGATTTTCTAACTTTATCATTATCGAATCCCCTTTGGTGTCAGGACAATCTGCAGTCTGTGCAGTAACCAGTCGAGCACAATAGCCAGCAGGCAAATCATTAACGCCCCGGCAATTAACATACGAATATCACTCCCGCCAATGCCGTTCAGCAGCAGCAGGCCAAGGCCGCCCGCACCGATAACCGCGGCAATCGCCATGACGCCGATGTTCATTACCACCGCAGTGCGGATGCCGCCGAAAATCACTGGCAGCGCCATCGGGATTTCCACCCAGCGCAGACGTTGCCAGAAGGTCATGCCAATCCCACGGCCGGCTTCACGCAGCCCCGGCGGCAGACTATCAAGCGCGGTATGGGTGTTACGCACAATCGGCAGCAGTGAGTAAAGGAATACCGCGGTGATGGCGGGCAGGGCGCCAATACCCTGACCGATCAGCGAAAACAGCGGGATCATCAGGCCAAACAGCGCAATCGATGGAATGGTCAGCAAAATGGTCGTCAGACCCAGAATCGGCGTTGCCAGCCATTTGTGGCGCACAATCAGAATGCCCAGCGGCACACCGATGATGATTGCCAGCCCAACGGCGAGCAGGACCAGCCACAGATGCTGCCAGGTCAGCGTCGCCAGATAACTCCAGTTATCGATCATGTAGTGAATCGTATCCATGACGCCTCCTTATTCCAGGCCTTTGCTGTGCAGGAAATCCCGCGCAACCTGTTGTGGCGACTGGTGATCGATATCTACGCGCTTGTTCAGCTCGGTGATCACCTCGTTATTCAGCAGGCTGGAAAGCGTGTTCATTGCTTCTTCAAGCCCCGGGTTTGCTTCCAGCGTGTCCTTACGCACCACTGGCGTCACGGCGTAGCTTGGGAAGAAGCCTTTATCATCCTTCAGCACTTTGAGGTCGAAGCCTTTCACACGGCCATCAGTGGTGTAAATCAGACCGGCATCGACGAACCCGTCACGCACGGCGTTGTACACCAGGCCTGGGTCCATCTGCCGAATTTGCGGGCGGTCGAGCGGCATGTCATAGGCCTGCTGCAACGGTTTCATCCCGTCACTGCGACCGGCGAATTCCAGATCCAGACCCAGCAGCCAGTTGTGTTTTGGGTCGGTCTGACGAATGTGTTCAATCTTCGCCACCATTTCCGACATGGTGTTGATGTTTTCCGCTTCGGCGCGTTTACGCTGCATCGCAAAGGCATAGGTGTTGTTCATGTCCGCCGGTTTCAGCCAAATCAGGCCCAACTTTTCATCGAGGCGTTTTACAGTGTCATAAGACGCCTGGGGGGACATGCGCTTATTGATGTGGTTGAAGATGATGAGCGAGGTACCGGTGTATTCCCAGGTCATATCAATTTGCTTGTTGATCATGGCGTTGCGGGATATTACGGTCGCAATGTTGGTTTGCGGCTGAACCTGGAAACCTTTCTTGCGCAGATACTGCACGGTCATGGCGGACAAAATATGCTGTTCGGTAAAGCTTTTGGTCGCCAGAATGATCGGGGCCGCGTGGGCCTGACCGGCAACCATCGCCAGCGCAGCGGCGGCGACAAACAGACGTTTCAATCGTCTCATGTAATGCTCCTGATTATTGTTATTCGGCGGTATGCGGGCTGAGTAAGCGTCCCAGACCCGCCAACAGCGTGTCGAGGATCAGGGCGAAAAGAGCCGTCGCGACCGCGCCGAGGATAAGCGTCGGGAAGTCGTTCAGGTAAATGCCCGGGAAGATAAGCTCGCCGTAGCTGCTGGCGCCAATCAGGAATGCCAGCGGCGCGGTACCGACGTTAATCGCGGTGGCGATGCGAATACCTGAGAGCATCACCGGCCAGGCGTTAGGAATTTCCACCTGCCACAAACGCTGCATTTTGGTCATGCCGATACCGTTCGCTGCTTCCAGCAGAGAGCCCGGCACTGAACACAAACCTGCGTAGGTGTTCCGCACAATCGGCAGCAGCGATGCCAGAAACAGCGCCACAATCGCGGGCTTATCGCCGATGCCGACAACCACCATCGCTAACGCCAGCACCGCGAGTGGCGGCAAGGTGTTACCGATGTTGAAAATCTGCATCACGTATTCGGCGATACCGCGTGCGGCAGGACGGCTCAGCAGAATTCCGCTGGGAATACCCACCAGGAGTGCGAAGAACATTGAAGAGAACACCAGGATCAGGTGCTGTTGTCCGAGATAGACTAAATCAACCTGGCGAGAGCGGATTGTCTCAAGGCCGATTCCCCACGTGAGTAATGCCAGGACCGCGATAATCGCGCCTATAAACAACAGCGCGCGGGTCAGTAAAGTGTTGTGCATTGCAGTGTGTCTCCCTGTGTGCATGCGTTATCGCAACGGTGTTGAACGACGTTGCTTGTTGTTATGCCATGGTCCGGCAGGGTTTAAGACCTATAGCAAGCGCCTGGGAAGGATTCCAGAAGAGGGGCGAATTAAGTGACGGGGTCAGGTTTTGTAAACAAGGTGTTACGCCTTATGACATAAAGGCTGAGCGGCAAAAGACCAGAAAAGTCTTAAAACGAAGTAATGAAAGTGACGTTGTCACAATGCATGGCTTTGCAGGTGTCTGAAATGTAAGTTAAGGCACCCGCCGGGCGGCGGGTGATAGCGGTTTAACGATAAAGTTTTTTATCGGCAACCGGCGACAGCAGTTCGGTCTGCCAGAAGGCCATCGTCTGCTGTGCCAGCTCGCCGAGCGAACGATAGAAAGGATGCCCGGCATGGGCTACAAACTCTTCAAGGAAACGACCTGACCACGGCAACAGGTGCCAGCTCAACAGCTGCTGCCACTCTTCGTCGCGGTTGTTTTCTTTGAGCCAGGCTGCCAGCATCAGCAGGGTACCGAAATGATCTTCCGGCTCATTCTGCTGCGCTTCAAAGGCGATTCCGTTTTCACGCATCCACTGGCGCAAGGCGAGGGTTGAGTCACCAAACAGGACGTTTTCGCGATCCAGCCAGACCGAACCCCACGGCGGCGCGGGCAGTGCGTAGGGGCCGACGAAAAGACGTTGAAATGCTTCGCTGAGTGGCTCCTCTGACGCGGCCTGAAAACTGTCGATCAGCTCCGGTTTGAAAGGAATCGATTCCGGCCACTGCTGCGCCCAGCTTCCGTCACGGAAGGCGGCGATCAGCGGGGCGATGTTTTCGCTCTGCGGGTCATAATAAAACAGTCCACCCAGCACGCGGCCAGTAATGGCGATGGCTTCAACGAAGCGCGGTTGATTCATAACAGTTTCCTTGCTGCGGCGTGGAATGCTCCCCGCCGGTTGACTTCACTTATTAAACATATAGCGGCGTTTTCCCACGCCGTCACGCAGAAGGACTATACCTTCTCGATTTGAACCAGATTGGTATGTTGCGGATTGCCTTTCGCCAGCGGCGACGGACGATGTGTAGTCAGCGTGTTGATGCATGACCCATGATCGATTCGGTCCCCGTTCATACTGGCATCATGCCACGCGCCCTGGCCCATTGCGCTCACACCCGGCATGATGCGCGGGGTGACTTTCGCCTCAATGCGCAACTCGCCGCGATCGTTAAAGACCCGCACCATATCACCGCTGCGAATGCCGCGTTTGGCGGCGTCCACTGGATTGAGCCACACTTCCTGACGACAGGCGGCTTTCAGCACGTCGACGTTACCATAGCTGGAGTGCGTGCGGGCTTTATAATGGAAGCCAAACAGCTGCAGCGGAAAGGTGTCGCGCTGTGGCGCATCCCAGCCGTCAAACGTTGAGGCGTACACCGGCAGCGGGCTGATAGTGTCGTCTTTTTCCAGCTCCCAGTTGTCGGCGATGCTGGCCAACTGTGCCGAGTAAATTTCAATTTTACCCGACGGTGTTTTCAACGGGTTGGCGTCCGGATCTTTACGGAAATCCTTATAAGCCACGAAATGGCCGTTAGGATCTTTGCGTTTATAAATTCCCATCGCTTTCAGCGCTTCATAAGAAGGAAGCGCCGGATCTTTAGCCAACATTTTGGCGTACAGGAATTGCAGCCATTCCGCCTGCGTGCGACCTTCGGTGAATTTCTGATGCACTTCTGCGCCGAGGCGTTTTGCCACTTCGCTCATGATCCAGTAAATCGGTTTGCGTTCGAATTTCGCACTTGTAGCAGGCTGGATGAAGATCAGATACCCCATATTACCCGCGTAATCGTTAGGAATGATGTCTTCCTGCTCCACGGTCATCAGGTCCGGCAGCAGCAGGTCAGCATATTTTGCCGAGGCGGTCATAAAGTTTTCGATGACCACAATCATTTCGCATTTTTTATCATCCTGCAGAATGTCGTGAGTGCGGTTAATCTGCGAATGCTGGTTGATTATAGTGTTGCCAGCGTAGTTCCAGATGAACTTAATGGGCACATCCAGCTTATCTTTACCGCGGACACCGTCACGGATGGCGGTCATTTCGGTGCCCCGTTCAATGGCGTCGGTCCAGGTGAAACAGGAGATAGCGGTTTTCACCGGATTTTGCAGCACCGGCATACGTTCAATGGTGATGGTGTAGGTCGATTCACGTGCGCCACTGTTACCGCCGTTCACACCTACGTTGCCAGTCAGAATTGGCAGCATCGCGATAGCGCGCGCCGTCAGTTCTCCGTTGGCCTGGCGCTGTGGGCCCCAACCCTGGCAGATATACGCAGGTTTTGCCGTCCCGATTTCACGCGCCAGTTTGATGATTTTATCCGCCGGGATCCCGGTAATACGTGAGGCCCATTCCGGCGTTTTAGCGGTGGCGTCGTCACCCTGACCGAGAATATACGCCTTGTAATGCCCATTGGCGGGCGCGCCTTCCGGCAGCGTTTTTTCATCGTAGCCGATGCAGTATTTGTCGAGGAACGGCTGGTCGACGAGATTTTCGTCAATCAACACCCAGGCGATGCCCGCCACTAATGCGGCGTCTGTACCTGGGCGAATCGGCACCCATTCGTCTTCGCGCCCGGCGGCGGTGTCGGTATAACGCGGATCGATGACGATCATTCTGGCGTTAGAGCGTTCGCGGGCCTGTTCCAGATACCAGGTAATGCCGCCGCCGCTCATGCGGGTTTCTGCCGGGTTGTTACCGAACATCACCACCAGCTGGCTGTTCTCGATATCGGAGGTGCTGTTGCCCTCGTTCGATCCATAGGTGTAGGGCATAGCGCAGGCAATCTGTGCGGTACTGTAAGTCCCATAATGACTGAGAAAACCGCCGTAGCAGTTCATCAGACGTGCCACCAAAGAGGCATAAGGCGAAGAGCGTGTGATATTGCCGCCAACAATCCCGGAGGTGTAGTTAATGTACACTGCCTCGTTGCCATACTCTTTGATTACCTGTTTCAGGCTGTCGGTCAGCATATCGAGCGCTTCAGGCCAACTGATACGTTCGAATTTGCCTTCACCACGTTTGCCGACACGCTTCATCGGGTAATTCAGACGTTCCGGGTGATTGATACGGCGGCGAATAGAGCGTCCGCGCAGACAGGCGCGCACCTGGTGATCGCCGTAGATGTCATGGCCGGTATTGTCGGTTTCGACCCAGTATACTTCGTCGTCGCGCACGTGCAGACGCAGGGCGCAGCGGCTACCGCAGTTTACCGAACAGGCGCCCCAGACCACTTTGTCATCAGGCTGTGTGGCCTGTTGAACGGCGGCGGCTGCACTTTTCAGAGTAAAGGGAAGTGAAATTCCACTGGCGGCGAGGGCCATAGAGCCAATGGCAGTGGATTTGATCAGGCTGCGGCGGCTGATCCCGCCAGGGTGTACATGCTGTTCATTATCAGACATCGCTCACTCCATTTTTTATTTATGCCCCGGACGCGCAGCCCGACTTTTGATGGAGGGATGTTACTTACTTAGAGGTATAGAGATATTATCCCCGGTCAATCCAGGGATAATATCTTTCGTTTGAAGGCGAAGACTACTGCTGATCGTTGCCGTTGCGGGTGTAGAGAATTTTAAAGGTGTCGTTGGCGCAATGCCCGACCACCTGTGCATCCGGTCGATCCACCTGATCGTTCGGCACAATATTCAGCGTAAACCCGGATTCCGGCACGCCGTTGGTCACTATTTTCTGCTGGATGTCATCCTTAACTCGCTCGCAGGACTCCGGGGTAGAAGCGAAAGCAGGCGTCGCGCCAGCCAGTAACAGCGCAAATAGCCAGTGAGTCTTTTTCATACGCATCTCCTTGTCGCTATGGTGAGATAAAAGCATAGCACTCATAGTGTAAATCGCTGTATTTGCTAATATGATTGAGAAAATTCTACCGTGAAGGACAGTCTGTGAAGAAACTGCTGTTTATAGTGCCGCTTATCAGCGTGCTCACCGCCTGCGATAACGCCTCAACACCGGCTGCCTTTACGCCGGAAATGGCGAGTTTTTCCAATGAGTTTGATTTCGATCCGTTGCGGGGGCCGGTTAAAGACTTCAGCCAGACGCTGATGAACGAGAAGGGCGAAGTAACTAAACGCGTCAGCGCCAGACTCTCGCAGGAAGGCTGTTTTGATTTGATTGAACTGCACGATCTGGAGAATAACGCCGGGGCGACGCTGGTACTCGACGCGAACTATTATGTCGACGGCACCACCCAGCAAAAACGCATTTTGCTGCAAGGGAAATGCCAGTTAGCGGGGATGCCTGCCGCGGGAATGACGTGGGACACCGACGATAACGGCTTTGTAGTGGCGGCACACGGGAAAACATTAAGCGTTGATTATCACTACGATAGCGAAGGTTATCCATTAGGGAAAACCTCAACGAGCGGTAATGAAACGCTGAAAATAGTGGCGACGCCACCGAAAGATGCCCGCAAAAAACTCGATTACACTGCGGTCAGCATTCTGAATGACAAAACCATCGGCAATGTGGTGCAAACCTGTGATTACGACCGACATGACAACCCGCTGAGCTGCGAGTTGCAGATTGTAGATGACAGCACAACGCCGCCAGTGACCCGGCGTTACACCATCAAAAACACCATCGAGTACTACTGAGCCGTCGGCTTAAGCAGTGTGTGCGTTTTGTGTTTTGGCAGATACTGATGCTGGAACAGACACATACGAATGGTATTGCGGTATTCGCCGTTAATGAAGAACTCATGGATGAGTTCGCCTTCCACCTGGAAACCGAGTTTGCGATAAATATGGATCGCCTTT
The DNA here is from genome assembly GCF_024764835.1 of Scandinavium hiltneri. Taxonomy (GTDB): domain Bacteria; phylum Pseudomonadota; class Gammaproteobacteria; order Enterobacterales; family Enterobacteriaceae; genus Scandinavium; species Scandinavium hiltneri. The sequence continues at coordinate 125,319 of NZ_JALIGE010000073.1, read as the reverse complement.
TCGTTTTCGGTATCGACAATCAAATACAGCTTGTACAGGTTCAGCACCATAAAGCCGTAGTCCATCGCCAGCATCGCTGCTTTTGTCGCGAGCCCTTTGCCCTGATAGTCCGGGGAAATAATAATCTGAAATTCTGCACGGCGGTGAACGTGGTTGATTTCCACTAATTCAACGAGGCCAGCCTTCTCGCCGTCGCATTCGATAACAAAGCGGCGTTCGCTCTGATCGTGAATATGTTTGTCGTAGAGGTCAGAAAGCTCAACGAAGGCTTCGTATGGCTCTTCGAACCAGTAACGCATAACGCTGGCGTTATTATCCAGTTGGTGAACAAAGCGCAGATCCTCGCGTTCCAGAGGGCGCAGCTTAACGGCATAAGCATCGGCCATGTGATTTCCTTGATTTGGGTAAGCATGTCAAACGGGGAAGAAGGGCGCCCGCAGGCGCCCAACGGTGTTACGGAGTAAGAGGTCGACCGGTCGTTCTGTCGAGGCAGCGCAGGGTGTTTGGCTCCCAGTACGCATTCAGATTGGCGCTTTTATCGCATTTATCACGCGTATCAAAAGCGACATCTGTTTTATCCCACTCTTTTTCAACGCGAGTGTTCACTTTCTGACGAAGCGACCGGGTATCGTTCCACTGTTCCTTGTCCATCGCCGCATCTTGTTTGCTCTGCGCGCTGTCACCGGATTCAATGATGAGCTTGCTGGTTTGCGCAGATGCACTCGCGGTATAAACGATGGCACCCAGCGTCAGCATCGCCGTCAGGCACAGGCGTTTGCTAAAAGTCACTTTCATTGCTGTTTCCTTTAGGGTGTTAAAAACGGTAATCCCACGCGCAGAGTTTACACCAACTCCCGCGCAGGGAATACCCGCCCTGCTTGCCACTCAGGAAACGTTTCTCAGCAGGCGTCGCTGAGTGTGGTTTTATAAATGCGCACCGCCTCGTTCACGTCCTGGGTTTTGACGGAATTGATTTTCAGTCCGTTGACATAGACGTCATAGCCGTCCTGACTCAGGCGGAAAATAATGGTGTCGCCGCGAAAGCGAATAACTTTGTCTTTCACGCCAATGCCCTGACGGCGTAACACCATCTTCGCCATTCTGTCGATACTCATAGGACTGCACCTCAATGGCCATAGGGCTTATACAGAAAAAGTGATTCTCGCTTTACTAAGGTTAATTTATCCTTAAGAACTTTGCTGACAACCGCCAGAAATAATCGTTCATGTTAAAAACAAGTTTGCTTTTTTTTGTTACCGCGCTGTGTGAAATCATCGGCTGCTATTTGCCGTGGCTATGGTTAAAACGAGGCGCGACGGCGTGGCTTTTGCTGCCTGCGGGTCTGTCCCTGGCACTGTTTGTTTGGCTGTTAACGCTGCATCCGACCGCAAGCGGAAGGGTCTACGCTGCGTACGGCGGGGTGTACGTCTGTACCGCACTGCTATGGCTGCGCTACGTCGATGGCGTACGTCTGAGCGTGTACGACTGGGCCGGCGCCGCCATCGCGCTGTGCGGTATGCTGATTATCGTGGCCGGATGGGGCCGCGCCTGATCTTTTTTTAATGCCGATCCCCAGGCGATCTTCGTCTGGGGATTTTCCTGAATGTTTCATAATTGTGATCATTCAGCGTTTTCTTGTTGACACTTCTTGTATGGTAGCTGCCGGATTTAACCTCTAACGGCCCGCGCATGGTATCACGGCGCGGGCGGAAGACTGACCTGGAGTGTTTTATGGCAACTGAAGTAGTGGAACCGGCGGCTCTGGCAAAGCCCGCAAGAATAAAAACGATTAAGACGGTAACGCTGGCGCTGCTGTTTATCGCCGGGATCGTCAACTTCCTCGATCGTTCCTCACTGAGCGTCGCGGGCGAAGCGATCCGCGGCGAACTGGGCCTGTCTGCCACCGAATTTGGTGTGTTGCTCTCGGCGTTTTCCCTTTCTTATGGTCTATCGCAGCTGCCTGCGGGCATTTTGCTCGACCGGTTCGGGCCGCGACTGGTGCTGGGTGCGGGCCTGATTTTCTGGTCGGCGATGCAAGCGTTGACCGGAGTAGTAAACTCGTTCAGCCACTTTATCTTTCTGCGGATTGGCCTTGGGATTGGCGAAGCGCCGTTTATGCCTGCGGGCGTGAAATCGATAAGCGACTGGTACGTACAGAAAGAGCGAGGCACGGCGTTGGGGATTTTTAACTCCTCCACGGTGATTGGTCAGGCCCTCGCACCGCCTGCGCTGGTGGTAATGCAGCTCGCGTGGGGCTGGCGCACGATGTTTGTGGTGATTGGCCTGGCAGGGGTTCTGGTCGGCATTTGCTGGTACGCGTGGTATCGCAATCGCGCGCAGTTCGCACTGAACAATACCGAACGCGAATATCTCTCTGCGCCGGACACGCCGCGGCCAAAACTGGCGTTCAGCGAATGGTTGGCGCTGTTTAAACGCCGCACCACATGGGGCATGATCTTAGGTTTCTCCGGCGTGAACTACACCGGCTGGCTATACATCGCCTGGCTGCCGGGTTATTTGCAGGCGGAGCAGGGCTTTAGCCTTGCGAAAACCGGCTGGGTGGCGGCGATCCCGTTCCTGGCCGCAGCGGTCGGGATGTGGACTAACGGCTTTGTGGTCGATGCGCTGGCGCGTCGTGGATACGATCTGGCGAAAACGCGTAAAACAGCCATTGTGCTCGGTCTTACACTGTCGGCGCTCGGTACACTGCTGGTGGTGCAATCCTCCACGCCGACTCAGGCGGTGGCGTTTATTTCGATGGCGCTGTTCTGCGTACACTTTGCCGGAACCTCTGCGTGGGGGCTGGTGCAGGTCATGGTGGCGGAAACCAAAGTCGCCTCTGTGGCCGCCATTCAAAACTTCGGCAGTTTCGTTTTTGCCTCGTTTGCCCCGATTGTCACTGGCTGGGTGGTCGACACCACGCACTCCTTTAACCTTGCGCTGGTGATTGCCGCCTGTGTCACCTTTACCGGGGCGCTGTGCTACTTCTTCATCGTAAAAGACCGCATCGAATAATCCCTTAATCTTGCCCGGCGGTGTGAAAACGCATCCGGGCTTTCTTGATTTATCCACGCCTTTTTTTTGTGATCTGCTGAACTCTTTTTGATCAATATACTTGTATGGTAGTTGTTGTGGGCGCTAAATGACGCCATCAACGATGAGCCGTAAGGATCAAAAATGAAGATTGTTGCCGCAGACGTATTTGTTACCTGTCCAGGGCGTAATTTTGTCACGTTAAAAATCACCACCGAAGAGGGCCTGACGGGGCTCGGCGATGCCACGCTGAATGGGCGCGAGCTGTCCGTGGTCTCGTACCTGAAAGATCATCTCTGCCCGCAGCTGATTGGCCGTGATGCCCACCGAATCGAAGACATCTGGCAGTTCTTTTATAAAGGCGCGTACTGGCGACGCGGCCCGGTCACGATGTCGGCCATTTCTGCGGTCGACATGGCGCTCTGGGATATCAAAGCCAAGGCCGCCAATATGCCGCTGTATCAGCTGCTCGGCGGGGCGTCCCGTGAAGGGGTGATGGTTTACTGCCATACCACCGGGCACTCCATTGATGACGTTCTCGATGACTACGGGCGTCACAAAGAGATGGGCTTCAAAGCCATTCGCGTACAGTGCGGCGTGCCGGGGATGAAAACCACCTACGGCATGGCGAAAGGCAAAGGCCAGGCTTACGAGCCTGCAACTAAAGGCCTGTGGCCGGATGAACAGCTGTGGTCCACCGAAAAATACCTCGATTTCACGCCAAAACTGTTCGATGCGGTACGCGAGAAATTCGGCTTCAACGAACATCTGTTGCACGACATGCACCACCGTCTGACCCCGATCGAAGCCGCCCGCTTTGGTAAAAGCATTGAACAGTACCGCATGTTCTGGATGGAAGACCCGACGCCTGCAGAAAACCAGGAGTGCTTCCGTCTGATTCGCCAGCACACCGTCACGCCGATTGCGGTAGGTGAAGTGTTCAACAGCATCTGGGACTGCAAACAGCTGATTGAAGAGCAGCTCATCGACTATATCCGCACCACTATTACCCACGCGGGTGGCATCACCGGTATGCGGCGCATCGCTGATTTTGCCTCGTTGTATCAGGTGCGCACCGGTTCGCATGGTCCGTCCGATTTGTCGCCGATTTGCATGGCGGCGGCGCTGCATTTCGATCTGTGGGTGCCAAATTTTGGTGTTCAGGAATACATGGGATATTCCGATCAAATGCTCGAGGTGTTCCCGCATAACTGGACTTTCGACAACGGCTATATGCACCCGGGCGAGATACCGGGCCTCGGCATCGAGTTTGATGAAAAACTCGCGGCGAAATATCCCTACGATCCGGCCTGTCTGCCGGTCGCGCGCCTGGAAGACGGGACACTGTGGAACTGGTAAGGAGCGGAAGCATGAAAAGTATCGTTATTCGTCAACCGAACGCGTTGGTGATTGAAGAACGCGACATCCCGCAGCCCGCCACGGGCGAAGTGCGGGTGAAGGTCAAACTGGCCGGGATTTGCGGCTCGGACAGCCATATTTATCGCGGCCACAATCCTTTTGCTAAATATCCACGCGTTATCGGCCATGAATTTTTCGGCGTGATTGACGCCGTGGGAGAGGGTGTCAATCCGGCCCGCCTCGGCGAGCGCGTCAGTGTCGACCCGGTGATCAGTTGCGGACATTGCTACCCATGCTCGGTCGGCAAACCTAATGTTTGCACGTCTTTGGTGGTGCTCGGCGTCCACCGTGATGGCGGTTTCAGTGAATATGCGGCTGTGCCTGCTCATAACGCCTGGCGTATCCCCGACAGCATCGAAGACAAACACGCGGTGATGGTTGAGCCATTCACCATCGCGGCGAACGTGACTGGCCAGGCGAAACCGACAGAGCAGGATGTGGCCCTGATTTACGGCGCTGGTCCAATGGGGTTGGTGACGGTGCAGGCGCTGAAAGGCGTCTATCGTGTCAAGCAGGTGATCGTTGTCGACCATATTCCTGAGCGTCTGGTGATGGCCGAACGCAGCGGTGCGGACCTGACCATCAATAATAGCGCGCAGTCATTGCAGGCGGTGTTGGACGAAAAAGGCATCAAGCCGACGCTGATTGTCGACGCGGCCTGTCATCCGTCCATTTTGCAGGAAGCGGTCAATCTGGCATCTCCGGCAGCGCGCATTGTGCTGATGGGCTTCTCAAACGAGCCGTCGTCCCTCGCACAGCAGGGCATCACCGGCAAAGAGCTGACGCTGTACTCCTCGCGTCTGAACGCCAACAAATTCCCGGTGGTTATCGACTGGATGGAAAAGGGGCTGATAGATCCCGACAAGCTGATTACCCACGTCATGGATTACCGGCACGTCACCGATGCCATTGAACGGTTCGAGAAAGACAGGCTGCACTGCTGCAAGGTCCTGTTGATCTTCGCAGAATAATCACGATAGCGAGTATGTGGTCCGCACCTTCAGAGATAACGACTATGACGCAACATCAACCTGTACGAAGCACCAAAGACCTGATCCGCGCAGCGGTATCGGGTTGGCTAGGCACCGCGCTGGAATTCATGGATTTTCAGAGTTATAGATTACAACTTAATGAATTTAAATGATTTTAACCAGTCTTTAAAACTTCATGGGGCATCAGTGGGGCAAATGAGCCCAATTTCGAGTTTAGTATTGCGATCTGGACATCGTTATTTTCACTCATCCATTTACCGTAAACCTGAAAAAGCATCTGAGCATCAGCGTGGCCCATTTGCGATGCGATAAAAGAAGGGTTAGCACCGGCCGTCAGTGACCAGCATGCATATGTGTGTCGCGTCTGATATGATTTCCGGTGTCGGATGCCCGCTCTTTTAACTGCGGTATCCCAAGTCTGTCTTATCGAGTCGACAGTAAAGTGATCACCATGGCGTAACGTCCTGGCGGTGACGCTGGGCAGAAAAACAAAGGTGCATTTTTGCGTGTCTGTGCGGCCATACTCTCGCAGTTTCACCTTAACTGAATGCTCCTTCCCCAGCCTTGTTAACTCCACCTGACTTCTTAACGCCTGGATCGCCGGGTCGATTAGGTGAATGACCCGGTTTGTACCCGCCTGAGTTTTCGGTACGGTAAATTCGCCTCTGGCAAAATTCCTCCTCACCATCAATGTACCGGCTTTCAGGTCGATATCCTCCCAGGATAGGGCGCACAGCTCCCCGGGCCGGATGCCGGTATAAACAGCTACGGACATCATGTTTTTCGTCTGCAGGTGGCGGCAGGCATCGATCAGTCGAACAAATTCCTCTCTCGATAGTGGGTCGGGCTTTACTCGTTCCTCGCGAAGCGGCGATACACCTTTAAAGGGGTTTTCTTCGATATAGCCGTTTTCCAGCCCAAACTGGAAAATAGCGTACAGGTTCGTCATGTAGTTGTTGACCGTTACCGCGGAACGGCCTGGATCCTTGACCTCGTACTGAGGCCTTGGAAGATGATGTCCGGTAAGGAGTTCTTTGCGGATCTCCAGCAGCTTCTCTTTGTTGACCGCTGATGCCAGGATATTGCTTCCGGCAACTGCCAGGACGTTTTTGATGATTGCCCGATAGGTATTGATGGACGTGTCGGCAACCTCTGTTTCTTTCAGCGCAAGGAAGCGCTCAGCCAGTTCCTTCAAAGTGAGGTTCTGGGTGGCCTCGCCGAATTTGGCGAGATTTGATGAATCCGGGAACTGGCCAGCGTAATTAAAATTGCCGGTTTTAATCGCATAGCAGATCGACGTTCTCAGTTCTCCGGCGATTTTTCTGTTTTTTGGGGTGTCAGGCACCCCCAGACTTTCACGCACTCTGACACTCTTGTAGATAAACCAGATCCGCAGCGTTCCGCCATGGTTCTCTACTCCAGTTGGGTATTTCATAACGATTCCTCGTTGGTTTATGGTCAGAGTATTTAATCAGTTTTCTGCTGCTTTCGCAGGAGTCTTGCGACTTGGTTTTGCCGGTCGCTGGCCGGAGATCCAACGGTCAATAGCCTTTATGCTGTAGAAGCAGGGGCTGTTATCAAAAGGCTCACCGTCAGCGGCTACATGTTTGTATTCGCGCCCTTCCATAAAGCTCTTCTTCCTGGCGTTCTTTAACGTGCCTTCCTTCAGCCCTTTAAGTGCCATTATCTGTTCTTCGGAAACCCACTCGCCAGGATCTGCGATGATATAGGTGGTTTGCGATGTCTGATTCATAACCCCACTCCTTACTCATGCCGCACGCTGTGCACGCAGCGATTTAATGTGTTCGCTCTTCTCCAGTTCGGCGCGTATCTGTGCCGCCTCACGGTGATTGAGATATTCGAAGTCGTTGTTGAATCTGTCGATTGATGCAGTGTTGATCCGGCCCTGTCGCCAGTAGCGGACGATCTCAGATGTGCTGCTATGAATTAGTACGGGCCAACCGTGCTGGTCTGCGTAAATCTGACCTCTTTGAATGAGTGCGAACATCACGCACCTCGCTGCTTATTCCTCAATTCGATAATGCTTTGGCATTCAGCGCATGTCTGGCAGCCCGGAACGGCAGCGCGCCGCGGCACAGGGATATCCTCACCGCAATCTTCACATTGCTCAGCTGATACGGCGTTACGGTTCAGTCGGTGGGCGGAAAGGGCGGCGTTACGCTGAAGCTCTTCAATCTCTGTTGCTGTGTCGATGATATCGGTCATGGTCACTCCTTACCGAGGGCTTTGTTGATGGCATGCAGCGCCTTCTTTCCGGCAGGTTCATCTTCGAGTCGCCAGTTACCGACGTCGCCTGAATCAGCGAGCTGCTTATAGTTTTCGTACAGGCATTGCAGGGCTTCTAAAAGGTCAGGTGCCGAAGCGATTAGCCTGGCATTGGCTCTTGTTTCCACCGCCTCTCGGTCATGCACATTTTCGTAAACAGGCGTTATGACGTTGGCTATTTTGTAGCGTCCACCAATATTGGTACCGCGGATGCGGATGTAGTTCTTATCTACTTCTTCAGGCAGGGCTATCCAAGGCCCGAGCGTAAATCTTATTTTTTCCATTTATCACTCCGCGAACTGTCGGTTAATTCGGTTGAAGGTGAACGCCAGCAATAAAAAAGGCCGACTAAGCGACCTGATTTAGAATGTTATTACTGTGACTTAGCTTTGAGGCAGTGATTTCCAGCGAACTGGGTCTATTGGTGCCTCTGGCTCTTTAACCATATCCATGTAGCAAATCCATGCACCTCCAGTCTCACTAGAAAACATACTTTCTTCACCTTCCCAGAATGAGGCGATATAAGTATTTGACGCAGTTAGTTTTGCTCCAGGAAGAGCAGATGTGATTATGATTGGAGAGCCATCTCTGGGGGCTGATTTCATATCCTGCCATTCGTTATCCATCATCATCCTCTAGATCTATTTCGCAATTACAGAAAGGGCACATGCAATCATTATACTCTAGCTCTTTAATGGCAACCCTTGTTTTGCAAGACCAGCATTCTTTCAATTCAGCATCTTCGGGACGCGATTCCTGAAAAGCATCTTCTGGCATGTTATTTACCCTTTTATTTATCACCCTTCCGCCACTGCTTGCGCTCTTTCGCCAGCTTATCAGCCAGTCCCTGGTTAAATAGCTCACCATCATCATTCAGCAGCGCAGGTGTTTGGGCGCAGTAACATCGATATTTAATGGATTACTGACCACTTCACCCCATGGCATTAGCCAGCCGTTTTTACCTGTGATGAACGACAGGCGAAGGCCATAAACAACAATGTCATCTTGCGAATGCGTCATAGAACCGCCTCGAATTCGTTGATGTACAGCCCTGCGGCAATCAGGCGACTGCGGCGCGCCGCTTTCTCGACATTCTCCTGGCGACGCCCCTCTGCCGCATGAAAGATTGCGCGGCGAGTACATAACCGAGTCTTTGCCGTCAGTGACGTTTGCACGACATACCGTGCCGGGGTCGACATCGTGAAGTACCGGTCTACGATTCCGGTCTCGGTTATCCAGGTAGGTGAAGCAACGATGTTAGCCACAAGGCCGCCGCCGCGGGTGAGAGTGCGGGCTACCCGGTTAAACTCAATGAGTGTAATGCCGAGCATCGCCGCCAGTTGCCCGGCCGCCGCGCTTGGTGATGAGCCAGACCGCGAGCTCTCGCATACCTGATAACTTGCCAGGGCGGCCAGAATGCCGGTATTGAGGGACTCGTTTCATTGGGCCTCCAGCTCTACCTTTCTCGTTGAGTAAACAGACTCGAGTTTTTCCAGCCCCCCTTGGTGTGATGAGAGTGCTGATTTAGCTCGGCAGTATGTGGCCTCAAGAGTTGGTAAATCAGCTTTCAGCGCAGAACCGCTGAACCATGTGAGGATTTCTTGTGGATCAGTGATTTTCTTCTGCACCTCGAGTTTTTTCACTCGGTGCTCCTGACGTCTGCCGCGCGACACCGACAGCATCAATGAGAAATCACCATCGATATCACTCATTGCCGTAACCTTTATGCCGCCAACGGCCACACCACCAAACTTAACGCTCGGGTCGCCGCTGAGAGTAAGTGACTTCCCTGGCCATGAATGCCCATCCGTTCCCCATCCATCGACCAGAACACGGCGCATAGATTTTGACGGCTTATACGGCCGGCCGTCGTAGCCTACGAGGTCTATGAAAACTGGTTGTTCTGCGTTGCCGCGACGAACCGATTTGATAACGGCAGTAATGGCTTGTGACTGGACGTCTTCGAAGTTGATTTGATCAGACTTCGGAATGACTGTTTGGGATAGATCCATCAGAGATATACCTCGTCTGAGTATTCATCATCCAGCAGATACGCTGGCACGTTGATTTCATTGGATGGGAGAACGAGCCCTTCGTTGCGCAGCGACTCATCGTCAATGCATTGCTTTAATTTTCTGAGGGAGTCGAACATCACCTTATAGCCGAGGTTCAATGAATCCTCGCCGATGTAATACATGCAGTTTTTAAAAGGCGCGCCATTCTCCAGTGCAAAGAAGCAGAACTGGTTCAGATCCCTACCGGTCGCCAGTTTCAGGACGTAGAGATAAAAAGCGGCTTGGACGTGATAATGAAAACGTCCGAATGCCTGACTGAATCCACGCTCTGTGGCGTCCTTGCACGTCTTCACGTCGAGTGGGTAAGGGTGATTATCAGATAGTCTGTCGAATCGACATTTAAGTTGCAGACCTGTTTCAGGGCAGGTTGCGAACATCGAAATTTCAGAAGCGCCTGGTGAGGAAAGATAGTCAGTGAAATCTTCATTCATCCCGGCAGACCAGATCATCTTGTTCACCGTTTCAACTCCGCTGCCGATGATTACTTTCTCGGGATCCGTTACTGCTTTCAGTGCTTTGTAATCGGCGCTGGCCCGGCTAGTGATGTCGTCACGTAGAACGTATTCAGAATCAAAAGCAGCAGGCTCCAGTAGAGCAGAGTGAACCGCAGATCCGATGTGAGATGACTTGTTGCCTTTGAAAGGGTTCAGGTAGAGATTTGCAGGGCTGATGCTGATTGACTTTACCGTTGTTGACCCGATTGCCGGGTCAGCGTGGTAGTCGTGATTGCTCATCCCGAGGTAAACGCCTGGGGTCATGGTTTGCTCCTTAAAACGGACATGGCGCCCGGCGCTGCCATTCTTCTTCGGCGCGGGCGTAGCAAATGCGGGAGATGTAGTCGTTGTAGATTTCCTGAGCCTCAGACCCAATCAGTGCGAGGCATGCCTCTTTCGAGATGAATAGGGAGCGCATGGCCAACGGGTCAGTCGGAAACATGGCGATCAGTTCATTGGCCAGGTCGTCGATCCACTTCTCTTTCTCTTCGGTGAGCTGTTGCTCAACCCAGCGCCGTTCTTCGATTCGGTCGTAAGCTCGAAATGCGTTCATGGGCCACCTCAGTAATTAATTTTGGTGCGTGGAACCAGGCCATCTTTCAGCGCCGTAAGCACTTCGATAGCTTGCTCGCGGGTCAGGCTGGTATTTGCGGTGAGAGCGTTGACGATATCGGTGCCAACGGCCTTGCGATGCTTCACGTCGGCTTCACGCTTAACGGTTTCATCAGCGATGCGTTTCTCTTCTGCCAGCCGGGCAGCTTCCTTTACTTCGGCTTCGCGCTTAATGCGATCAGCTTCTTCCTGAGCCCGGCGTTGTTCTGCCGCAATGGCATCCTGCTTCTCACGTTCAGCACGAGCAGCTGCCTCCTGCTTTTCTCGTTCCGCGCGTTGCTCCGCTTCTACACGTTCCCGTTCTGCACGCTCAGTTGCTGCTTTGGCTTCGGCTTCACGTCGTGCAGCTGCTTCGAGCTCTGCTTTGTGCTTTTCTTCAGCATCGCGCTTAGCTTGTTCGGCAGCTTCCTGCTTTAACCGATCGTCACGTTCACGCTGAGCCTGTTCTGCCAGGCGGCGCTGTTCTTCGCGGTCACGGTCGAACTTATCGTTCATCAGCAGGGCCATTTCGTGATCTGCTTCTATCTGCGTGGCACGCTGATCATCGAACATCCTGTTCATCACAAGAGCTTCTTCGTGCATGGCATTAAATTCTTCTTCCACACGAATTCTTTCCTGCTCTGCTTCCCATTCAGTGAGAGGGCGACGGGTTGCATCACGCAATTCGTCACAGGCATCAACGAAACGCTTAATTTCGACTTCAGCGGGCTTCACTGCTTCTTTCAGGCGCTTCAGGTACTCACGCCCGGGCTTCTCGATTGCCGTCTTGCTGCGTGATACCTGTGCCGCCAGAGAGGCTACACGGTCACGCCCTTTCTTCGTGGAAAGGTCAGGCACTTCGTTGACGGCCTGGCGGATTTGCTCAAGGAAAGCTTCCAGACCGTTCGGGGAGTAAAGCACCGGCGCCTGGTCCGGTTTAATTTCGATGACTGTTAAATCCGTTACTTCGCTCATGACTACTCCTGAATTTTGGCTGTGCGAATCCCGGCACCGTTAAGGCTGCCTGGTCGTTAAATGGGGGGGGGGTTAGTGCTTCAGGCCGTCGCCGAGCCCGTTCAGATACACCTCTACCAAAAGCTCTTTGGTATGGGTGCGCTCATAGCCTCGGAGCAGATAGAGACAGCCTCTGACGTTTGCTGATGCGGTCCAGGTGGTGTCGTGGTGCTTGATGAGCATTCCGGGCCGAATGGCAGCGCGGCATACTGTTTGGGTGCCGTAGTGCATGACTGTCATGATTGCTATACCTCTGCCAGACGCAATTTGATTACCGGGATTAACGCCAGATAAATTTTTCCATGCTCGTTATCGCCATGGCGTTCGGTTACAGCACGCTCGAACTCATCAATCGTTCCGGAGAAGCAACCTCGACGCACAATAATGGAGTTATCTTTCTGTCGGAACGCAGTGAGAAAGCCATCTTCTGAGCCGATTGGGCCAACGGTGATCCAGTGCGCATCGCCGTACACCCGCGCATCGCCGGACACCCACGCATCGCCGTACACCCGCGCATCGCCGTACACCCGCGCATCGCCGGACACCCACGCATCGCCGGACACCCACGCATCGCCGTACACCCGCGCATTGCCGTACACCCGCGCATCGCCGTACACCCGCGCATCGCCGGACACCCACGCATCGCCGTACACCCGCGCATCGCCGTACACCCGCGCATCGCCGTACACCCGCGCATCGCCGTACACCCGCGCATTGCCGTACACCCGCGCATCGCCGGACACCCACGCATCGCCGTACACCTGCGCATCGCCGTACACCCGCGCATTGCCGTACACCCACGCATCGCCGTACACCTGCGCATCGCCGTACACCCGCGCATTGCCGTACACCCGCGCATCGCCGGACACCCGCGCATTGCCGGACACCCGCGCATCGCCGGACACCCACGCATCGCCGTACACCTGCGCATCGCCGTACACCCGCGCATTGCCGTACACCCGCGCATCGCCGGACACCCACGCATCGCCGGACTGATCCAGACATTCCTCTTTCTCTACCCAACCACCCAGCTCGCCTTCATCAACATCACCAAAGGAGACAAGGGCGCGTATGCGGAATAATTTTTTGCCGAAAAACTCTTTAGTTAATTCGGCGACGAGTTCGAATTTCTTGGTCATGGTTATTTCCTTGTTATGCCGATGACGCTCGGCTGACGGAACGAAATGGACTTCTGCGCTAAATCTCTGGCGGTGGATGGCCGCCGGTTGTCATAACTAAGCCGCCTCGGTGAAGCGACTGAGGTATGAAAAAAGCCGCTGATTAGGCGGCTTTGATTGCTCGAATTGTTGTCCAAGTTACGGAGTGCTCCGCCGTCAGTTTGAAGTGGCGCTCGCACTCATGGCATTTATGCTCTTCCTGGCAGGCGTCGTATGATTCATCGGTGGATATTTCAGCCTTACACCATGGGCAGTGAGCCTCATCTTCGTGCCAAAAATCCATCTCATCATATTCATCATCAGGAACGATCCGCGCTTCAGCTTCTGCGAGACGCTTTCTGTTAATCTGTTCCTGACAGTCATTGCAACGCCATCCGTCACTACAACCCCAAACAGCACCCATTCCATCAATGCCAGGCGATTTCGCTGCATGCTCTCTGTCTACACCGCAATCAACGCAGACATCATGCTTATCACAGCGAACATAGGCCCATTTCTCAGGCGAGCCATTGCAATGATCACAACCCTCAACCCAATGCCAAACCCCATCAATTTCCTTTGAGTACCAGCTCCTTTCTGGTGGCGTGATTTCAAAGTCGCATTCCTGGATGCACTTCCCGCCTTGGACAATCCGCTTTCCGAACATCTGAACTCTGCCACTTCTGACCCGTTCAATTCCTGAGAAAAGGCGAGGGTCGTTAATGACACCCCGGATAATCTCCCCATCAATTCGTTTACACATACCCTTACCCTCTGTCGTTACCCGCTGATGCGGGAGAAATGCTTTGGTCGGTGTGGTGGACTGGCACTGAGCCGCCACTCTCACTTACTTCCTGAGCGCCCTGTTTCTGTATTGGCAAACAACAATCTGCCCAGCCGGTTTTCAGGTCTTATCACACTGCTAGCGTTGCACCTCGCTTGAGGACACCGCCACCACACCCCAAAGCACTTCGCCACACTCTCGCAGTGGCCGCGCTCATGCCCTTGAGTCCTTGTCGCTCATCGCCGCTCATAACCGGTGCGCGTCTGGCGTTCGCGCTGCTTTACCGGCATACCCTTTTCCTCGATTAACCCTGACCAGCGGTATGTCGCAGTTCGGACCTGCGCCTGGCTCTCATAGAGACTCGGGGCCACATCATTACTGCGGCTTGGAAGTGCGGCCTGTCCGCTTTAGTGCTTCATTTGTGCTTCTCCTCTAATTTTCTTTTTCTAATTTCAGCTGGTCACACCGGCTCTCCATTGCCCGTTACACCCCTCGCACTCCCCACAACCTGCTGAAATTCAAGTCATGGCTCTAAGCGGTCATCTGACCCCACATTGGCGCGGCTTAACTCTGGTGCCGCATCGCTGTGTTGTCGCGATGGGTTAACAATAGCTAAAGCGATTATTTCAGTCAATCGCTAAAACGATATATGCAATCGATAAGGTGATAAATAATTGTTTGGTAACGTGATTTATTTTTCAAGAAAGTGATTTTGAGCTCGGATTTGCCGATTTTGTTAGGTGATTTAGGTTGATGGGCGAAGAGAGGGTGTTTGATGGGAATAAAAAACCCGCCGAAGCGGGTTCTTAAATCATTCTAAATTATTACTTGGTGACCATGACTGTGTTTTTGGCACCAGGTTTTATGATCGCCTTAGCCATTAACGCGCCGCCTTCCTGAACAAGTCCGGCCGATGATGGCCTCATCCAGGTGACAGTGGTTTGTACGTAATAATCACCAGGTGCAACATCGTTAAATTCGAACTTTCCTTCAGCATCGGCCGTTGTGACTTTCTCATATTTCGCAGCGCGCATATCTTCTTGCTCGCAGCGTACATAGCCATTGCAGATGCTGAACTGGAAGTCTGTGTAGGTGGTTTTTGGCATTAAAACAACAGGGCTACCAGCTGCAACTTTAACATCGCCACCCACAGTTTTAAGAAACGCTTGCCCGGTCAAAACCTCACTGCCAGACAGCTTCAGTGCGTCGTACTCCGACTGAGGAAATGCTGGAAGGGTGATCGGTTTTGGTGCTTTTGGAACGCAGCCGGATAACACCAGCACACCCAATGATGCTAACAATAACTTTTTCATTAAGAAAATCCCTTAGTTAACGCTCGAAATTCCACTTCATTTTTTCGGCGGCTTACAGGAGAACGGAGTACCAAAACACTCTACCAATAATTTCCACTTCACTCATTGGTACGTCCTGATCTTCAAATTCATCTTTGTTGTAACTTCGAATGCTGATCATGTCGTTTGGAAGGCGATAGAGTTGCTTTATACGCTTCAGACCGCCGTGATTAATTGCATACAACTTTCCATCAACGATTCGCTTATTTTGGGTGTCAACAGCGACAGTGGTGCCATCAGGGATGATAGGTTCCATGCTGTTGCCTGTCGCCGGAAAACATAATACTCCCGCGCCGTTTGAGTTCGCGCCGACACGCCTAAGGGTTGATTTAGAGAAGCGAAGCATAAACCCATTATTATCTTCTTCAGCCACTCGGCCAGTACCGCAAGCCAGCTCAATGTCTTTCAGGAAAGGCACTTCTACCTCGTCGTCGTTAATTGGGGTTCGGCTATCCCAGGATTCCACCTTCATCCATTCAGATTCTGGAGCGACGTTAGATTCTTTAGCATCAGACCGCATCGGCCCTTGCCCGGAGCTTAACCATTCCGGGCGAACGCCCAAGACCTGCGCTATTTGCACAGTCTTTCTTGAGCTGTCCGCATCTTTTAGCAGCTTATTAACGCTGGATTGAGCCATGCCAACTGCCTTGGCAAGACCACCCTGCGTATAGCCTGCAAGGTTCATTGCCTGACGCAAGCGCTCTGAAAAGCTCATAAATACCTCAAAAGTTACTTTTCCTAATTCTATCGCTAGGGCGATTTAATATCAAAATCGCATAGGCGATTGACATTCGCTAAAGTGATATACATAATCAATCAAAACCAATCGACGAGGTGATTATGAAGAATTCAGCAGTAGAGAAAGCGATTGCCATCGCTGGCAGTCAGAAAGAGTTGGCCAAGCGATGTGGCAAGGCTCAGTCAACAATCTGCGACTGGCTAAATGGCAATAAGCGCATCTCTCCAGTGCATGTCCCAGCTCTAGTTAAAGCGGTGGAAGGAGAAATTCAGGCTCATGAGTTTCGACCTGATCTTCCTGACCTTTTCCCGCATCCAAATCACGCCGCTTAACGGCGGCCATAACCACAAAGGAATTATCACAAATGGAAAACGCAACATCACGAAACAAGCAGCAGGCGCGAAAGATCGAATCGTGGCTGCTGAATCAGATTGCCATGCGTGGTTCGACAAATGTCGCGAAGGCGCTGGGAATGGATAAGTCAGGCATCACCCGCTGGAAGGAAAGCATGTTGCCAAAGCTGGCGATGTTGCTGGCAGTTCTGGAGTGGGGCGTTGTCGATGACGACATGGCGAGGCTGGCAAAGCAGGTTGCAGAGATACTCACAAAAGATAAAGCGCCCAGCTGCGGGAACAGCGTGGACGCTTAAGAAGCTGTGTCACGTCAACACAAGATTTCAGGAGCAATTATGCCGAGTAAATCACTAAGAGTAAACCAACAGGAGGTAGCACGTGAGCATGTCACTTATGGCGAAAGCAATGGGAGTCAAAGTGGGAAACTCACTGCGTAAGCTCGTCCTGATCAAATTGGCTGATAATGCCAACGACAAGGGTGAGTGCTGGCCTTCGTACCAACACATTGCAGATCAGTGTGAGTGCAGCAAAACTGCTGTTCGAAACCATATTGATGCGCTTGAGGAAATGGGTCTGATCAAGCGTGAAAACCGACTTGGCGTTAACAACGGGAAGGGAAACACGTCAAACGTGTATTACCTGAACCTGGATGTCACCCCTATGCCACTAAAAAGCACAGGGGTATGCCAAGATATTGCACCCCCTGTGCCACCTGATTGCACACCCCCTATGCCACCAGATGGCACCAGAATCAGTCACTCTTTTGAACCAGTCAATGAACCTAACTCTATCTCTGTGCGCGAGGGTTTTGTTAGCGAAGCTGCGAAGCGACGCATCGGAATCTCACCCAATGGAGAGATCCCATTGCCGCCGATGTTCAAGCCGTCTGCTGAGCATATCGCCATGGCTTCCGAGAAAGGGGTCAGCATCGAAACCGAGCTGCTGAACTTCCGTGACTACCACATGGCGAGAGGCACCACCCTGATTGACTGGAATTCTGCGTTCCGTGGCTGGATCCGAAATGCCCGAGTTAACCCACTATCCAAGAAAAACCGTAGCGAGCCAGAAACCCCGCACTGGAACAGCCGAGAAGGCTGGGAGGATTTCATATGACGATGCAATTGCTGACAGCAATACAAAACCGCGACGGTGCGGCAATGGCGCGCATGGCTGGCGCCGGGCGTGAAGACCAGAGCGTTATCAACGCCGAAGCTGAGAGTCTTGTCGATGCACTGTTTCGGCAACTCAAGCAAATATTCCCGGCTGCGTCGCAAACCAATCTAAAGACCGATGCTGACGAGAAAACTGCCAAGCGTCAGTGGATCGCCGCTTTCTCAGAAAACGGCATCCGCACCAGAGAGCAATTATCGGCAGGTGTGCGCCACGCCCGTGCCAGCGCATCACCATTCTGGCCATCCCCGGGGCAATTCATCAAGTGGTGCAAAGACAGCAGCACGGTACTTGGAGTGAGCCTGGCTGACGTGATGAATGAGTTTCATCGTTACAGCCGCGAGAAGGGCATTCATGTCGGTGGAGCTGAGCGCTTTCCATGGGCACACCCGGTCATGTACTGGATTGTGACCGAAACGCGCCGGGCCATGTACCAGCGCCAGCTTAGTGAGACTGAAACTGAAAAATACGCCGCCAAAAAGCTTGAAGAGTGGGCTTTGAAAGTTGCCAGCGGAGAGCAAGTTCCGGCTCCGGTTATGGCTATCGAGTGCAAAGCCGAGGTGATCCCGACATCGCATGAAAGCCGCAATACCGGGTACCACCCTGAAGGTAAAACCTTTGGCTGCATGCCTAACGCCGCTTCTCTCGGGGCATTAACTCCAGCGCAATGGCTTTGGGATGAATACCTCAAAGGTAAAAACAGGGGGCAAATTCGATGATCACCCTGAAAGAGCAAGTTAAACAAATCATCCACTCCCAGCCGATAACGCTCCGCCGGGAAATTATCAGCCAGTTACATGTGTCATCGAAAACCTTGACGCACTATCTGCATCAGCTGGTTCGTGACGGTGAAGTGGTGCTGTATCGCGGACGTGGCTACTTCAAGGACGACAGCGCTTACGACATCTGGCATGCGGATAACCGCCGCCGATTTGGCGCAAAGGCTGGGGTGGTGCTTCGTGCGCGTACCGGTAAGCAGTCCAGTGGCGAGAACGAAATATTCAACGAATGCCGCCAAAGTGGGGCGATGCAGCGAGTTTTGATGGTTTGGGGGAGGGCGCCAGCATGAATGAGTGGAGTGATTACCGCTGGATGGTTAGGGTCATGGCGGAAGATAACGGCATCACGCTCATCAGCATCGCCAAGCACTGTGGAGTATCGCGCAGAAAGCTCAATCAAATTTTGCAGGCCGGGCCATCCAAAGATCAGGAAGAGCTCATTGCTGAAGCTCTGGGTTGTGCAGGGTGTGACCTTGCGGACATTCACAGGCTAATGGGCGAGTTATCAGACAAATACGGGAGAGCATCAGCATGAACATGACAATCGAACAAATCACAACTGCGTATCCGAACGTAGCGAAACTGGAATCACAGGCTGGGCGGGAACTGCTGGCGCAGGTTATAGGGCAGATGAATGCGCTGGCGGCGGAGAATGCGGAATTTGAGAAACGGATGCGGCAACTTATTCAGATTATCAACAATGCAGACAATGACTACTGTATGTGTGGAGATGCGATGAAAAACCACGCACACGGTGGATGCGGTCACCCCACTGGCATGTTCGATTATCACTACAACAAGTGGCTGGAATCAGGAAACAAAACCCCCGCCACCGACGCTTTCCTGGCTGAAGTGCGTGCTCAGGGTGTGGGGATGTTTGCTGAGTCACTGCCATCCATCGGCGATACCGAAGTGAATACGTATGAAGATGGCGTGAAGGCGGCGTTTGAAACAATTCAAAGAATCAAAGCGCCACTGTTCGCCGCACAGCTTCGCCAGGGAGCAGCACTATGAGCAACCCAATCAGCATCATTAAAAGCCCTATCACCAACAGAATTTATGCCGGACGTTCACGCGCAGTGAAGGGATTGGCTCCCGGCACTCGTCAGTTCGTAGGCGATAAGTTTGATGTTACCGACGAAGCGCTGCACGCAGTTGCGCACTTTCTTATTCATACCGATGACATCAAAGTATTCATGCTTCCGGACGGGCGTGAAATTCACCTCCGCGCTGATGTGAAGGAGGCCGCCCAATGAGCATGACTAAGACGGATAAGCAGGCGTTACGCGATAACGCAAACAGCATCATTGGCATTCTGGAAAATATCGCAGGGTATGAGCCGTCAGATATCGACGGCGACAACGTTGAGCTTCGCTTTGAGGATGAGTGCGGGGTCGATACCGGCTGTGATGTGAGCATTGTGGACCAGAGCCAGAAAACCGCAGATGTCATGCGCGCGCTGCTGGATGAGTTGGAAGCCAAAGATAAGCGCATTGCTGAGCAGGCAATGTTGCTGGAAGGTTCCGACGCGATTCTTGCAGATTACGCTGAGACGCTCGACTGTGCCGGTGATACTGATTCAATTCTTGCTGGAATAGTTGAGCTGCAATCCCGCGCTGAAGCCGCAGAGAAGCGCATCGCCAATCCAGACCAATGGACGCGCGACATTGAAGAAACCCTGATTGCGGCGACTGACCGTAACACTGAGCTGGAGGCGCGTATCGCTGAACTGGAGGCAAAACCCGCTAACCCAATCAATTTCAAAGAGGGCGCTGACGCGGATTATTGCCGCCTCTGGGCCTGGAATGAGATTAAAAAAGAACTGATATCAGAGGAGTGGACCGTTGGCGACAATTGCAACTACTACGGATTCTTCTGCTGGGGATGGGACTCTCGTCGACAGTTCAACGAACAACGCGCCGCTGGCATAGCACTGGATACGGGGGAGTGATGATCCATTTTCATGGCGGCCCTATCACTCCCGACACCTGCGCGCTGAAGGCGTGGAAAGGTCGGCACGCGTTTATCAGCTTTGCAAATCCTGGACAGATTAACCTTGCAAGCGAGGTGACTCAGTCGTTTGCACTGGATAACGGTGCATTCAGCTTCTGGACGAAACAGCGCGTGGTGAACTGGGGTGAGTATTACGATTTTGTGGCGCGATGGGCTAATCATCCCCGATTTTCATTCGCCATCATTCCAGACGTCATCGGCGGGAGCAGTGAAGAAAACGACGCGCTGATTAGCGAGTGGCCACACGGCGCTGTTATCGGGGTTCCTGTCTGGCATATGAACGAGCCAGACGAGCGGTTTATCCGTCTTTGCAACGAGTTTCCGCGCGTGGCCATCGGTAGCATGGGTGAGTACGACGCTAAGCGCCCGCGCCGCTGTGTTGCCCGCTTGCGCGACCTTATACAGCACGTTGTCGACAACAACGGCTATCCGATCACCAAGCTTCACGGCCTGCGCATGTTGAACGCTGATATTTTCCGGCATATTCCCCTTTCTTCTGCTGACAGCACAAACGTGGCGCGGAACATCGGAATCGATAAGGCCTGGCAGAAATCGGCCTATGCGCCGGCCAGTAAAGAGACCCGTGCTGCGGTTCTCGTTGAGCGTATCGAGTCGATGAACAGTGCCAGCGCACTGAACTATAACGCCGACCGCGACAGATTCATGCCGCAGCTGGCATTTGAGATTTAAGGACTAAGCCATGACCAATAACAAACTAACAAACGAGCGCCTATCTGAAATTGCAGACAAAGCTACGTGGGTAAAGTGCTCGCATGATGAGGTTCAGGCAATGGCGGCAGGGCTTCAGGAATACCGGAAAGCCGCAGGCGATCCGGTGGCGTGGCTGTTGTCAGGTGGTGGAGCCAAAAATGTAGTGTGTTTTGATAGCGGAAATGCGTACGCCGACCCTCTACGAGAGGTTACGCCGCTCTACACCACCCCACAGCCAGCCCCAGCAGTAGAGGCGGTGCCATTTGACCAATGGATATCACAGCAGAGGGATGGCATCGATGTTGATTGTGGATGCGTTACAACGGAAGCCTTTTTTCACTGGATACGCGTGGCCTATGAGGCTGGCAACTCTCCGGTAAGAACAACGTCAAGCAACATTTGATTTCGAATAATCAGTAAGCCATAATCAAGTTGCGTCCGGACTGAACACCCGGGCGTGACTTCTGCGCTAAACGGGGACGTTTATGCGCAAACACAAAGAGCACCGCATCATCCCATCACAGATGCAGAAATGCACCTGCGATTTTCTGCATTCTGCGTTACCTCACGGAGGTGGCGTATGAATCTCCAAAAAGATGGTATCAAGCTACATCGTGGCAATCTAACTGCTATCACCCAGCGCCTCCACCCACTCCTGAACGACGGGCAATGCTTCCGCCTTCAACTCAAGCCGTGGCGTGAAAAGCGTAGCCTCTCTCAAAATAGTCTTAGCCACGTTTGGTACGAGGAGATCAGTACATATCTGATCGCTTCCGGTCGCACAGATGCTACGAAGGAATGGGTTAAGCGAAATCTCAAAAAGACCTTTCTCGGGTATGAAGACGTTGAATACACCGACTTCACGACCGGACAGAAAACCGTTGAGCAGCAACTGAGACATACATCTGATCTCGATACTGGTGATATGCACCACTTCATGTGCCAGGTAGAGCGGTGGTGTGCACAGTTCGGTCTCGTCCTGACTATCCCGCAAAGCAGCGAGTTTCAGGCACTGCGCGATAAGCAGGAGGTTTGATGAAAAACCCTCTTGCTCGCGTCATCAACAATCACATCTTTAAGGTACCGGTACGCCGCAAGCGTAAGCCGGAGCTCAAGCCATCCGAAATACCAACCTTTCACTATACGGCTCACCTGGCGGACGTCCGCTGGTTGCGTCGCGCTGCCAGAAGGAAAACAGCATGAGCATATATCAACGCATTAACGGCGCTGACTGGCGCAATGTATGGGTGGTTGGTGATCTGCATGGTTGCCACACGCTGTTGATGAATGAGCTGGATAAGGTTGCATTCGACCCGGCGCAGGACCTGCTCATTTCGGTTGGAGATTTAATCGACCGCGGTTCAGAAAATGTGGAATGCCTTGAGATGATCATGATTCCGTGGTTCCGGGCTGTTCGTGGAAACCATGAGCAGATGATGATTGATGGGCTTTCAGAGCATGGAAACGTCAACCACTGGCTGGCTAACGGCGGCATTTGGTTCTTCAACCAGGATTATGACAAAGAGGTGCTGGCCAAGGCACTGGTGCATAAAGCCGCCGAGCTGCCATTGATTATTGAACTGGTGACCGGAGATAAGAAAGTCGTCATCTGCCACGCCGACTATCCGCACAACGAATACGCATTCGACAAGCCTGTGCCAGAAGAAATGGTGATCTGGAACCGTGAGCGTGTAAGTGATGCGCTGGATGGCAATGTCTCGGAAATCGCCGGTGCCGATCTGTTTATCTTCGGTCACACCCCTGCGCGGCAGCCTCTCAAATATGCCAATCAGATGTACATCGATACTGGTGCTGTGTTCTGCGGAAAACTTACCCTGGTACAGGTTCAGGGTGGTGGCCATGTCTAAATTGCCGCGCCGAAAGTGCGCCCACAAATCATGTCGGCAGTGGTTCCACCCGTTACGCGACGGGCAGGTAGTTTGTTCATTCGAGTGCGCCAGCGCGATCGGCAAAGAACAGACAGCAAAAGCCCGTGAAGCCGCTAAGCAGAAGGAGGCGCAGCGCCAGCGCACCGAAGAGAAAGCAGGCCGCCAGCGTCGCCAGGCAAAGCGGGAATCATTCAAAACAAAATCACAGTGGGATAAAGAGGCTCAGGCCGCATTTAATCGCTACATCCGGATCCGAGATGAGGGCAAGCCATGTATAAGCTGCGACGCTCCGCTGATGGGCAAAAGCAACTTCCTGACCGGCAGCGCCATCGATGCCAGCCATTACCGTTCACGCGGTGCGGCATCACATCTCAAGTTCAACGTGTTCAACGTCCACTCGGCTTGCACCCGGTGTAACCGGCAATTAAGCGGTAATGCAGTCGAGTACCGGATCCGACTCATCAAGCGCATTGGACAGAAGCTGGTAGAGCGTCTGGAGTCAAACAGCGAACCACGCCGATTCGACATCCCATACCTGCAGCGCATTAAATCCATATTCACCCGCAGGGCTGACGCGCTGGAGAAGCGCCGCGCTCGAAAACTGGAGGCCGCGTGAAGCCAGAACTCATCGAATCACTCCGCCGTCGCTGGAAAAGCCTCCGCATTTATCGCCGCCCGGGCTCGGTGCTCATTGACTACCGGATCCTAAAGAACCTCATTCGTATTTACCAGAGAGCAGGAGCAGCAGCATGAAACTTGAATTGACTACCGACCAATACCGCTGGATTGATGGCTGGCTTCATCTGTGGGGTGCCTGGGTGCAGACTGGCCGCATTGATAAATCGATGATCAACATGATTGCTAAATTTATGGCGACCGTTGAGCCGCAGCAATGTAGCCGCCAGGTATGCAGTGACGACGATGGCATGCTGATTAGTCGAGTAGTGGGGGCGCACCTGCAGCAGATCGACAGTAACGCCTACAAGGTATTGCTGGCCTATTACGTCTATCAGTCCAGTGAGATCCGCATCGCGTCATGGCAGCATGCCACAGCTTCACCTCGCCTGATGAAAACCAGGGGAGGGAATCAGTACAAAAAGCCAAGCATCTCTACCGTGCGCCGCGAAGTAAAAGACACCCTAAATGCTGCGCTATTCTGCCTGTATCAACCGATGCAAAATGCATTCATTGTTCGCGATAATGCGAAGAAAATCTCAAAAAATGTTGATAACGTGCTTGCATTTTAATGAACAAATGAGCAGAATAAATCGTATATGTTGCCATTCTTGTGTGTGACATGACATTTTGAGTTTATCGAGCCACTGGTTAACGCCGGTGGCTTTTTATTTGCCTGTAGCTAAGCGGTAAAGCGCCCACTCATAATTGGATGATCGCTGGTTCGAATCCAGCCAGGCGAAGCAGAACCCGCTACCCGGGACATTCGGCTCAAATATCGATAATTAATGAGCCGATTACAAGAGCCATTCGGCTCAATGCCATGCCCTCATATTGCTCACCACATGGTGAGCTTTTTTTATTTGTGCCGTCGGGACCATCCCTCTGTGCTTTGTCGTTAATTCACCCGGCGGCACTTTCTCTCTATACACGGAATGCTTATGTCTGAGCCAATCACTATTGCTGGCGGGGTTACATCGGCTGCGGTCGGTGTCACTTTAGCTGCGCTGTTTCCGGAAGCTACCCCTGCAGTAATGCTCGGGTCGCTGGCGGGAACGGCGTTATACGTGCTGACCTCAGATCCTCATCAACTATGGAAGCAGGCAATCTTCGCCGTCATTTCGTTTATCGGCGGTGTGACCTTCTCTGTGCCAATGGCAAAAATCATGGCCGGGATGATTAACACCCCGCTGAGCCTGATGAAGCCCCCGGTCAGTGTTGAGGTATCCCCGACAGTCGGGGCAATAGTCTCTGCTTCCATATCCGTGGCAGTCCTGCTTCGCATCCTCCGCCGGTCGAAAGACGGGAAGATGCCGGGACTGAGGGAGGAAGACAAATGACATGGCAAGTTTTCATGATGGACGCAAACGCTATTGTTTGCCTCCTGATTGTCATGCGGCTGATGTTCTTCAGCAAGGCTGGCAAGCGGAGCCGCTTCGGTGTGGCGTTCATTGCTTATCTGCTGATTCTGGCTGCGGGCGGCACTGCGTTTCGAATCATCATGGGGCAATACGTCCAGGTTGATCCGGCAGAACTGGTGCTGAACTCGGTAATGTGCGCGGCTATCTGGCTGGCGCGTGGAAATCTGGCGCGCGTCGTCATAACGGAGTAGGGAATGCATACCAGCGACAAGGGCATCGCCCTGATTAAAGAGTTTGAAGGTTGTCGCCTTGTCGCGTATCAGGACAGCGTCGGCGTCTGGACTATTGGTTATGGCTGGACTCAGCCTGTGGACGGCAATCCGATCCGTGCCGGTATGACCATCAAACAGGAAACGGCTGAGCGCCTGCTGAAAACCGGTCTTGTTAGTTACGAAGCTGACGTGATGAAAATGCTGAAGGTTGGCGTAAGTCAGTGCCAGTTCGATGCACTGGTATCGTTCTGCTACAACCTCGGCGCCAAGTCTCTCAGTTCATCCACGCTGATGCGGAAGCTCAACGCCGGGGATGTATCAGGCGCGGCTGACGAATTCCTGCGATGGAACAAGGCTGGCGGCAAAGTCCTTGCCGGGCTAACCCGACGGCGCGAGGCAGAGCGGTCTCTGTTCCTGTCGTGCTGATTGCGTTGCTTAAACGGTACTGGTTCCAGCTGGGAGTGGTGGTGATGGTTGCTGCTCTGGCCTGGGCAGTGAGTCACTACCGCGACAACGCCACCGAATACAAAAAGCAGCGTGATGATAACGCTCAGGCGCTGGGTCTGGCGAACACTACCATCACCGACATGCAGACCCGACAGCATGATGTTGCTGCTCTGGATGCCAAATACACGAAGGAGCTGGCTGATGCGCAAAAAACCATTAGCGATTTGCATCGGGATGTCGATTCTGGCGCTAAACGGCTGCGCATCGTCGCAACCTGCCCGGGAATGCGTAAAGCCGCCACCGCCAGCGGCGTGGATGATGCAGGAACCCCCGAACTTACTCCAGACGCTCGACGGAATTATTTCGATCACCGAGACGGGATCGCCACCGTCGACAAAATGATTCACGGCATGCAGGAATACATCAACACCCAGTGCCTGAAGTAATTCGTCACCCTAATTAACAGAGCCTGACTTCGGTCGGGCTTTTTATGCCCGCAGTAAACCTGCGCATCGCAGCGCATCACAAACTCAGAACCTTTCAGGATGACCCTTGAGGAACCGGCTGGCTGTCGGAGCCTTCTGAGGGCCGTATTCCTGTGCGAACAAGGTTCATCACTCAAAGGAAAATCCGATGAATGATATTTCTATCGAATATCTGAAAGAAGCACTGGAATACGCACCAGATACTGGTGTTATTCGTTGGAAGCAGCGACCCAAAATTCATTTTAAGACCGAAAATTCTTGGCGGACGACCAATGCTAATTTTGCTGGAAAAGTAGCAGGCGCACGTGATAGCGATGGATATTTGCGTATCGGGATATGCGGTCGGTTATATAGATCTCATCGTGTAGCCTGGGCGTTACATTACGGCTACTGGCCTGATAAAGAGATTGATCACATTTCAGGCGATAGGGGTGATAACCGCATAGACAACTTGCGATCAGTAACTTCGGCAGCCAATAGCAAAAATTTGCGCCTTTACTCCACAAATAAAACCGGTATCCCAGGAGTAGGTTGGTATAAAGCGCGGGGAAAGTGGAGAGCAAAGATAAACGTCTCTGGAAAGGTAAAGCATATTGGTTACTTCGATGATTTCCGTGAAGCGGTGAAAGCAAGAAAGGCTGCAGAGATGCAGTTGCAATATCACAAAAATCACGGAACCAGAGACAGGCTCACTTTCTAAAAGGTAAACCGCAATGACTAACATAGTCCCAATGAGCTATGGCGATAACTCCTTCCCATTTACCGCCGACTGCTGGTTTAACGCTACGATAGCGGCTAAGCATCATGGTAAGAGGGTGAAGAACTGGACAATCCTTGAATCGACCAGACTCTACATCGCAGAGCTGGCGCAAGAGATTGATATAGAGCCGTTTAATTCTAAAGGGCAGATTTCTCCCCTTTTAGTTCGAGTAGAAAAAGGGCGTTACGGCGGCACCTGGATCCACCCAGAGCTTGCCGTTGAATTTGCTCGTTGGCTAACCGCGAAATTTGCCCGTGCCTGCGACCGGCATATTAGAAACCTGCTGCTGAGTAAAAACTTCCAGTTAACGGAAGATCAGATTGTCGGGATGATGGTGTGTCAGCACCCGACATCATGGGAAAAGCGATTTAAGGAACCGTATTATCAGGCGCTATCAAAGATGTCCGGTCTTCCTTACTTCGGTCACGTTGGCGGCTGCCCAGCACTGTTTGGTCAAATCACGGCTCGTTGGGTGTATGCAGTGGCAATCCCTGGCTATGTCTATAAGGCCGCAAAGGATGCTGCGCATGAAAGCGGTGAGAAGATTCACCAACACCTTAAGCCAGATGCTCTGGAAAAAGTTGAACAACAGCTTGTCGCGGTAACAAATATTGCTGCGACCAGTGTTGATCAGAAGGATTTCGAAGCGCGTTGCATGTCGGCATTCCCTGTAAAGGGTCAGATGAAATTGCTGTATGCGGCGGCCTGATCATGAGCACCAGAATAATAGAATGCGCCTCCAGAGCGGGGCGCGACTTCTCTGAGTTTCTGAAAGGTGAGAAAGACATGATGCAGGCATTGGCATCTGTTGATCAGTTTGGCGAGCAACTCCGTATTAACGGTTGCGTCAACCATCACTTTGTCAGCTACATGATGCGTAATGCGGTCATGCAGGCGTTTATGGACATGGCAAACGCCGAGAGAAAGGAAGAGCGCCGCCGCAAGCGGGCGGAAGCAAAAGCAAAAGTAAAGTGACCATTACAGAAGCCATTCAAGCAGTGGCTTCGATAATGACAACGTAAGGTAAATATTATGGCAAAACCGGACTGGGGCGAGCTTCAGCAACGGTTCCTGTCCGACAATGCCAAAACGGGCGTGTCACCAAAAGACTGGTGTGAAGCGCAGGGACTGAATTACGCAACGGCCCGTCGATATATTAAAAGAAGTACTGCGCAAAATGCGCAAGAATGTGCGCAGACCAAGGTGCGCAGTGCGCATTGTAAGGCAATCACTAAGGCCCTCCCCGCAAGGAAAGGCGCTGAGGATTGCGCGGAAGGGAATAACGGAAATTCTCCAGTCACGAAACGCGCTCACTACAATTCCCGACCAGGAAACCAAAACGCACTAAAGCACGGTGGTTACGGTCGTCGGATGCTGCTTTCTGATTCTGTGACGGAAGACGCCCAACAGCTCACGCTCGATGATGAGTTGTTCTGGCTTAGGGCTGCAAGTCTGACGGCGGCGGAGAACATCGGTCGCTGGCAGGCAGAGCTAGAGACGGCTGATAGCGAATCAGCCAAATATCTGCACGACCTGATTTCATCTGCTCAGAAGGCCATGCACCGCAACACACAGCGCATCGAATCTCTGGAGTACACCAAGAACTCGATAGCCAAATTGCAGACTGATGTTGCCTACCGAGTTGCCGCCACTGAGAAGGTGGAAATGGAAATTGATGTGATGAAAGACGGCGACAAAGATAACGCGATCGTCGTACACAACACCCTGCCGATACCTGGAAGATGATATGGCCGACATTTACCTCCCGACGCTGCATGACGGGCAGTTAATAGTCTGGTCAGATGCATGGGATCACCAGTTGAATGCCGTCCGGTGCGGACGCCGCTGGGGTAAAACCTTCATGCTTTCCAGTGCGGCGGTGACCTATGCAACTGCACTATTCAAACGCCCGGGAATGGACATTGAACTCGGCGGCCGTGTTGGCATATTCACTGCTGAATATCGCCAGTATCAGGAAATCTACGACAAGCTTGAAGAAACTCTGCTCCCGCTGAAGAAATCATTTAGCCGCCAGGAAAAGCGCCTGCTTCTGAAGAATGGCGGGAAGGTCGACTTCTGGGTCACTAACGATAACAAACTGGCTGGACGTGGTCGTGAATATGACCTCGTTCTGATAGATGAGGCGGCATTCACCAAATCACCTGAGATGCTTGCAGAGATATGGCCCAAGTCTATTAAGCCAACTCTGCTGACTACAAAGGGGCGAGCATACGTATTCTCAACCCCTGACGGCATCGATGAAGATAATTTCTTCTATGCGATCTGCACGAAGAAAGAACTTGGCTTTATTGAGCACCACGCACCAACTTCATCAAACCCCTACGTTCCTCCTGAGGAGCTGGAGAAAGAGCGCCAGCGCGCAGAACCTCGCGTATTCAGGCAGGAGTTCCTTGCTGAATTTGTGGACTGGTCCGCTGATGCGCTATTTGACGTGAGTAAGTGGTTTGTCGACGAGCAGCCGGTTGATTACCCAGAAATGTGCCAGGCGGTCTTCGCTGTCATGGATACGGCGGTTAAGGGCGGTGCTGAGCACGACGGTACGGCGGTTGTGTATTACGCCGTTGATACGCGTCCCGGCCTGATGCGGCTGACCATACTCGACTGGGATGTGGTGCAGATTGATGGCGCGCTGCTTGAAGTATGGATGCCGTCGGTATTTGAGCGGCTCAACGAGCTTTCAGGCCAATGTGTGGCTGTCAACGGCAGCCTGGGCGTGTTTATCGAAGATGCCAGCATGGGCAGCATCCTGCTGCAGAAAGGCGAAAGCCTTGGATGGCCGGTCAACAAAATTGAGTCTGCACTGACCAGCAAAGGAAAGGACGAACGCGCCATTATGGCATCCGGTTATCACTACCGCGGCCTGGCGAAAATATCCCGATACGCCTATGAGAAGACTGCCGTCTTCAAGGGCGAGACAGCCAACCATCTGCATAAGCAGGTTTCCCGATTCCACCTTGCCGATAAGAAAGCGCACAAGCGCGCCGATGACTTACTTGATGATTACACCTACGGGCTGATCATCGCCTTCGGCAGCGGAGACGCGATCTGACGAGAGAACCAATGAACGAAGACGATTTCGAAATCGGCAGCTGCTCTCACTCAGAGTTGATGGCATTGCTGGACAGTGACGACATCCAGCCAGGCTCCACGGCTGGCTATCAGACCTGCAAAACGATTTACCTCTACCACCCATTGGGCGGCAAGATGGTGGATCGCCCGATTAAAATGGCGATGAATGAGCCGCGTACCGTGCATGTTGCTCAGTCGTATGGACTTGAGCAGCGTCTGCGTGACGCGTTCGAGCGCGAGTGGAAAGCGATGGGTACTAACCAGCACATCGCCAACGCCGCGCGTATCGCCCGAATTTACGGTGTGTCGGCGGTAGCAATGCTGGTTGACAACCAGGAGCCGAATGAATCACTCGACTACCGCACACTGTACAAGCATAGCGTCAGCTTTAACATTCTCGACCCGATGAATACCGCTGGAAGCATTCTTCTGAATCAGGATCCTAATGCCCACGAATTCCAGAAGGTCGATGGTATTCGCGTTGCCGGAAAGCCGTATCACAAATCGCGCTGTGTCGTCGTTCAGAACGAAGATCCAATTTATCTGGCCTACAACTCTGCTGCATTTGGCTTTACCGGGCGTAGCGTGTACCAGCGCGCTCTGTATCCGCTGAAATCGTTTATCCAGACCATGCGCACTGACGACATGGTGTCGGTGAAGGGCGGACTCCTGATAACGAAAATTAAGGGGCCAAGTTCAGTCGTCAACAACATGATGCAGAAGCTCAGCGGCATTAAGCGCATGATGCTGAAGCGAGGCAAAACTGGAGAGGTCCTACAGATAGGCGAGTCCGACAATATTGAGTCAATCGACCTGAGCAATCTGGAAAAACCTCTCGATTCCGCCCGTAAGCATATCCTGGAGAATATTGCTGCCGCTGCCGACATGCCAGCCATCATCCTCAACTCTGAGACATTCGCCCAAGGGTTCGGGGAGGGAACAGAGGACGCCAGGTCCGTCGCTGTCTACATCGATAACATCCGAGAGTGGCTCGATCAGCTTTATGCGTTCTTTGTTCGCGTGTGCCAGTACCGGGCATGGAGCATTGAATTCTTCCAGTCGCTGCGTGCCGACTTCCCGGAGCTTAAAAACACTTACAGCGTGTATTTCTCGAGCTGGATAAACAACTTCGAGTATCGCTGGCCGTCCTCTCTGAAAGAGCCGGAAAGCGAGAAGGTGAAGGTCGACGAAACGCGATTCAAGGCGATCGTCAGCATGCTGGAAACGGTGCTGCCGCAGCTCACGGCGGACCCGGAGAACCGCGCGACGCTTATCGAGTGGGCGTGTGAAAACGCCAACGCCAATGAGAGTCTTTTCCCTCAGCGGCTTAATCTCGATTACGACTCGCTGAAAGAAAACCCACCGCCGGATCCGCCGAAAGCTGAAGAGCCTGGCGGCGGGATGATGCTATGAACACTTTCACCCGAACAGTGAGAGACGCGGTGAAGTTCTTTCTCCGCAACGGCTATTCATCCCGGGAAGAGCTGGAGCGCTGGCAGGCTATTATCCGCCAGGCTGCCGAAAGCGAAACTGCCGATGCCTATATGGCGATGGTCACCCGCAATCTGACGAAGGCATACGACCTGCAGGTGGGTCGTGCTGGCGCGCTGAAGCGCCACCAGGGCATATCCCGGTTCACGCTCAACTACCTTGAGCCAAAGCTGAGGACGGAGCTCGACAGGCGGATCCTCGCCAGCGCTGACCTTATCCATCTCAACCGCAAAAAAGCCATCGACACCACGTTGTCGCGGTTTAGCGGCTGGGCCAGCAGCATTCCCTCAGCGGACAGCATTGCGCTGACCGGCATTCAGGGAACGATGCGGGAGACGGCAGACCACATTCAGAAGGCCGCCGAGAAGGTGGGCTATGAAGCGCGCCGGGTGATGATCGACCAGAACCATAAGCTGATAGCCAACATCGACAACGTGATCGCAACGAGCAACAACGCGATTGCTGCCGAGTGGCATAGCCACTGGCGTCAGCCTGGTTACGACTATCGGGAAGACCACAAGGAGCGAGATAAGCTGATTTATCTCATTCGTGGAAACTGGGCTCAGAAAAATGGATATGTGAAAGCCGGGACCGCCGGTTATCTCGATGAAATCACCCAGCCTGGCGAAGAGGTGTTTTGTCGGTGTTACGTAACCTACCTGTATAACCTCCGTAGCATTCCGGAGAACATGCTGACCCAAAAGGGCCGCAAGTTCATGGAGTCCATGAAAGCAGCATAGGAGCATTAACACGTGGCTATTTTTGGCAGCGGGATAATGTTTCGTCAGGGGAAGTTCGTCTTCCTGATCCAGCGCTCAGATGATGGCACCTGGTGCCAGCCGGGCGGAAAGATAGAGCCTGGTGAGTTAGCCATTGATGCCGCACGGCGTGAAGTGCTTGAGGAAACTGGCTATCAGTATGATGGCCTGCTTACCCCTCACAGTGCATATGGCGATTACCTGACCTACCGGGCTGACGTGCCTGAACAATTTGAAGCGACGCTGAATGATGAATCGCTGGCCGCCGGATGGTTTCACATTGACGATCTGCCAAAACCACTTCATCAGCCCTTCGCTGAGATGTTGGCGCAGCAGGCGCTTAACGAAACCGAAGTGGCAGCGCTCATCGCTGACGGGACATTAAGCAGTCCGCAGTACTTTATCAACATGTGGATGTTCGCCATCCGGGTTACCGGAACAGGGGTTACCTGGCGCTCCGCAGATCAACAGCTGGCCTTCCGTAATCCGGATGACTATCTCACTCCTGAATTTCTTCATAGGGTTGCCGGACTACCACTTATCTGGCTGCACCCGAAGAAAAATACGCTTGATAGTGATGAGTTTGCAAAGCGCGTTATCGGCACTCTGACGAACAGTTGGGTTGCTGATAAGGGCGAGGTGTGGGCGATCGCGCGCGTATACGATGCTGAGGCCGCCGAGATTATGGCGACAAGGCAGTTAAGTACCTCACCAACCGTAAAGTATGTTGAGGTTCCTGATTCAATCATCGACATCGACGGTCAGCCTCTATTAGTGGAGCCATCCCCTGAGCTGCTAGACCACGTTGCAATTTGTGAGCAGGGCGTATGGGACAAGCTCCTGGACCCCACCGGTGTTAAATCTGATTCCATTCCAAACGAGGCTGAAAAGATGGACGAGGAAAAAATTGTAGCGCTAATCAACAAAGCGATTGACGCACGCATGGCTAAGGCAGACGAAGAAAAAGATGCCAAAGCAAAAGCTGACGCAGAAGAGGCTGATAAAAAAGCCAAAGCAGATGCGGAAGAACAAGAGTCCGAAGAGGCTAAAGCTAAAGCCGATGCGGAAGAGAAAGATGCCAAAGCAAAAGCTGACGCAGAGGAAAAAGAGAAAGCTGATTCTGAGGATGCTGAGCGTATGGCAAAAGAAAAGGCCGACTCTCAGTTGCGCCAGGAAATTGCCGATCTGCGTTCACGCATTCCAACCGAGCTGAGCGACGAAGAACGCAACGTCGTTGCTGACGCACAGGTGAAGGCTGATAGCGTGTTCTCCTGCTTCGGCAAACGCGCTCCGGTACCGCTGTCTGGTGAAAAGCCGATGGCGTATCGCCGTCGACTGATGATCCAGCTGCAGGAACATTCGCCTGACTTCAAAACCGTCGACCTGTCCTCCATCGCTGACTCAGCCCTGCTGAGCGTGGCCGAGAAGACGATCTACGCCGACGCGCAGAAATCGGCAAGCCTGTCTGTTGGGCCTGGCATGCTGCGCGAAATTAAACGCGCTGATGCTACCGGTCGCCAGATCAGCACCTTCGAAGGCGATCCTGCTGCCACCTGGGCTCCGTTCCAGTCCGGCAAGCGTCAGGTCACCAGTTTCAACAACCAGGCTTAACGGGAGCTCTCAAGCATGTCTACTTTATCTCTTAACCCGATGGCAACCACGAATGCGCTGGGCTCCTTCGGTGTGCAGTCAGACGGTTATATTCAGGGCGTGGCGCTCGATGACCCGGCCAACCGCTTTAATCTGGCGGCTGGCACCGTGGCGGCAACGGAAACTAAACCACTGTGGGGTGGCCTGCCGGTTGCTGAGCTTCTGCCTGGTACCAGCTCAAGCCCGCGCGGTTCATACATCCGTCGCGCCGTGTCTGTTGCCGATCTGGAAGGCTTCACCGTCTTCAATCAGGCTCACAACGGCCTGACCACGCCACAGTCGCCGGTTCCGCTGTACGCCTCTGGCATGAGCGTTTCGTACTACCGCCTTGGCTCAAACATGCGCGTTCCGCTGAAAGCTTCTGCGCAGGTTGTTGCGCTGGGTACCTCTGGCGCCTCAGTGAAAACTCCGCTGGCATGGGATTTCGTGAACAACCAGATCACCACCGCAGCGGCGGCCGGTTTCTCTGGTGCTGATATCGCGACAACTGCTGTGACCTATGCGAATGGCGTGGCTACAGCAGTCACCGATTCAGCTCATGGCCTGACTGCTGGCCAGTACGTGAAAATCAGTGGCGTTGCCCCTGCAGCGTACAACGGCACTGTGGTCGTGCTGTCAGTCGTGAACGCAACGACCTTCACCTACGCACCGGCAACTGCACCTGGCGGCTCTGCAACCACGCAGGGCACCATCGGCGCAGTTACGCTTTCCGACATCACGCTGCCGGTAAAAGTGCTCGCCATCGAATCAGGTAACTCCAAGACTGTCAGTTATGACAGCGTGACGGGCTTCCTGACCTGGAACAACACCGACAGCTGCGCGCTGGTCTTACTTTAATCGGGAGCTGAATTAAATGGCTGCAATTACCCCCAGCTACACCATCGTCAATCCGTCGTATATCGCGCCGGAAATGATCATTGGTTACCAGCAGGCATCAGGTGCGTTTGAAACCATCGCCAGCGGTAACCCGCAAGTCCGTCTCGGCGTAGGCGACCAGTACGTCTACATGCGCCGCCTGGACATTCGCACCCAGACCACTTCCAGCCAGTCCGGTAACGGTAACCAGCTGCCGAGCGTGGCGCTGGATGCGAAGATGATTTCAACCCCAACCTACCTGTTCCGCTGCCGTGGCATCTACGATCACCATGATATGGCCGCTGCCGGTAACTGGAACTTTGCACTGCCGGAAGCTCAGCGCCTGGGCATGCGTCAGGGCATTTTCCAGCAGCTGCGTTCCGCTCTACTGTACGGCATGAACCCTGCTGGCGGCGAAGGCCTGCTGAACACTGCTGGCGCGACGACCGAGTCCCTGCCTCCGGACAGCAACAGCAACACCACTGTGCTGACCTATGACCACGGCCAGATGGCGGTATATCTGCTGGGCCACGTACAGGCCGCTCTGACCCGCACCATGCAGCTGGGCCGCCAGCAGCGCGTCGTTATCCTGGGGCCACAGCGAGTCCTCGGCGCCATGGAGATTCAGCAGATCGTTCAGCTGACTTCTTACCAGCGTCCTGGTGGTGGTACTGACACCGTCGGCGGCACGGTGAAAGAAGTGCTGAAAGGCGCAAACGTCCAGGTTGACTGGGTGTATGACGATACTCTGATCGGCGCTGGCGCTGGCGGTACCGACGCGGTGGTGATCACCATCCCTGAGGTCGAGGTGCCAATGGTCAACTCGACTGTGAACACCAACGAATTCGCCAAGTTGACTCCGTCTCTTGCCGCGAACGCGCTGATGTTTACCGATATGGCCGCCCCGCGCGAAATCCCGACGCCGATCGCTGGCGGCGCTATCGATGTTCTGTCCGAAATGCGTTCCACCGCAGGCTGGGCGGTTCGTCCGGAGGCCATCACCATCTTGTCCATGGCGTACAGCGCCTGATCCATTCTTGAAGTGGCCAAGCCTCTGCCGGGGAAACTCTGCAGGGGCTTTTTTACGAGGGTAAAAAATGAAGCTATTTATCGCTAACACTACCAAACAACGTCAAATTTTTGCCTACCGCAAGCTTGAGACTGGGCGCCTTATTCAGATCCCGATTAACCACGGAGATCAGATGATGGTACTGGATGGCTCAACTGAAGAAGTTGATGCAGTTGTTCAGCATCACCAGGTTTACGGACTGGTTGACTCGACCAAAATCGACCAGAGCCAGGTGTTTGTCGGGTTGTGCTACAGCATCAATAAGCCCGTGTCCGCGTCGGTAATCGAAAAGACCATTCGCGATAACGACGCTCACCTCGCGATCGGCGCGCATAACCGTCGACAGGCATCTGTAGCTGCCCTGGATAGCTCTCTGCGCGATAGTGGTACCGGTTACTCCGGCGAGATGGAAGTCAGCGCGGAGCAGGCGAAAGGTCGCGAAGAAAACGAAGACACCCCAACTGTTAACGAAACAATCGTGACTGAAAAATCCGGGAGCAAGAAAAAATGACAACGAGCCTGTCGGGATTCATCGAATTCGTTCGATCTGATATGGGAATTACCCCCGACCAGGTTCCCGATGACTCGCCGTCTTTCACCCTGGCGTACGGCGGTGCGGTTGAATGGGTAAACCCTGATATCGCGTGCGTAACGCCGAACCTGTATACGGTTGCAGTGTACAACCTGGGAGCATCGTTCCTGGTAAATTACGGAACTGAACCGGTATTCGCTGAGTTCAGGAAAGAGTACGGCCTGAATGATTTCAAGGCTGGGGTAATTACCGGGGCAGGGGATAACTCAACAAGCGCCCAGCGCCTAGTGCCGGATTTCTTCAAAGACCTGTCACTGGCTGACCTGCAGATGCTGCAGGACCCATGGGGCCGTCGGTACCTGATGATTGCCCAGCAGTTCGGCAGCCTGTGGGGGCTGTCATGATCACCTTTCATCTGGGGGTGATTAATGTTCCGTATGAGGACGAGAACACCACAACCGGAGACGTCGCCGAGTATCTGGAGGAAAAGTACCAGATCATGCAGACGTTTTTTGACAGGTACAGCAACGTCATCGCTGACCTGATGGCGAATGACATGGCCGCATCTCTTGAAAACATGATGGCCGGCGCGCCGCCAGCTAAAGACCCTCTGGCAGAATCGATGTCACGGATCCATGACCTGTTTGTCGCCTTCCTCGACAACACCGAAATGAACGGATTGCCTGGCGTGCCTACGCGCCGCGCGCTGGAGGGTATATCCAGACGATTCAAAAATAAAAAAGGGCCGCCGCGTCCGTCATTCATTGATACCGGAACCTATCAGGCTGCGATGCGAGCCTGGGTGAGCGGGGTGCTAAATGCCTTCCCTGAGTGAGTTGCAGCAGACTGCAAAAACCGAGCTTAATGCCACGCTGACGCAGGGTCTTGACGACCTTAGCCGCTTTCAGGTGGTAACGTTTACGAAGTATATCCGCAAGGTTCTTCCCCTCGATGGTTTCGTGTTCTGGGTGAAAGCGTCTGTTCTGTCTGACGACCCCAGCAGCGAGCCCGATACGGTCGACGTCAAAGGCTATCTGCACCTGACGACCGAAACCATCCAGGACGATGAGCAGCTTTATGACAGGAACGTCGTGACGTTTACTGCGCAGGCGGATATCGACCCGTTCAACGATATCGGATCTGATGTGCTGTATATCGGCGAGTTCTTTGGCCTCCAGTTTTCCTTCTCGCGGCGTACCGGGCTGAACGAACCGGCCAATCTTTACCACTACACCGGGGAGGCAATATTCCCCTATATGCGCTCGCAGATCATCAACACTGCCGACGATATCGACCTGTCGGACGTTGTGGTTTCGAGTTCACTGCCAGTATGGCTGACGCTGAGCCAGTACATGCCGATGTTCCCGGCCATGCTGTCTACGCAAAACCTTTCTCCGCCGTATGCAACGGTGAAATGCAGCAACACCGCGCCGATCGCCGGGAGCTTTTACCTCGATGAGCAGCAGAACCAGTATCAGCTGGTTTCTGAGGATGTGACGATTTCCATCACTGGTCTGCGCAATGCCAGGGTGGAAGATTTCCTGAGGTATGTGCAGCAGTACACGCTCGGCGATGATGCTGAAATGGGTGTGATGAATATCCCGGTTGTTCAGGACGAGCGCGTCACGCAGAACGAGCTGAACATCATCGCCATGAGAAAAACCATCAAGTTCAAAGTCAACTATTACCAGCAGCGCATGCGGAATGTAGCGCGCAGGCTGATCACGTCAGCGATTCCGTCCATTTACCCGGAGAAATAAATAAATGGCAATTGTTAACATTAACGTATCGGTGACCAATCCACCGAAGCCCTCTCAACTGCTCAAATCCGGCGCGATGATCTCCATGGGCGGAACTACCCTGTCGGCAGGCGAGTACCAGCTTCTGACGGCTAAAGACGATCTGAAGGCTATCACCTCACCAGCAAAGACCATTTCAACGATCACCTGGGAAACCGGCGTGGTCACGGTGACCCTCTCGGCAGCGCATGGATGGACTGTTGGCGACACTATCCCGCTGGTGGTTTCTGGCGTTACACCGGCAGCGTATAACCGAGCCGTAACCGCCACTGTGACCACTTCTACCGCCTTCACTTACCCTCTGGCGACTGACCCTGGTACAGCAACGGTCATGGGTTCAGTTAAAACCGTCGCAGCAAACGAAATCATTGAAATGAACACCACGTTCTGGGCTCAGGGCACTACCCGTGCGGTCTATGTACTGGAGTTGGGTGATGTGTCCGTTGCTGCTGCTGTCGCTGCGCTGTCCGACTTCATTGACGAAGACATTTCGCTGGGAAACACCTATCAGAAATTCTTCTCGTACCTGGTTCCGCGTGAATGGGACGGTGAAACGACGTTCAAGACCCTGACAGGCCTGTATACCAGCCCGGCGTCACTGGTTTATTTCTTCGTCACCACTACGACCGCCACTTATCCGGATTGGGTCGCCACCAAAAACAAATCTGTTCTTGCAGGCGTGGAGTCAACAAACATCCCTGCCGGTGAGTTTTCAATGGCGTTCCCGTTCCAGTCATCTCTGGCAAACGATCCTGGCTCGTCAAACATGGTGCCGCCAATGGCATACCGCTTTGGTTACGGCGTAACCGAGTACCCGGTAGAAGGCAATGGCACGCTGCTGAAGCAGCTCCAGGACAACAGCATCAACTACGTCGGCACCGCCGCGGAAGGTGGGCTGAGCAACAAAATGCTTGTGGCAGGTCACATGCTGGACGGCAATCCGTTCAACTACTGGTATTCCGTGGCGTGGACTGCAATCAATCTCGAGCTCGATCTGGCAAACGAAATCATCAACGGGTCAAACACCACTGTTAACCCGCTGTACTACGAGCAGAACGGCATCGACCGCCTGCAGCGCCGCGCGCTGAAGACGCTGCGCAATGGCATCAGTTACGGCCTGATCCTCGGTCGAGTGATTGGTACCGGACTGACTCAGCAGGACTTCAACACTGAATACGAGAAAGGCACCTATGCCGGGAACGCGGTGATCAACGCCGTGCCGTTCGCGAATTACACCAGTCTGAATCCGTCTGATTACGCCGATGGCAAATATAACGGCCTGAGCGCCGTAATGACGCCACGCCGCGGCTTCGAATCCATCACGTTTAACGTGAACGTAACCAACTTTGTAGGGGCGTAAAAAATGGCAAACCCATTAGTACCGCAGGGATTCCTCAATCGTGTACGCGGCGCGGTATCGGTAACTGATGTGCCTGAGCTGAACATCACGGCATCTTATCTTGGCAAGGATGGCATCAGCATGCGTCCTGATGGTGCAGCGACGGACATCATTCCGACGATGACCGGAACCGTGGGAAGCCAGGCGCCATATCAGCAGGTGACCGTCACCGTCCATATGCTGCGCACCCAGGGTCTGAGCGACAGCTACAAAAACCGCTTCGCCACAGATACGTCGCTGAGCGAGGTGGTAGTCACTCCTGACGCAAACACGCTGAGT
The DNA here is from genome assembly GCF_024764835.1 of Scandinavium hiltneri. Lineage (GTDB taxonomy): Bacteria > Pseudomonadota > Gammaproteobacteria > Enterobacterales > Enterobacteriaceae > Scandinavium > Scandinavium hiltneri. The sequence goes on along the minus strand of NZ_JALIGE010000073.1, from coordinate 85,546 downwards.
AATTTCACCGTGCTTAACGCGTATCTGGTCAACTTCAACGAGCTTCCGTTTACCGGTATGGATGCCGGGTACGTAGTGACCATCAGCGGTTATATCCTGGCTAACGACAACATGTGGGTCTGATTGTGAAAATTGACAAAAAGCTCAACCTGGTAACAAACATCACCCGGGACGACGGGTCAATCGTGTACCTGCATGTGACCCCGTTCCCGTATGAGGTGGTGGAAGAGCACTGCCTGCTGCTGGGCAACCTGTTCACTAACTTCATCTCACAGGTGGGCGGCCTGGGCGCGGCGCGTGTCGCCGCAATGATGCTACGTAAAAAGCTCCAGCGCGAGCAGGAACTGAGGGGCGAAGATAACCAGCAGGCTAAGCAGGCTCCGACCATCGTTGACGAGATCCAGCGCCTTACATCTGTGGTCTGGAATGACGGTGGCACCTGGAAAACAACTTCATTCGACGCCGCGATGAAACAGGGGATTATCTCTCCTGACGAATACCGAGAAGTTGAAGGTGAGGTGGTTTTTTTTATGGTTTCCTCTGCCATTCAGAAAGCCCACCTGATCGCCCCGACAGTGGGTTCAGTGATCGGCATGTTCGGTGGGCAACTCGAATCATTGAGCGTTACGGCGTTCCGCGATTCGTTGCTGACGTCGAATCCGCCTACCGATACCCAGACCCAGAATGCCCAGCCGGAAACGTCATATATACCCTCCTAGACTGGGCGTCGAATGAGGGATTCTGGCGGGTAATCAGGGAAATCACCGGCGAAGAGTTCGCCAGCCCGGCGCAGTACCGCCAGCGTTACATCATTTCCGCGCTAAAAGACAGGGGTTCCTTCAATGGTGGCTAAGTCTATTGTCGATATTGACGTAAATGACGACAAGTTTGTCTCGTTTATGGAGAAGTTCAAAGAATATCAGGCCGCACTTGAGGAACTCCCTGAAGCATGGCGCGGGCTGGCGCATGGCGCCACGGATGCCGCCAAAGAGACAGCCAAAGCGAAAGAAGAGGGAGACCTCCTGGCCAAGTCCTTTGCTGAAGGTGCAAGTGCTATTCTGACGATAAACAGCGGGCTCGACAGGCTCAGTGACAGCCTGGACAAGGCAAATAAAAGCCAGGAGGACTTCAACAAGAAAGCCAGATCTTCGAAAGGTTTCCTAAGTGACGCTACGAAGGACGCCAAATCTCTGGCTGGCCATATCAAAGATGCAACAGCGAGCCTCCTGTCATGGGGTGGAATTGTTGGTCTGTTTACCGGCGTACTTGGGGTTGGAGGCCTGTTCGGTATAAACCGACTGGCAGCCACAACCGGTTCTCAGCGCTTTACCTCTCTTGGAATCGGAACCAGCATAGGTGGGCTTGATTCCACGGCCATCAATTATCAGAAAGCGCTCAGTAACCCAACCGGCACGATGGGTGCGATCCGTGATAGCCAGATGGACCTGTCAAAGCGCTGGCAATTTCAGGCTATGGGAATCAACAACCCAGACCAGGACCCCGCCAAACTCCTCCCGCAGATGATACGCAACGCGAGAGACATCTTCGTAAATAACGGAAGTACGCTTCAGGGGGCGAATGCCCATGGTCTGACAAATTTTTTCAGTCTTGATGATCTGAATCGCTTCAAAAATATGAGCGATGAAGAAATCAATACCATGGAGCGCCGGGCACAGAAAGATGCAAAGTTGCTTCAGATTACAGACCAGCAGGCGCGCCAGTGGCAGGACTTCAATGTCCAACTGGACTACAGCAGTCAAAGCATTCGCAATACGTTCGTTCGTGGTCTTGGCCCGCTCACTCCGCAGTTGAGCAAACTATCTGATGCGCTGTCAGGCGCTGTCGACACGGTTCTGAAATCACCGGAACTCGGTAAATGGATAGATGGACTGGCTGGCGGAATAGAGCGCTTCGGGAATTACCTGGCGTCGCCAGAGTTCACCAAGGACGTTGACAGCTTCATGGCTGGCATCGAAAAGCTTGGGGCACTCATCGGGAAAGTTTACGACTGGGTTGTGGGGAAAACCGACATCTCAGTGTCGGATGTGACTTCTGGATCCTCAATACTGAGCGACAAGAAAGTCACAGACCCGAAGACCGGGCAGACTTACACGCCAGGATCTGAAGATGACCCGCGGGTATGGGGATGGCTGAAGGGAGTTAAGCGATTTTTCTCCAGTGGAGACGTTAAGCCTGTCGACCCAACCCCTGCGGATGTATCAGCCAAAGGCAGAACGATCGCCGACCGGTTCAATAACCCGACCAACCTTCGATGGGCTGAGGGGTACGGCACGCACAACACGCAGAGCGGGAAATTTGCTGTATTCCCTACGCTCGATGAGGGCGTGCTGGCGTCGGCGAAACAACTTCAAATTTATGGCACCCGCGGCATCAACACGGTCAGCGAAATAGCGAAAAAATGGGCACCGTCGAGAGAGAACGATACGGCGGAGTACATTCGCCACGTCGTTAGAACAACCGGGCTTGGCGCTAACGATAAGCTGAACCTCAATGATCCTGCGATTCTTGCAAAACTCATCTCCGCTATGTCCATGAAAGAGGGCGCCGGAAACCGGGTCAGCGAGGGGGCGGTCATCAAGATTTTCAACAACACAGGCGGAAATGCCATCGTTTCATCATCACAGCTGGGAGTGACTGGATAATGGCATTTACTCGCGAGCTATACCGGCTTGGCTTCGAAATCTCACCGGTCATCCTATGCAATGGAGTTGCGGAGGCTATCCCCGGCGGCATGCTGCCAATAGTCGCGCTCACCCAGAGCGCCAGCTTTGTAACAGGCCTGATCGGCGGGGCAATCAACCTCACCGACCTGGATAAATATTTCTGTCACTGGCGCCCTGTTCAGGGCGCAACGATGGTCGACTATGACATCGCACGTTACCCGTTTGCTAACCAGACTGTCGCGGCCAACGCGCTTCTTGCGCAGCCGTTGAGGGTTAGCCTGAAGATGGATGCGCCAGTGAACGAGAATACCGGCGCCATGACCAAACTTGTTACGTTGAGCGCGCTCCAGGCTGTGCTTCAGGCGCATGCCAACCTGGGTGGTACTTACATCGTTGCCACCCCTTCGCTGATATACAACAACTGTATCCTGAAAACGGTTAAGGATAACTCGACAGGGAATGATCCACTCCCTCAACAGTCCTGGCTCTGGGATTTCGAGCAGCCACTGATTACCGAAACCGCAGCTGACCAGGCCGTTAACAGCTTCCTCAGCAAAATTGATGGTGGCGACCAGAACAACAGTAGCGCATGGACAAACACCGTTAGCGCTCTGGGTAATACATCACTCGGCGGGTCGGTGACTGAAGCGATAACAGGCGTGATCGGCAAGCTGCAGGGGGTATTTGGCATATGAGCACTGTCAATTACCCGTTTACCGGGCTCGAGAGGAAAAGCATGACGTTCTCGCCGGTACTCGACGGGACGGTCTATACCTGCCAGATGAAATGGAACATAGCCGCACAGCGCTGGTATCTGTTGATCACCAACAGCGCCGGCAATCCGGTACTGAATACTGCCGTTGTAGGCTCGACGTCTACCGGAGGGATAAACCTTCTGAATGGGGTATTCACATCGACAACCATGATCTGGCGTGAAAAGAACGGGCAGATTGAGGTAACGAGCTGATGCGCTATTACGAAATCAACATTTTTGATGGCGACAGCTTAATCCAGCAATATTCCAGCCTGAAAAACGGAGTCTATAACCCCGGCGCGCTGATGGTGGAGTTCGACATCATGCGCTTTGGCGAATCAACTCCAGCCGGGGAAACCCATCTTACTGTATGGGGAATCGGCCCTAAAGACATGCAGCAGGCCAGACAGAACCTCTACGGTAAGCGAATTCAGATCTTCGCCGGGATGTCGAAAGGTCTGCCGCTGGCGGGAGTATGGGATAAAAAGCTTGCCATTGAAGGGACCATTTTTCAGGTGTTCGGCAACTGGCAGGGCACAGAGCTGCGGCTGGACTTCATCATTGTCGCGGGACCGGTTAATACCACTGCCCGCGGTCAGATGGTTCCTCTTCAGGTGACCATGCCATGGTCTACGGGGCAGAAACTTTCCGTTGCGCTGACACAATGTGTCATGACGATGGACGGTTTTACGCCGAACATAAGCATCAGCGACAGGCTTACGCTGAATTATGATCGCCCAATGTTTTGCGGCTCCCTCACTGAGCTGGCAAAAAACCTGAGGGCGTTTTCTCTATCCCGCATCAAAGACCCCGGATACACGGGTGTAGAAATTGCCGTGGTCAACGGCAACGAAATCCGTGTGTGGGATAACGATTACGCTAATCACCCGGATCAGAACTCGAAAACCAGCGCTACAGAAAGAAGTAAAAATCCTGTCCAGATAAATTTCAATGACATGGTCGGCCAGCCAACATGGATCAGTTTTGGCGTTGTCAGTGTTATCTGCGTTATGCGTGCAGATCTGCAGACTGGGGACCACATCCTGATGCCGGAGAAGGCCAGGCCGATGATTCAGGCTTCTTCTTACTCCCAGTTTCGAGACGACTCCGCCTTTAACGGTGAGCTCGTCGTTCAATCGGTGCGGTTGCTGGGTAACAGCAGGCAGCCAACAGCAGAAGCGTGGATCACCGTGATTGAGGCATACCCGGCGGAGGCGGTTAAGACAAAATGAGTGTTGACCAGAAGCTTAATTTCGGCCGGAACATGAACCGGTTCGCGGAGCAGAAGTTTAGTGAGGCGTTCCAGGCGTCCGGGAAAATCCTGCCAGCCAGCATTATTGAGCAGAATGGCAATATGGTCACCGTGGCCTTCGAGTTGCATGACACGCCATATGTTTTCCCGAATGTCACTATTCCGCTTTTTGGCCCACAGTACATCCGCTATCCGATGCAGCCAGGTGATAAGGGCATTGTTATTCCTGCCGACACCTATCTCGGCGGTGTCAGCGGGCAGGGCGGCGGCGTCGCTGACTTAACCCCCCCGGCAAACCTGAGCGCTCTGGTATACCTGCCGATCAGCAACACGGAGTGGGAGGCTGTCGACGGGAACGTTGTCACCATCTACGGGCCAGAGGGTGTGACTATCCGGGACCAGGGAAGCAACACTACGTTTCTGTTAACGCCTGACAGCGTAACAATCGCTGCCGTGGATCAGTTTAAGGTCACCGTCGGCAGCACTGTTCTTACCCTTACGCAAGGTATGTGGAGCATCACAGGCCAGAGTGGGAAGCTGCAGGACTCAACCGCCAGCACCAGCCCGGAGATTATGCACACCGGCTGGTCCGCACTGGTGACGTGGTTGAATTCACATCAGCATACAAACGGGAATGGCGGTTCAAACACTGGCTCTCCGACCACCACTTTCAACGGGAATATCACGCAATGAGAACCTACGGAAGAAACGCTGATGGCAAGTGGGTGCTGGTAGTCCCAGATGAAAATGGCTTCAACGATTCAATTTATCTGACGACGCTGATCCAGAATCTGAAGCTTGCGCCGCAGGAATCGCCATTTTTTGCAAACAACGGCATTCCATCTCAGAGCTCTGTAATTCAGCAGGTTTTGCCAACCTACTATGTCGACAGGCTTCAACGGCAATTTAGCCCGTATTTTTCATCGCTGCAGATCGCCCTGGTGAGTGATGACCCGCCCGTATACAACATTTCGGCGATAACGAACGCCGGTTCTAAAATTATCACAACGGTGAACGTATGAGTGATTTGTCGGTAAGCTATAACGCAGCCGGGCCCGTGCCGAAAACATCCGAAGAGCTTCGCACCGATCTTGTTTCAAGAGCCACTGAGTTATCACCGGGCATCACGACAGACCTTCCCGGCTCCCTGATTGAGGATATCGTCGGTACCGACGTTGGCGCGCTGCTCATTGCTGATCAGATCCGCGTAGACCTCATAAACTCTGTTGGCCCGCTGAAAGCGAATATGTACATGCTGAACCTCCTGGCGCAGCAGGCAGGAATAAGCGAGCAAAAAACGGAGGGGGCGACTACCGCTCCGGTTACGTTCTCTGGCCCGGCGGGATTCGTAATACCTCAGGGTTTTCTGGTCAGTGATGGCACGTATACCTACCAGATCGCTGATGCGACAGTGGTCCTGTCTTCAGGTGTCAGCTCGATGGTAACAGCCATTGCAACGAATACAGGTTCATGGGCTGTTCCGGTAGGCTCAGTTAACCAGATCCTTACCAGTCTGCCGTCGGACATTACCCTGACCTGTACCAACCCTGTTGCCGGTACGCCAGGTGGCGCACCTGAAACCAATTACGAGTTTCGCGAGCGCGTCTGGGAAGCTCAGATGTCGACCGTGCAGGGATATCCCGGATTTATCCGCCAGAAGTTAACCGACCTGAGTGATGTTCAGGCTCGTCTTGTTTCCGTAGTTCAGAGCGGTAGTTCCTGGATTGTGATGTGCGGTGGCGGCGATATCTATGAAATGGCCGGAGCCATTTATAAATCAGCTGGCGACATCAGCAGGCTCAAGGGTGCAGACCTGAATGTCACCGGGATCACCAATGCGAACCCTGGGGTTGTCACGACTGACATCACTCATGGTTTCATCTCAGGCCAGGTAATTCGTATTACCGGCGTAACAGGGATGAGTGGCGTCAACAACGTCAACCTTACCATTACCGTACTGAGCCCCAACACTTTCTCTATCGGCATCAATACTACTGCCTCCGGGGCATGGACAGGCGGCGGAATTGTCACTCCGAACCTGAGGAATAACGTTGTCACGATCAATGACTGGCCTGACAACTACGTCATACCCTTTGCTATCCCGCTGCAGCAGTTGGTGACGATTAAGTTTGAGTGGGCGACGGAAAGCGTCAACTATCTGACTGACGCGACTATCGCCTCACTGGTTTCACAACCGGTTATCAATTATGTAAACGGGATATTCGCTGGAAAGCCGATGAATATCAATAACGTCAAGGATGTCTTTCTTCAGGCGATTAACAGTACGCTCGATACGAGCCTGATTTCGACACTGAACGTTATTGTTACGGTGAATGGTGTAATCACAGGAGTGGATGCCGGAACGAACATTATCAGTGGCGACCCTTACAGCTATTGGTTCATAGCCTCTGACGGGGTAACCGTAGACGGGATATAACATGCTGGAAGATATCATAAAATCTTACCTGTATACGCAGTATAACGACGATGATGATCTCCAGGCGTTCGTCACTGCGTATAACTCCATGGCCCAGGAAATTTATTCATGGATGATTAACGGCAACCTTCCGATATTTGTCGGCGGGTATAATGCTGGTGACCAGTTAAAATGGATTGCCCGCGGGATTTATGGCGTTAAGCCACCGGTACTGGTCAGTGGAAAGCAATCCGTTTTCGGCCCGTACAACTCCGTTCTGTTCAACCAGTTGCCATTCAATGGGCGAAAGGTGGTTAATCAGTCAGAGCAGGTTGTCGTTTCAGACGATCTGTTTAAGCGAATCATGACGTGGAATTTCTATAAAGGTGACGGGTATTACTTCACCATTCCATGGTTAAAGCGCCGGATAATGAGGTTTCTTACAGGCGTTGATGGCGTAGACGTCGTTAACGATCAGAGGTGGAGTATTTCGGTTCTGTTTTCTGATTCTGGGGTGAGCATATCGATCATCAAAGGGTACAGGAAACTCACTGATGCCTCTATGTTCAATAACTTTTCCTACAATTCACAGACGTTTAACCAGAAGAAAAGCCTTCTGATAAAAAGTACGAACTACGAATATGCATCGTTGTTCAAGCAGGCCTTTGATAGCGGCCTGCTTCATATGCCATTTTACCAGCTAGTTACTGTAACCATTATCGGCTAGAGTTATCCCGGCGATCTATTGCCATGTCAGTGTAATACTTAAGACACTGGCATATAACAAGCAACATGATAATGGTAAAGAAAAGAGCGGCGCTGAACTTTATATTTTCAAATGGTGGCATTCCTTCCTGAATCCACATATTGAAGATTAAAGCAATAAGGAAAGCCGAAAGCAAAATTGTTATTGCGCTAACTGATGATAAAAGAAATTTTGTAATAGCAACTGACAGATTATTCATTCTGAACCCCTCATTAAATTTTATTTAATTTTACCACTAAGAACCTGCCTTGAGCGGGTTTTTTGTTGCCCAAATCCCGGAGGATAAATGGCACTCACACTTTTAGCTGCCAACAATGCGCAGACTGTGCTGGCGGCAGGAATTAGCGCATCAGCAACTTCGTTGACTGTTAACTCAGGAACCGGGTCACTGTTTCCTGCGCCATCAGCCGGAGTAAGTTTTTTCAAACTAACCCTGATTGATGCGGCAACCGGGCAACTCACCGAAATCATGCATGTCACCGCGCGCACTGGTGACACCATGACGATCGATCGCGAGCAGGAGGGCACAACAGCCCGCGCATGGTCTGCGAATGATATCGCAGCAAACATGATGACCGCCGGAACGCTGTCTTACCTGTTAGCGAATTTCCAGCCACTCGATCCGACGTTGACGGCTATTGCCGCTCTTGTTGGCGCAGCAAATAAGTTGCCGTACTTCAACGGTGTGGACACAGCAGCGCTCACCGATCTTACGGCTGTTGGCCGTGACATTATCGGAAAGGCTACTACTGCGGATGTGGTTTCCTATCTGGGCGTTGGTACTGGCCGGCTTCTCGGGGCGCCAAAAGTAATTCTCTCCACAGGAATATATACGCCAACGGCAGGAACGAATGCCGTTCTTGTTCATGCGCTGGGTGGCGGCGGCGGCGGCGGCGGATGTGCGGCAAACCCAGTATCTCAGGCTTCTGGAGGTCAGGGCGGTGGGGCCGGGGCATTCGGTGCAGGGTGGTATACTTCTGGGTTTTCAGGTGTAACCGTTACCGTTGGTAATGCAGGTGCAGCAGGTACTGCTGGTGGGGTGTCTGGTGTTAACGACGGAGGAAATGGTGGAACAACATCATTTGGAAGCCTTCTTTCTGTATCCGGCGGGTTAGGTGGAAAGCCCGGAGCAAGCCTCCCGTTAGTAGCAATTGGACAGAGCACAACAACAAACACTGCCACGATCACAGGTGCAAACCTGTTCTCGTACGCAGGTGATGATGGTGCATGCGCAATTCTTGCCAAAACCGCCAGTCCGGGAAGTATTTCAGGGCGTGGAGCTAGCTCAACTTACGGAAAAGGGGCTGGAGCTGTTTCTCTGCAGTCGGATGGCCTGGCGGCCTCAGGAAGAGGGGCTGGCGGCAGTGGTGGAATTTCCTATGCAAGCGCGGCAGCACAAGCTGGCGGGGCAGGAACGGCTGGAATCGTTATTATTTGGGAGTATGCATAATGCAATGGGCGTTGATACAAAACGGTGTAGTAGAAAATATCATTGAATGGGAGTGGGATGGATCCGAAGATACCGACTTATTTAAGGATGATGTTAAGGTCGATGTGACAAATGTTCAGTGCAGAATTGGGTGGTCGTGGGATGGAGTAAGTTTTTCAAACCCGAATGCAACACCTGGTCCTACCAATATTGATTTATACAAATCTGAACTAAGGATTTTGAATGCACAATATAACGCTGATATATCGGCATTAGCGTCTGCATGGGGGATCGCCGGACTTCTCGAAGGAGCAAATGAGGCGACCAAAAAGACGCAACTCCAAAATGCTGCAATCAATCGTCAAAGTCAAAATGTTGCAGATATTGCAGCATTGAAATTAAAATACGGGGTGTAATTTGGGCGAAATTAAATCTGCACTGCTTATTTGCATCTGTGGTTCTATGGATATTGATATCATTGATATAACCAAAGATGATATCACTGAGCAATTTTACCATTGTAATGCATGCGGTAACGAATGGCCTGTAAATCAAAGTAATACACTTGAACAACAGGCCTTGTAACAGATAGAGGGGCTTTATGCCCCTTTATTCAATTTAATGACTGGCTAAACAGCTCACCAAGCTTAACAATTCCTTTTGTATCATAATGAAGATTATCTGGACCTTTGGAAAGCCCATCACAATCAAACCATTTATACCCTTCGGATTTTACGTTTTCCTGCGCATGCCTCACGACAGGAGTGTATTTAAACATAGACTCTGGTGACGTTACCCTGCATACGGAGAACTTCAGATTCGTATTGCCAGTCTCTTTCTTTATGTTGCTGATAAATTTTTCAAGGTTTGATTTGTACGCTTCTGCATAATTAGAATTCCCGCCATCACTCTCGCCCTGCATCCACATGACGCCTTTAATGGAAATATTCCTCGTTTTTTTTGCTGCGCTTATCTCAGCGAGTGTTTTCTTATACAGAACCCCCTTTGGTTCTGAATTCCACTCTTCTGCTAATTTAGTATCACCTGCAGAAACTTTGATAATGCCTATCTTTTCTTTTTTCGCCACTTCATGAGCAAACGAAACCTCAGGACCGAACCCTTTTACTTCAAAAGAGGACGGGGAAACCTGTACCCATTTTCCATCTTTGAAAATAATGGCGTTCTCATTTGGCCTCTTCAAATCCTCTGGCAATTCTGCGGCAACAGACCTCATGCCAACCATGTTGCTTTGTCCAAGAAGCAGATATACAGGTAGCGGAGATTCGGCTTTTACTGAGTCTGAACGGTCGCATCCTGAGACAAAAAAAGCTGACGCTACGGCGAGCGCAAAAGCATATCTAATTTTCATAAAATACCAGTTACATGAATGATTAACGCATGAGCCATCAGGCATATGAGGTGATGATAAACCCTATCAACGCGGAGCTTAAGGATAAATTTCCTTGATCTTCCCTTTGGCTAAAACTACTGTATGCATACACAGCTATCAGGAGGTGCATCATGGGTTTTCCATCGCCAGCAGCAGACTACGTTGAGCAGCGCATATCACTTGACCAGCGCATCATATCCAGGCCAGCGGCTACGTACTTCATGCGAGCCGGTTCTACGCACTACCGTGAAGGAATAATCAACGGTGCTCTGCTTGTCGTTGATGCCTCACTGAGTCCGTGTGATGGCTCACTGCTGGTTTGCGCTGACGGTGGCGAGTTTCGCATTAAAAGGTATCGCACCCATCCAGAACCTCACCTTGAGAATCTGGATAATGGGAAAAGGGAGTTGTTGCGGGAAAAGGATGAGATGGCGGATTCTGATCGGCCAGTGTTCGGCGTGATCACCTACATCATCAACGACGCACGGTCTGGTGAGTTCGACGACTGCCCGGTGATGTGATGGGGCATGGATGGGGCATAAAAGTACCATGGTTACGCAATGCTTATGCCAGGTTAGTGATTTTGCTCACCGCAAAACATTGAATAATCCCCGTTTATAACGGGCTATTACACGGTTAGTGAAAATAGCCCGCTAAATCATGGATTTTCAGCTTTATTCCCTCGGCGCGGCGCTGGTTTTCCATGAGATTTTCTTCCCAGAACAGTCTGCGGCGATGGCGCTTATTTTAGCGATGGGTACCTACGGCGCAGGGTATATCGCTCGCATCGTCGGCGCGTTTATTTTTGGCAAAATGGGCGACCGAATTGGGCGCAAAAGGGTGCTGTTTATCACCATCACCATGATGGGAATTTGCACCACGCTTATCGGCGTATTACCGACCTACGCGCAGATTGGTATTTTTGCACCGGTGCTGCTGGTGACGCTGCGTATCGTGCAAGGGCTGGGCGCAGGTGCGGAGATTTCTGGGGCAGGGACAATGCTGGCCGAATATGCGCCGAAGGGGAAACGCGGGATCATTTCCTCACTGGTGGCGATGGGCACCAACTGCGGCACGCTCAGCGCCACCGCAATCTGGGCGGTGATGTTTTTCGCACTCGACAGGGAATCGCTGGTTGCCTGGGGCTGGCGCGTGCCGTTCCTCGCCAGCGTAGTGGTAATGATTTTCGCCATCTGGCTGCGTCTGAACCTCAAAGAAAGTCCGGTGTTTGAGAAAGTCAGCGAAAACGGCACGGTGGCGGCGAAGGTCGCGACGGAAGAGACAACGCTGGGGGCGATGTTCCGCAGTAAATCGTTCTGGCTGGCAACTGGTTTGCGCTTTGGTCAGGCCGGAAACTCGGGCCTGATTCAAACGTTCCTCGCCGGGTATCTGGTACAGACGCTGCTGTTTGATAAAGCGATTCCGACAGACGCGCTGATGATTAGCTCGGTCATCGGGTTCATTACCATTCCGCTGCTGGGTTGGTTGTCGGACAAATTCGGTCGCCGCCTGCCGTACATCATCCTCAATATCTCGGCGATTATTCTGGCGTACCCAATGCTGGCGCTGATTGTCGACAAAAGCTACAGCGCCAGCACCATCATGATTAGCCTGATAGTCATTCATAACGTGGCGGTACTCGGCCTGTTCGCGCTGGAAAACATCACCATGGCGGAGATGTTCGGCTCGCGTAACCGCTTCACCCGCATGGCGATCGCCAAAGAGGCAGGCGGTTTGGTTGCGGTGGGCTTTGGCCCACTGCTGGCAGGGATCTTCTGCAACGTTACCGGCAGCTGGTGGCCGATGGTCTCCATGATCGTCTGCTACTCGGTGATTGGCCTGATTTCCGCGGTGCTGATGCCGGAAGTGCGCGACCGTGATTTGAGTTTGGCGCATGACGCCGCCGAACGAAATACGGCCAATCCGCAACTTTATACGGGTGATATTCACGACTTACATTAACGATTTGAGGGTTAAATTATGAATAGATTAACGCTGAAAATAAAATATACCGCAAAGGTTCTATGTTTTATCCCTTTACTTTGTGCAGGGGGGGCCTGGGGGGCAGAATCTTTAAATGTCAGTACTTCATTATCGCCAGATGATCCCGTTTATAAAGGTTTGCAAAGTTTTAAAAAGGATGTTGAAAGCGGTACCCGCGGAGAAATAAAAGTAAAACTGTTCTCAAGTGGACAATTAGGTGCTGATAATGAGCTGCTACAACATGCGCAGGCAGGCAGTAATGTGGCGGTGGTTGTTGATGGTGCCCGTCTTGCGCAATTTGTACCTGAGTTTGCCATTCTGCCTGCACCGTTTGTCTTTAAAAATTATGATGCACTGAAGAGATTTATCAATAGCCCCATTTTTGCTCAGTGGAATGAGAAACTCACAGCAGAAGCAGGACTCACGGCGCTGTCGTTCAACTGGTATCAAGGGGCGAGAATGTTGATAACCCAAAAGCCGGTGACTAAACCTGCGGATCTGAGCGGTGTCCGGGTTCGTGCCCTGGAAGCCCCTGTCACGATTGAAACCATTAAATGTCTGGGAGGTTCACCCACACCTCTTTCATGGTCAGAAATATATTCTTCAATACAGACTGGCGTTGTCGACGCGGCTGAAGCACAGCCAACGGCTATTTATGGTTCAAAGCTTTACGAAATAACCAAATACATCACCCGGACTGAACATATTCATTTAATGACGGGGATCATTGTTTCACAAAAATGGCTGGCGACGTTGAGCGCGGAAAATCAAAAAATCCTCAAAGAGGCGGCGAGTAAAAATGGAGAGTTAGCCTCTGAGAACACCATAAATGTCGGCGAGAAAATGTTGCAAGAAATGGCCTCCAAGGGAATGACCGTCTCTAAAGTTGATGTACAGCCGTTTATCGATGCCTGTAAATATGTCCCGGAAAAACTGGGGTTGAGTGCTGCACAGAAACAGGTTAATAGCATTATTAACTAACCTTAAGAGCATAAAGCAGTGCAGCAAGCGCTGCTTATTATGCACAGGATGAAATCATGAAATATATTCATTCGCTTGAACTCGCGCTTGCAAGGGTAGGACTGGCCGCGATTGTTGTTATCATTCTCATCGGAGGATTGGGACGCGCACTAGGGCATCCTGTTATCTGGTCACTTGAAATCGCAATGGTTATTTTTGCCTGGATAAGTATGTTCGCAATTGATTATGCCTTTCAGACCCGTAATCATATTGGTATCGACGCTATCACTCGACTTCTTCCGCAGTGGGTTCAACATTTATTAGTTTGGATCAGTGAATTAATCATTCTTGCATTTTTACTGTGCGGAGTGTGGTATGGCTATAATTTCACCTGGACAACTCATCATCAGACGCTACCGGTAACGGAAATATCATTAGCCTGGTTGAATAGCGCAGTGCCAACCGGATGTTTATTAATGACGTTCACCTCACTCTCTTTCCTGTTAAATGGATGTCGAAAACAACAGTCGTTGCAAGAAATGGAGGAACCATGCTCTTAACGGCGATTCTGTTCGTAATATTGCTGGTTATCGGTATGCCGGTGGGTATGGTGATTGCGATATCCAGTTTAAGCTATTTTTTTAACGCTGATTTTTTACCTATCGGCATTGCCTTTCAAAAATTCTCGGCACCGACACAGTCTTTTCCAATATTAGCCACCCCTCTTTTTTTGTTGGTAGGTAATCTGTTGAATAAGTCGGGTGTCACTCATCGATTGCTGGATTTTGCCAGGCTGATTACTGGCTGGATGATTGGCGGGTTGGCACAAATAAATGTGCTATTGGCTTGTTTATTAGGTGGTGTATCCGGTTCTGCGACCGCTGATGCGGCAATGCAGTCCAGAATCCTGGGATTGCCTATGATTGAACGTGGCTATCCAAAAGCGTTCAGCGCAGTCGTTATCGCATTCAGTTCATTAATTACTGCGACCATTCCGCCCAGTATTTTGCTCATTCTGTATGGTTTTGTCGGTAATGTGTCTATCGGTAAGTTATTTATCGCAGGAATTATTCCCGGGCTCCTGTTGACCATCATCTTGATGCTTACCAATTATATCATGGCACGTAAAATGGATATCAAACCAGAACTTAAATCCTTACCCAATCGGCGTGAAATATGGCATGGGTTTAAGAATGGTTTTTGGGCTCTGATGTTTCCAGTGGTGTTGATAGTGGTGATTCGTCTGGGGATCTTTACGACGACGGAGGCAGGGGCATTTATTGTTTTCTATTCATTCATTATTGGTCGCTATGTTTATAAGGCATTAGATAATGCTGCTTTGTGGCAGGTGCTAAAAGAAACGATCAGAGATATCGGTGTCGTTATGTTGTTGATCATGTCCGCAGCGATTCTCGGGCATATCA
The DNA here is from genome assembly GCF_024764835.1 of Scandinavium hiltneri. Taxonomy (GTDB): domain Bacteria; phylum Pseudomonadota; class Gammaproteobacteria; order Enterobacterales; family Enterobacteriaceae; genus Scandinavium; species Scandinavium hiltneri. The sequence continues at coordinate 70,488 of NZ_JALIGE010000073.1, read as the reverse complement.
CCATCCTCGACCAGATCCCCCAGCAACTGGCGGAAACCATCCTGCAAATTACTGAAAATCCTTATGGAATACTGTTCTTGTTGTTAGCATTCATTATGGTTGCAGGGATGTTGTTTGACGGCAGTGTCATTATTTTATTACTTACACCAATCCTTTTACCTATTGCCATCGATGCAGGGTTTGACCCGATACATTTCGGACTCATATTTGTGGTGCTTACTCTTTTGGGGGCAAATACACCACCTGTCGGAATATGTATGTATACGGTGTGCGGAATTCTCGATTGCAGTTCTGTGGCATTTGTTAAAGCGTCGATCCCGTATTTAATTGCATTTCTTTTGTTCGTACTGATGTTGGTGTTTTTTTCATCCATCACGCTTTTTTTACCGCAAGTGCTGATGTGACAACTCAGATGGAGTGACTGAAGGCTGTAGCCCGTCGGATTAGAGAAGGATTTCCTGCCGGTTGCGACCCTTCTTGTATGGTAGTTGATGGAAATCAAAGATGTCATACCAATTGCATGAGAGGTTTACATCTTCAGGTTCGATGATGTTTGACTAAAATGAGCAACCATATGAATAATCATTTATTGAAAGCCAAAGCCACATTACCCGCATACGACCGCACCAGACTCGTACCTCGCATCGTGCACCTCGGCTTTGGCGCATTTCACCGCGCACATCAGGCCGTTTATACCGATATTTTGGCTCAGGAGCACAACAGCGACTGGGGCTACACAGAAGTGAACCTGATTGGTGGCGAACAGCAAATCGCTGACCTCAAGCATCAGGATAACCTGTATACCGTGGCAGAAATGTCCGCTAATGCGTGGACTGCCCGTATCGTGGGCGTCGTAAAAGAAGCGCTCCACGCCCAGGTGGACGGCCTCGAAACCGTGCTGGCAAAACTGTGCGAGCCACAGGTGGCGATTGTGTCGCTGACCATCACCGAAAAAGGGTACTGCCACTCTCCGGCAACCGGCGAACTGAATCTCAGCCACCCGATGATCGCCGCCGATTTACAAAACCCGCATCAGCCAACGTCTGCACCGGGCGTAGTGGTCGAAGCGCTGGCCCGTCGTAAAGCGGCAGGGCTGGTGCCTTTTAGCGTGATGTCCTGTGACAACATGCCGGAAAACGGCCATGTACTCGGGAAAGTGGTGCGTGCCTATGCGCGGGCGTTAAACAGCGAACTGGCCGAGTGGATCGAACAGAACGTCACGTTCCCGTCGACCATGGTTGACCGCATCGTGCCTGCCGTCACCGCTGAAACGCTGGAAAAAATCGAAGCCATCACCGGCGTGCGTGATCCGGCAGGTGTTGCCTGTGAGCCATTCCGCCAGTGGGTCATCGAAGACAATTTTGTCGCCGGGCGTCCAGAGTGGGAAAAAGCCGGGGCCGAACTGGTTTCCGATGTTATCCCGTTCGAAGAAATGAAGCTGCGAATGCTGAACGGCAGCCACTCCTTCCTCGCGTATCTGGGCTATCTGGCAGGCTACCAGCATATTAACGACTGCATGGAAGACGAAAAATATCGTCTCGCCGCGCACGCGCTGATGCTGAAAGAGCAAGCACCGACGCTGAAAGTGAAGGGCGTTGATCTGGGCCGTTACGCAGACCTGCTTATTGCGCGCTACAGCAACCCGGCGCTGCGTCACCGCACCTGGCAGATTGCCATGGACGGTAGTCAGAAACTGCCGCAGCGTATGCTGGATTCCGTACGCTGGCATCTGGCGCATAACAGCGATTTCTCATTGCTGGCCCTTGGCGTGGCGGGCTGGATGCGCTATGTCGACGGCAGCGACGAGCAGGGCGAAGCGATTGAAGTATGCGACCCGCTGCTCAGTACTATTCAGTCCGTGGTGAAAAACAGCGAACAGGGCGAAGCCCGTGTGAAAGCGCTGCTGGGCATCGAGGCCATCTTTGGTAATGAGTTGCCGCTGGAAGGGAAGTTTGTCTCGCAGGTGACAAATGCCTATCTGTCGCTGCTGGAGAAAGGGGCCAAAGCCACCGTGGCGGCCTTTGCTGAGAAACTGTAAGTTTTATGTCGCCTCATTCGGGGCGACGTGTGATTTCCAGAAAAAGGCCTCTGCCAGGGCATGTCTCTCGACCAGAACGTTGAGTCAAGAGACATCGCCAGTCCATACCCCTCAACCGGGGTCTGCATAGGGGCCTTTATCATCTACCAAAATTGAACCTAAAATATTCGCCAAAGTTAACACCGAACAGCCGTGGAACTCTTATTTCAATTCTGAAGACGTAACGAAGCAGGTTGTTTATTTCTCGCTGTGACTGAATCTTTAGCAAGATGTTTCTGTCATCTTCGGGTAACAATCTGGCCGCTAATATAATAGATAATGCCAGCGCTGGAATTGATTTTCGCCCATAGAAGCAAATTGAACGCATTGTATAGTTACGCGAGTTCAATATCCGTTTTGCTTCGATGCTAATACCGTTGAGATGGCATTCAGGAACCACCATCTCAAGCTGGTCAAAAAGCACTAAAGAGGAATGTTCAAAGGCAGGGTTTTTATAGGGTATTTTGTAAATGGTATTGCCAAAACGACTGCCGATTCCCTCCGCAGGGGACTTTTGCGGTGGAGCACCCACTTCCAATGAGAAAAAAACATTATCATCATTGGCAAGCCCTACGATATCGTCAGAAGATGTATTCCCCGTAGGGAATATGATTTTATCTTCAATTAACTTTTTTCTTGAAAATAAAACAAGATCATTGTTATCGTTAATAACAGCCTTGCTGTTTGTTGCATGTGCGGCATAAAAATCAGATCGCGTAAAATGATCAAAAAACAGAATTTCTTGATCAGTAAGCCGTTGTGCAGCCACCTGTAATGCGCGATAGTTATTATTTGCCAGTTCAGTAAAGTCACTTATTGAATCGCCAAACTTAAGGCCGGGAATTAATAAGGCAAAAGAACAGAGTGTAGAGTGGGTTGTGACGAAATTATTAAACCAAAAAGTACCGCCCTGTACCATTTTATTATTGACGGACCTTGCTCTTAATTCTCTTGAACGACTTATAAATGATTCACCAAAGTTATGATTTCTAAAAGATAACATAGCAACTCCTTTGTGTGTATATTATCCGTCATGTTATATTAATTTATTATCCTGTGTCTGTAGTAGAGTGAAGTTTATTCAGCCAACGCCGCATTATTAATGTTGATGCGGCGTAAGTTTTTCTGTCAAAATTTCAGCGGATTAATCTGAGGATAGGGTCTTACTCTTCGCTAAACCACTCGCCATTTTCCTGGCGAATTAACAGCACGGATTCGCTGATCTCCTGCAAATGAACGGTCATCGCTTTACCTACCGCCTCTACATCGCGTTTTTCCAGCGCGCTAAAGATATCCTGATGCTGGCGCAAAAGCATTTCCGGGGAGGAAACGTGATCGAGACTCATATAACGCACGCGGTCGATGGCAGCTTTAATGTTCTCGATAGTGTCCCAGGCGAGCTGGCAGTCGGCAATCTGTGACAGTAGTTGGTGGAATTCATCGTCGAGCTGGAAGAAATCATTGTGCTGCTGGCGATCAATGGCAATCCGCTGCTGGTGCAGATTTTGCTCCAGCAGATAACACTGGGCGTCAGTAATCATTGCCGCCGCACGTCGCACCACCGCGCATTCGATGGCCTGGCGTACGAAGCAGCCGTTGCGCACCTGGGAAAGAGAGATTTTATTAACGTAGCTACCGCGCTGGGGGCGAATCTGAATCAGCCCGTTTTCGGCCAGCTTAATAAAGGCTTCACGCACCGGCTGGCGCGAAACGTCAAAGCGAACAGAAACCTCTTTCTCGGACAGCGGTGTACCCGGCGCTATCAGGCAGTGCACGATATCCCGGCGCAAAATACGGTAGATTTGCTGGTTCACGGGCTGTGTCGGATTGAGTTGCGATTCTGCGGCCATTGCTCTTTCTTAATTGCGGGGTAAGTGCGTTATTTTACGCTGAATATGACGCTACGCCCAGTCCGGCCTGCAGGCCGGGCTGGGCGTAGAATCGCTTAGCCTTGACGATGAATGCTCAGGCCAGCAAAAGACTGGCTGACGGGCATCATTTCAAGGGTATTGATGTTGACGTGTTTTGGCAGCGTTGCCACCCACCACACGGCTTCGGTCACGTCTTCCGCAGACAGCGCGCTGGTGTTTTCATAGGTTTTCTCTGCTTTCGCGTCGTCACCTTTAAAGCGCACGTTTGAGAACTCTGTGCCGCCCACCAGGCCCGGCTCAACATCAGTCACGCGAACGGCGGTGCCGTGCAGATCGGTGCGCAGGTTCAGGCTGAACTGGCGAACGAATGCCTTGGTCGCGCCGTAAACGTTGCCGCCCGCGTACGGCCAGCTCCCGGCGGTGGAACCGATGTTAATGATATGCCCGCAGTTGCGTTCAACCATGCCCGGCAGCACCGCGCGGGTCATATACACCAGTCCTTTGTTGTTGGTGTCGATCATGGTTTCCCAGTCATCCGCGTCGGCTTTATGTGCCGGCTCCATGCCCAGCGCCAGCCCGGCGTTATTGACCAGAATGTCGATATTGCGCCATTCAACGGGGAGGTTAGCCATCATATCTTCGATAGCTGCGCGGTTACGCACGTCGAGCTGCGCGGTCAGAATGCTGTCGCCCAGTTCTTCTTTCAGTTCCTGCAGACGCTCATGACGGCGTCCGGTGGCGATAACTTTATGGCCATTGGCAATGAAACGGCGGGTGATGCTCTCACCAAACCCGGCGGTCGCTCCGGTAACAAATACAATCATTCTTCCTGTTCCTCAATGCGTTAACTGTTGCCATACCATACCACGCGTGGTCGGCCTTCGGGAACGGAACTTTGCAACCTGTTGTACCACTTTACAGCGCCTTCACCGTGCGCAAAAACGGTGCAACTGCTTCAGCGTTGAGCATCGTTTTACGCCGCTATTTTTGTTTTCATCAATGTTCAGCGGAATAGTTATGCAAGAAAAACGATTGCCAGAATAAGCAAACGGTTGCGGGCTGAATAATATTCAGTTTGTTGCGCAAACGAATGAATAATTAATAAGATGTTGAAATTTAACGATAATCGTAAATTTAAAGCTGGCACTCTGTTTGCAATACTATTCTGACAATACACCTGCATAAATAACCCGGGCACAACCGGGATAAGAAGAGGTCAGAAATGGTCGACTATCGCTACGCGCTGCGCGGGCGCTTTTTTGATATTGCCGCAACGGCCGATAGCCCTGAGGAAATAGCCCGTCAGGCGCGCTACGTTGACGACGGCCTGATGTTCATCGCTGAAGGGCGCATCGCCGCGCTGATGAGCTGGGAAGAAGGGCAGTCATTGCTCAAACAACCGGACGACTGGGTCGATCTGCGCGGCAAGCTTATCGTGCCGGGTTTCGTCGATACTCATCTGCATTATCCGCAAACAGAAATGATCGGCGCATTTGGTGAACAACTTCTCGAATGGCTGACCACCTACACTTTCCCGGTGGAAAGCCAGTACGGCAACGCCGGGCACGCGGCGCAAATGTCAGCATTCTTCCTCAACCAGTTGCTCTCGAACGGCACCACCACCGCGCTGGTGTTTGGCACCGTGCATCCGGAATCGGTCGACGCGCTGTTTGCCGCCGCGGCGCAGCAAAACATGCGACTCATCGCCGGGAAAGTGATGATGGACCGCAACGCGCCCGACTATTTAACCGAAACCGCTGAGCAGAGTTACCAGCAAACCCGTGAGCTAATCTTGCGTTGGCACAATCATCAGCGTCTCGGCTACGCCATCACCCCACGTTTCGCGCCAACCTCCACGCCAGCGCTGCTTGAAGCGGTGCAGCGGCTGCGCGAAGCGTTTCCGGACACCTGGCTGCACACCCATTTGAGCGAAAACCCGCAGGAAATTGCGTGGGTGAAAAGCCTGTGGCCGGAGCATGAAAACTATCTCGATGTCTACCACCACTACGGCCTGACCGGCAAACGCAGCGTCTTCGCCCACGCGATTCATTTACAGGATGCGGAGTGGAATTGCCTGCACGACAGTGACTCAGCGGTGGCGTTCTGCCCGACCTCGAATCTGTTCCTCGGCAGCGGCCTGTTCCGTCTGCAAACCTGCTGGCAGAAAAAAGTGAAAATGGGCATCGGCACCGACGTTGGCGCCGGAACCACGTTCAACATGCTGCGCACGCTCGGTGAAGCCTACAAAATTGGTCAGTTGCAAAGCTACAAACTGTGCGCCAGTGAAGCGTTTTATCACGCCACCCTCGGCGGCGCGCGGGCGCTGTGTCTCGATGAGCACATCGGCAATTTCAGCGTCGGCAAAGAGGCGGATTTTGTGGTGCTGGACCCGGCGGTTTCGCCGCTTCAACAGCTGCGCAGCGCCCGCTGCAAAGATATTTACGAACAGCTGTTTATGCTGATGACCCTCGGCGATGACCGCAACATCGCCCAGACGTGGATCAACGGCGAATGTGCCTGGAACCGTGATGGACTGGAGGTGGCGGCATGACCCAATTTTTACTCAATCAGCAGCCGGTCACGCTTGAAAACGTCGATCCGAATCTGACCGTGCTGAACTGGCTGCGTAACGACAGGCTGCGCTGCGGCACCAAAGAAGGCTGCGCGTCTGGAGATTGCGGAGCCTGCACCGTGGTGCTCGGCAGCGTGGACGACGGCAAAATTCGCTACCAGAGTGCTAATGCCTGTTTGTTATTAGTGGGCCAACTGCACGGCAAACAATTGCTGACGGTGGAAGATTTGGCGGATGGTGGAGAATTGCATCCGGTACAGCGCACCCTGGCCTGCGGCCATGCCTCCCAGTGCGGGTTCTGCACGCCGGGCATCGTGATGTCGGCCTTTGCAATGCAAAAAAATGGCGCAGCAGCCGACAGCGCATCGGTTGCGCATCAGCTGGGGGGCAATCTGTGCCGCTGCACCGGCTATCGGCCAATAGTTGAAGCCGCGTTGAGCCTTCTGTCTGATTCCAGTGCGGATAAGTTTGATGCACAGGCCGCGCTAACGGTGGCACAGCTTCAGGCCCTCGGCGAGCCAACGGATGAGCGGCTGTTGATGCCGAAAACGCTCGATGCGCTGGCAGAATGCTATGCCCGACACCCGCAGGCGCGACTGCTGGCAGGCGGAACCGATCTTAATTTGCTGGTGACGCAGGCGCACCAGCGCCACGGCCAGCTGATTTCGCTGGCGCGTGTGGAAGAACTGCGTGGAATCGTGCGGCAGGGCAACCGGCTGGTGATCGGCGCGATGACCACCCTGGACACCCTACAGCGTCAACTGAAAGAGACGATCCCTGCCTTGAGCGAGATGCTCGATCGCTTTGCCTCCCAACAGGTTCGCAACCAGGGCACGCTAGGCGGCAACATCGCTAACGCCTCACCAATCGGCGACTGTGCCCCGGCGCTGCTGGCCCTCGACGCACGTCTTCATCTGCGTCGCGGGACACAAACGCGCGACGTGGCGCTGGCCGATTTTTTTATCGGCTACCGTAAAACCGTCATGCAGCCAGGGGAGTTCATCAGTCATATCATCACTGATGACGTGACGTTGTCACGTAATATGCAGTTATGGAAAGTCTCAAAGCGGCGGGAGGACGACATTTCTTCGGTGTTTGCCGCCATTAATCTTGACGTCAGTGACGGCATCGTGAGCCGGGCGCGCATCGCTTTTGGCGGCATGGCGGCTACGCCTGCCAGAGCCCTGCAATGCGAAGCCGCGTGGATCGGTCGGGCGCTCAATCGTGAGACCCTCAACGCTGCCTGCGCTGCGCTGGCAGCGGATTTCTCGCCGCTCAGCGACGCCCGCGCCAGCGCGGAATACCGCCTACAGGTGGCGAAAAACCTACTGAAACGCTATTTCCTGCACATGACGTCTGAACATCTCGTGGAGGTGACTGATTATGTCCGCTAAACCGCCAGCCATTTCCGAAACGATGCTGAAAGCGCAGTTTCTTGAGCAGTTAAACGGCCGCGTGGGCAAATCCCGCGTGCATGAAAGCGCCGGGCGTCACGTCAGCGGCGCGGCGGAATACATCGATGATAAAACGCCGCTCACCGGGATGCTGCATCTGTGTCCGGTGCTGAGCGACTGCGCCCACGGACGCATTATTCACATCGACACCACCGCCTGTTTTCAGGTGCCGGGTGTGGTGCGCGTGCTGAGCTGGCAGGACGTACCGGGCGAGCTGGATATCGGGCCGCTGGCGCCGGGTGACCCCCTGTTTGCCAAAGAAACGGTGGAATATCACGGCCAGGTGGTGTTGATGATTGCCGCTGAAACGCCCGAAGCGGCGCGTGCCGGAGCATTAGCGGCGAAGATAACCATTGAACCGCTGGACGCGGTGCTGGACGTTGAACAGGCCCTGGCAAAATTGCACTTTGTCGAACAGCCGCACGTTCAGCAACGCGGTGATGCCGATGCGGCGCTGGCCGCTGCGCCACATCGCTTGCAGGGTCAGTTTCATATCGGCGGCCAGGAGCACTTTTATCTTGAAGGCCAGGTGGCGATGGCGCTGCCCGGCGAAGATGGTGCGATGCAAATCTGGTCGTCAACGCAGCATCCGACCGAAGTGCAGAAACTGGTGTCGTCAGTGCTGGGCGTAACGCAAAGCAAAGTCACCGTTGACGTGCGCCGGATGGGCGGCGGCTTTGGGGGGAAGGAAACGCAAGCGGCGGGCATTGCCTGTCATGCCGCGCTGGCGGCGCGGGTGACCGGACGTCCGGCGAAACTTCGCCTGGCGCGCCGCGATGACATGCGCATCACCGGCAAACGCCATCCGTTCTTTGTGCGCTTTGATGTGGGCTTCACCGACGACGGAATGCTGCACGGCGTGGTCATTGATTTGGCTGCCAACTGCGGCTATTCGCTGGATTTGTCTGGTTCGATCTGCGACCGGGCCATGTTCCACGCTGATAATGCCTATTACCTCGGCGACGCCAGGGTCACCGGCTATCGCTGCCGGACCAATCTGGCGTCGAACACCGCGTTTCGCGGCTTCGGTGGCCCACAGGGCATGGTCGCCATTGAGCAAATCATGGATGCCATCGCCCGTCAGTTATCCCTCGACCCGCTGCATATCCGTCGAATAAACGCCTACGGTGGCGAAGGTCGCGACGTCACGCATTATCACCAGCCGATAAAACAGAATCTGGCGCAAACGGTTATCGGCCAGTTGGCGGACTCCGCGCGTTACGCCGAGCGCCGGGCGGAGATCGCACGCTTTAACGCCCAAAGCCCGGTGTTAAAACGCGGGCTGGCACTGACTCCGGTAAAATTCGGGATCTCGTTTACCGCCAGTTTCCTCAATCAGGCCGGAGCACTGATCCTGATTTACAGCGATGGCACGCTGCAGCTCAACCACGGCGGCACCGAAATGGGCCAAGGACTGAACACCAAAGTGGCGCAAATCGTGGCGAACGTGCTGCAAATCCCGCTGGATGCGATTCAGGTCACCGCCACCAGCACCGGAAAAGTGCCGAATACGTCGCCGACGGCGGCGTCGTCCGGAGCGGATCTTAACGGTAAAGCCGCAGAAATCGCCGCCCAGACCCTGAAACAGCGTTTAGTGGAGATGCTGTGTTCGTTGCACCAGTGCCCCGAAGATCGGGTGACGTTTGGCAACGGTGTGGTGCAGGTCAACGAACGCTATTTCAGTTTTGCCGACGTGGCAATGCTTGCGTGGCTCAACCAGGTTCCACTCTCGGCAACCGGATTCTATAAAGTGCCAGGCATTCATTACGACCGGCAGGCCGGGCGTGGAGAACCGTTCTATTACTTCGCCTGGGGCGCGGCCTGTTCCGAAGTCATTATCGACACGCTGACCGGGGAATATCGTCTGCTACGCACCGATATTCTGCACGACGTCGGACAGTCGCTGAACCCGGCGCTGGATATCGGCCAGATTGAAGGCGGCTTCATGCAGGGCGCAGGCTGGCTGACGACCGAAGAGCTAAAGTGGGATAACAATGGACGGCTGCTGACCGATGGGCCGATGAGCTACAAAATCCCGGCGATGAGCGACATGCCGGAGGTGTTTAACGTCTCGCTGCTCGAGGCGCACGCCAACAGCGCCGAAACGGTTTATCGCTCAAAAGCAGTGGGCGAACCGCCGTTTATGCTCGGCATTTCAGTGTGGTGTGCGTTACAGGACGCGGTGGCATCGGTGGCAGATTATCGTCGTCATCCGATGCTCGACGCCCCGGCGACGCCAGAACGGGTGTTGGCGGGCGTCACTCAGCTGGAGGCGGACGATGATGAAAGCTGACGAATGGCTGGACGTGCTGATGGCATTGCGCGAACGGCGCGTGCCTGCGGTAATGTTGACGCTGTTACAGGATAAAGGCTCGGTGCCGCGCGAGGCAGGCACCAAGATGGTGGTCAGTCTCGACGAGAGCTGGCTGACTATCGGCGGTGGTAATCTGGAATTTCAGTGTATCGCCATCGCGCGTGAAATGTTGCAGTCAGGCACGCAGACGCCGCGTCAGGAAACGTTCGCCCTCGGCGCGCGCGCCGGGCAGTGCTGCGGCGGCATGACCCAGGTGCTGTTCGAACCCTGGGGGCTGCCGCAGCCGGAAGTGTACGTTTTTGGGGCCGGGCACGTGGGGCAAGCGCTGGTGAACATTCTCGCCACGCTGCCGTGCCGGGTGAACTGGGTAGATCAGCGTGAGGCGCAGTTTGGCGCGGTGCCCGCCGGGGTGCGCTGCCATCACACCGACGACCCGTGTGATATCGCCCGCCACGCACCGGATAACAGCCTTTTTGTGGTTATGACCCATCATCATCCGCTGGATCTGGCGCTGGCAGAAACGCTGCTGCGCCGCGGGCGCTATCGTTATCTGGGCGTGATCGGCTCGCAAACCAAACGCCAACGGTTTGAATATCTGCTGGAAGGCAAAGGCATTGCCCGGGAAACGCTGAATACAATGCGCTGCCCAATTGGCCTGCCGGACGTCAAAGGCAAATTGCCCGCCGAAATCGCCGTGGCGGTGGCGGGGGAAATCATTGCGGTTTATCAAGGGGTTGCCTAATCTAAGGAGAATCCCGTTTTCAGGAGTCCGTGATGAGCAGTGATAACCCGTTTTTAAGCGTCAGCCTGTTACCTTATCAGGCCCCACGTTTTGATGCGATTGAGGACGATCATTACCGTCCTGCGTTCGATGCAGGCCTGCGCCAAAAGCGCGAAGAAATTGCGGCGATTGCCGAAAACCCCGCACCCGCAACGTTCGACAACACCTTCGTGGCGCTGGAGAAAAGCGGCGAGCTGCTGGGCCGCGTCACGTCCATATTTTTTGCCATGACCGCCGCCCACACCAACGACACGCTCCAGCGTCTCGACGAGCAGTTTTCTGCGGAACTGGCAGAATTATCCAACGATGTGTATCTCAACGAGGCGCTGTTCGCCCGGGTCGACGCCCTCTGGCAGCAGCGGGAAACGCTGGGCCTGGATGCGGAATCGCGGCGGTTAGTCGAGGTTATCCACCAGCAATTTATTCTGGCGGGGGCGAAGCTTGCGCCTGCGCAGAAAGCCGAGCTGCGCACGCTAAACACCGAAGCCGCGACGCTCAGCACCCAGTTTCACCAGCGGCTGCTGGCCGCCGCCAAATCCGGTGGGCTTGTGCTGGATTACCAGCATCAGCTGGATGGCCTCAGCCCGGAAGACATCACCGCTGCCGCCAGCGCGGCCCGTGATAAAGGGCTCAACGATCGCTGGCTTCTGCCCTTGCTGAACAGCACCCAACAGCCTGCGCTGGCGCAGCTTCGTGACCGACAAACCCGTAAAAACCTGTTCGATGCAGGCTGGTTACGCAATGAAAAAGGCGACGGGAACGACACCCGGGCGCTGATTTTACGCCTGGCCACCGTGCGTGCTAAACAAGCGACGCTGCTGGGCTATCGCGATTACGCGAGCTGGAGCATGGCTGACCAGATGGCGAAAACGCCGGAAGCCGCATTCACCTTTATGCGTCAGATTGCACCTGCTGCCCGGGCGCGCGCCGAACGTGAACTGGCCGATATTCAGCACGTGATAGATGAGCAGCAGGGTGGTTTTCAGGCGCAGGCCTGGGACTGGAATTATTATGCCGAGCAGGTGCGACTGGCGCGGTACGATCTTGACGAAGCGCAAATCAAACCGTATCTGGAACTGAACAACGTGCTGACCGACGGCGTGTTCTGGACCGCCTCGCAGCTGTTTGGCATCCGCTTTGTCGAGCGTTTCGATATCCCGGTTTACCACCCGGATGTCCGCGTCTGGGAAATTTTTGACGCCAATGGTGTAGGTCTGGCGCTGTTCTACGGTGATTTCTTTGCCCGTGATTCAAAAGGCGGTGGCGCGTGGATGGATAACTACGTGCAGCAGTCGACGCTGCTCGGACAGCGTCCGGTGATTTATAACGTCTGCAACTATCAGAAGCCGACGGCGGGCAACCCGGCGCTGCTGAGCTGGGACGATGTGGTGACGCTGTTCCACGAGTTCGGCCACACGCTGCACGGGCTGTTCGCCGTCCAGCGTTATCCGAGCCTGTCCGGCACGCGCACGCCGCGCGATTTTGTCGAGTTCCCGTCGCAAATTAATGAGCACTGGGCTCGCCATCCGCAGGTATTTGCTCGCTTTGCACGTCATTATCAGAGCGGAGAACCGATGCCGGAAACGCTGCGCGACAGCATGATGCGCGCCGCGACGTTCAATAAAGGTTATGACATGACCGAATTGGTCAGCTCCGCGCTGCTGGATATGAACTGGCATACGCAGACGCCGGAAACGCTGCCGTCCGATGTAGATGTGTTTGAACAGCAGGTCATTGGCAGGGAAAACCTCGATGTGGCCGCTGTGCCACCGCGCTATCGCAGCAGCTATTTTGCGCATATTTTTGGCGGCGGCTACGCGGCGGGATATTACGCTTATATCTGGACGCAAATGTTGGCTGATGACGGCTACCAGTGGTTTGTCGAAGAGGGCGGCCTGACGCGTGAAAATGGTCAGCGATTCCGCGAAGCCATTTTATCACGCGGCAACAGCAGTGATTTGGAAGCGTTATACCGCGACTGGCGTGGTCACGACCCACTGCCGGAACCGATGCTCAAAAATCGCGGGTTAAGCGAATAATTGAGCCTGGTGGCGCTACGCTGACCAGGCCTACAAATATAAATGGAGGCCCGGTAAGCGTAGTGCCACCGGGCATGTTTCAGAATGCCTGTTAATTGTTATGCTTCAGCATTATCTGATGCCTTATTTATACAGTTCTTAAAAATAATGCCCGCCTCGTTTAGACTTCATTGACGTTTAGAATGGTAGCCTGAGGGCATGAGGCAAATAAGGCAAGGACACGCCGGATTTGCCGAATAATCAAAACACAGATCTATCCATGCAAGCATTTACCGCCACATCGTGGGCGGTTTTTTTTGTCTTTCATTTTTTTCCGCCCGAATGAATACCAACAAAAAGCCCCTTGTGCGAAAAGCAACAAGGGGCCGTTAAGGGTCGGGACTGTCAGTGTTCATTAGTCATCCCATTTATGGCTGAAATACGCAGCAAGAAAACCGGAGAATACGATGGTTCCCAAAACTGCCATAAAGACATGCATATTTCCCAGCATGATTAACCTCCGTTAATGTTAAAAGCGTACGATAAAATCCTCACTTACCTTAATTAGCCGCGATGAACAGAGAATACCGGAGTTAATCTAAACGAATCGTTAATTACGTGAATTATTTAGCCACTTGCGTAAATTTTTTGCGAAATGCTTGTGGGCTGAGGGCGAAACGTTGCTGAAAATGATGGCGCAGGGCGCTGGTGGTGCCAAAGCCGTTATTCGCGGCAATATGTTCAATGCTGAGTCGGCTGTCGGTTAAGGCCTGTTGCACACGCTGTAGCCGTTCATTGAGCAACCAGCGAGCGGGCGTCACACCGGTGGCGTCCTGAAAACGGCGCAGCAATGTGCGCGGACTCATCCCGACGCGGTGGGCCAGCGATTCCAAAGTATGCGGTTCGGTAAGATGCGCGTGAAGCCAGTCAAACAGCTGCCCGAGGCGTTCGCTTTCCCGGCTGCGCGCCACCGGGCGCTTGAGCTGCTGGGTCTGGCTGCCGTCGCGATGTGGCTGGACGACTAAGCGCCGTGCAACGCTGTTGGCGGCATCCAGCCCATAATCACTGCGCACTACGTGCAGGCATAAATCAATTCCCGCCGCACTGCCTGCCGAGGTCATGAGGCCATTATCGCCGACGTACAGCACATTTTCCATCACCTGAATGGCGGGAAAACGCCGCTGGAGTTCATCGGTATAACGCCAGTGGGTGGTGGCCTGACGTCCGTTCAACAGGCCGCTGGCCGCGAGAACAAACACCCCTGAACAAATCGACATTAGCCGACAGCCACGCTGATGCGCCTGGCGCAATGCCTCACATAATGCCTGCGGCACCGGAGCGTCCATGCCGCGCCAGCCGGGGATCACGATGGTGTTCGCCTGTTCCAGAAGCTCAAAGCCACCATCGGCCACAATGCGGATCCCTCCCGTCGCACGCAGTTGGCCGTCGTCCACCGACGCGACCGCAAAGCGATACCAGTTTTCGCCCAGCTCCGGGCGTGGCAGACCAAAAATCTCGACGGCGACGCCAAATTCAAAGGTGCACAGGCCGTCGTAGGCGAGGGCCACGACCAGCGGGCGGGAAGCGGTTGTCATTATCCTGGCGATTTCTGTCATGTCGGCGGGCGGTGCGTGTCCTGAATTTTTGATGAGATAAGAGGTAACACGACACCCGTCGACACAACAAGAAGGAAATACCATGAGTTATGTCACTGAGATCCCCGCGGCAAGCCCGCAGGACGCCATTGCCCATTTTCAGCGCCGTCTGAGCGTGGAAACTGACTGCGATGATGTGCATTCGGTTATAGAAAGCGGCGAAGTGGATTTTGTGCTGCTGCACGTTGTCGGTTCGCCTGAGGCGTTCGCCCGCCGCCATTTGCCGGGCGCGCTGCATCTTCCGCATCGTTATCTCACCGAAGCGCGTTTGCGCGAGTGGCCACCGGAAACGTTGTTTGTGGTCTATTGCGCAGGGCCACACTGCAACGGTGCAGACAGGGCGGCGCTGAAGCTCGCCCAGCTTGGCAGACCGGTAAAAATCATGATTGGCGGCCTCACCGGTTGGGCAGATGAAGGCCTGGCATTTGCCTCAACATGAATTTTTTTCACGGGTGATGAATTTATCTCGTTTGCCTGCGCCTCTCCCGCATGGCAAGTTGAGGGTATATAGCCATCCAGAAGTCTAAATGTTGATTTCGCAATTATCACGTCAGGCAATCAGTTGCCTGACGACGAGGAGAGACCATGTCACGTCACACCGCGCCATACCGCGCCGATATCGTCGGCAGTTTTTTACGTCCGGACAGCATTAAACACGCCCGCCAGCAGTTTGCCGAAGGCGCTATCGATGCGCAGACGCTGCGTGCGGTGGAAGATGAAGCGATCCTCCAGGTAGTTCAGCACCAGTGTGACTGCGGCCTGAACGTGGTGACCGACGGTGAGTTTCGCCGCGCGTGGTGGCACTTTGACTTCTTCGACGGTTTACAGGGCGTTGAGCGTTACGACTCTGACAAAGGCATTCAGTTTAACGGGGTGCAAACCAAAGCCCACGGCGTGCGCGTGATTGGCAAGCTCGGTTTCGGCTCGCACCCGATGCTCAATGATTTCCGCTACCTGAAAAGCATCAGCGGCGACGCACAGCCAAAAATGACTATCCCAAGCCCGAGCGTGCTGCATTTCCGCGGCGGTCGCAAAGATATCGATGCCACGGTTTATCCCGATCTGGCCGATTACTTTGACGATTTAGCCACCACCTGGCGCGACGCGATCCGCGCATTTTATGACGCAGGCTGCCGCTATTTGCAGCTCGATGACACCGTCTGGGCGTATCTCTGTTCCGATGAACAGCGCCAGCAGGTGCGTGAGCGCGGCGACAATCCGGATGAGCTGGCTAAAATCTACGCCCGGGTGTTGAACAAAGCGCTGGAAGGTAAGCCGGACGATTTGACCATCGGACTGCACGTCTGTCGTGGGAATTTCCGCTCAACGTGGATTTCTTCTGGCGGCTACGAGCCGGTGGCGCAAGTGCTGTTCGGCAGCGTTAACGTCGACGCATTCTTCCTTGAATATGATAACGACCGTTCCGGTGACTTCGCGCCGCTGCGCTTTGTCCGTCCGGGCCATCAGCAGGTGGTACTGGGTCTGATCACCACTAAAAACGGTGAGCTGGAAAACCCGGAAGGGGTGAAAGCGCGTCTGGCAGAAGCAGCGCAGTACGTTGCGAAAGCGCAGATATGTCTCAGCCCGCAGTGCGGTTTTGCCTCCACCGAAGAGGGCAACAGCCTGACCGAAGCCCAGCAGTGGCAGAAAGTCCGTCTGGTGACGGAGATAGCCGCCGACGTCTGGTAAGCCGTAACTAACAGGGCAGCGCTGCACCGCAATGGCGCAATGCTGCCCCTGAATCGAACGTTCCACATATCCTTCGCCCTGTAGGATACCTCTTTGTTGGCTACGCTCACTCGCCCGAATCACGACTTTAGTCAGTTCATCGGGGCTCATTCTCTTATCGCCTCTATGTAACTCGAATGGCATAGGGCGTTTATCTGCAACAAAAGTTGCAATTCCCCCGTTCACACGCCTGTTTTTCGTACTTTTTTCCACGTTGGCATCTTTCTTGCCTGACTCCTGACGACTACACCGATGTTTTTAATCCTTGTTGCTGTCTCTTTCAGGAGTGAATCATGCGCCGTCGAACTTTGCTTAAAGCTTTTGCTCTCTCCGCCTCCACGATTGCTCTCGGTTTTAGCGTCAGCGTGTATGCTGCTGACACCATCAAAGTGGGAATTATGCATTCGCTGTCCGGAACGATGGCGATTTCCGAAACGCCGTTGAAGGACGTGGCGTTGATGACCATCGACGAGATCAACGCCAAGGGTGGCGTACTCGGTAAAAAGCTTGAACCGGTGGTGGTTGACCCGGCGTCAAACTGGCCGCTGTTTGCTGAAAAGGCGCGTCAGCTGCTGACTCAGGACAAAGTGGCGGCGGTGTTCGGCTGCTGGACCTCTGTTTCGCGAAAATCGGTGCTGCCGGTATTCGAGGAGCTGAACGGGCTGCTGTTCTATCCGGTGCAGTATGAGGGTGAAGAAATGTCGCCAAACGTGTTCTACACCGGGGCTGCGCCGAATCAGCAGGCGATCCCGGCGGTGGAATATCTGATGAGTGAAGATGGCGGCGAGGCCAAACGCTTCTTCCTGCTCGGCACCGACTACGTCTATCCGCGCACCACCAACAAAATTCTGCGCGCGTTCCTGCATTCGAAAGGCGTGCAGGATAAAGATATCGAAGAGGTTTACACCCCGTTTGGCTACAGCGATTACCAGACCATCGTCGCCAATATCAAAAAATTCTCCGCGGGCGGGAAAACGGCAGTGGTGTCGACTATCAACGGCGATTCCAACGTCCCGTTCTACAAAGAGCTGGCTAACCAGGGCGT
Organism: Scandinavium hiltneri; assembly: GCF_024764835.1. Classification (GTDB taxonomy): domain Bacteria; phylum Pseudomonadota; class Gammaproteobacteria; order Enterobacterales; family Enterobacteriaceae; genus Scandinavium; species Scandinavium hiltneri. Next base: position 52,973 of record NZ_JALIGE010000073.1, on the reverse strand, counting down.
GAAAGCGACCGACGTGCCGGTGGTGGCGTTCTCGGTCGGTGAAGAAGAACTGCGCGGGATAGATACCAAACCGCTGGTTGGCAATCTCGCGGCATGGAACTACTTCGAGTCCGTCGATAACCCGACTAACCAGCGCTTCGTCGCGGATTACCGCGCGTATGCCAAAGCCCACAACCTGCCGAATGCGGGCACGGTGGTGACCAACGATCCAATGGAAGCGACCTACGTCGGCATTCACATGTGGGCGCAGGCGGTGGAAAAAGCGGGCACCACCGACGTGGACAAAGTCCGTGCGGCAATGGCCGGACAAACCTTCAAAGCGCCGTCGGGCTTTACGCTGACGATGGACGCCACCAACCATCACCTGCATAAGCCAGTAATGATTGGCGAAATCGAAAGCAACGGCCAGTTTAACGTGGTCTGGCAGACCGATAAGCCGGTACGCGCGCAGCCTTGGAGCCCATACATTCCGGGAAATGACAAGAAGCCAGACCAGCCAATGAAAATGGCCAGCAACTGAGTCGCATTTTTTCCCTCATCCTGGCCTCCTCTCCCACGGGGGAGAGGGCCAGGGAGAGAGCATCAGACGGCACGATATTCACAAAAAGGAGTCTTTGATGAAACCAGTACGCTGGCTGCTGTTTGTAGCCTCGCTGCTACCGTGTTTCGCTCACGCAGGAGACGCGGATGATTTTGTGGCCGCCAACCGCAGCCAGCAATCGGCCATGCTTGAAAAATGGGCGGTCGATCCGCAGCCGCAGCGACTGCCGCTGTTGCAGGCGCTCAGCGCCGAAAGCCTGCGAAGTGACGCCGCGCATCATGCCTTTAGCGTTGAAAGTGGCAAACCGCTGGCCTTAGACGCCAACGCCCAGCCGCAAGGCGACCTCAAACCCGTTCGTCTGACCAACCGTCTGCGCAATCTGGTGGCCGGCGCACTCGCCACGCACCAACTGGTAAGTGACAATGTCACTAAAAGACTTGCCGCAGCGAAAACCCTGCAACGCGATGCCGGGCCAGAAGTGGTCCCGATGCTGGAAAAACGCCTGAAGGTGGAAACCGACGATAGCGTGAAGCAACAGCTTGAACTCGCGCTGGCTAATTTACAGCTCAACAGCCCGGATGCCGCCGTGCGCAAACAGGCGATGACCCTGCTCGGACATTCGGCCGACCCGGAAACGCAGGCGCGACTGCAACCTTATACCGATGCCCAACATGAACCCGACGCCACGGTGCGCGCCGCCGCAGCGGAAAGCCTGAAGCAGATCCAGCAGCGTTTGTTCTGGGGCGATATTCTCGGGCAGGCGTTTATGGGCATTTCGCTCGGCTCGATCCTGCTGCTCGCGGCGCTGGGGCTGGCGATAACCTACGGCCTGCTTGGCGTGATTAACATGGCGCACGGCGAAATGCTGATGCTCGGTGCGTACAGCACCTGGCTGGTACAACAGGCGCTAAGCCAGTTTGCGCCGCAGTGGCTGGCGTTTTATCCGCTGCTGGCGCTGCCGGTGGCGTTCTGCATCACCGGCGGGATTGGCATGTTGCTGGAGCGGACGATTATCCGCCATCTGTACGGTCGCCCGCTGGAAACGCTGCTGGCGACGTGGGGCATCAGCCTGATGCTTATCCAGTTGGTGCGAATGCTGTTTGGCCCGCAGAACCTCGAAGTCTCTAACCCGGGCTGGCTGTCGGGCGGCATTCAGGTACTACCGAATCTCATTCTGCCATGGAACCGGATTGTGGTTATCGGCTTTGTGATGCTGGTGCTGTTTTTCACCTGGCTCATTCTCAACAAAACGCGGCTCGGCTTACGCGTGCGGGCGGTAACGCAAAACCGTGCGATGGCGGCCTGCTGCGGCGTGCCGACTGGGCGCGTGGATATGCTGGCGTTTGGCCTCGGTTCCGGCATTGCCGGGCTTGGCGGCGTGGCGCTATCTCAGTTGGGTAACGTCGGGCCGGAACTCGGTCAGGGCTACATTATTGACTCGTTCCTGGTGGTGGTACTCGGCGGTGTCGGTCAGCTGGCGGGCAGCGTGGCTGCGGCATTTGGCCTGGGGATCTTCAACAAAATTCTGGAGCCGCAAATGGGCGCGGTGCTCGGCAAAATTCTGATTCTGGTGCTGATCATTCTGTTTATTCAGAAGCGTCCGCAGGGGCTGTTTGCGCTGAAAGGGAGGGTCATTGACTGATGAGCCAGCCATTAACCTTAACACTTGCCCGTCGGGCGCCGCGTCCGCTGCGCTGGATTGGCGGCCTGGCGGTGCTGGTGCTGTTGAGTATGCCATTTCTGGCGCTGCTTCCGGCCAGCCATCCGCTGGCCATTTCGACCTGGACCCTGACCCTGGTCGGCAAAATTCTCTGCTACGCGGTTGTGGCGGTGGCGCTCGATTTGGTCTGGGGCTACGCCGGAATGCTGTCGCTGGGGCACGGGCTGTTCTTTGCCCTCGGCGGCTATGCGATGGGTATGTACCTGATGCGTCAGGCGGCGGGCGACGGACTCCCGGCGTTTATGTCCTTTTTATCGTGGAACGAGCTGCCGTGGTTCTGGTGGGGAACGCAACATTTTGCGTGGGCAATGCTGCTGGTGATGCTGGTCCCGGGTCTGCTGGCGCTGGTGTTCGGCTGGTTTGCCTTCCGATCCAAAATCAAAGGAGTGTATTTCTCGATAATGACTCAGGCGCTGACCTACGCCGGGATGCTGCTGTTCTTTCGTAATGAAACCGGTTTTGGCGGCAACAACGGGTTTACCGGCTTCACCACTATTCTTGGTTTTCCGGTGAGCGCCACCGGCACGCGCGCCGCGTTGTTTCTGGCGACGGTCCTGCTGCTTCTTGCCTCGCTGGCGGTGGGCTTCGCGCTGGCACGCAGCAAATTTGGCCGCGTTCTGACGGCGGTACGTGATGCGGAAAACAGGCTGATGTTCTGCGGCTACGATCCGCGCGGTTTCAAACTGCTGGTGTGGACGCTTTCCGCCGTGCTGTGCGGCCTGGCGGGGGCGTTGTATGTGCCGCAGGTCGGCATTATTAACCCTGGAGAAATGTCGCCGACCAACTCAATTGAAGCGGCGATTTGGGTCGCACTCGGCGGGCGCGGCACGTTGATTGGACCCATCCTCGGCGCCGGGCTGGTGAACGGCGCGAAAAGCCTGTTCACGGTGGCGATGCCGGAATACTGGCAGCTGTTTCTTGGCCTGATTTTCATCGTGGTGACGCTGTTCCTGCCGCGAGGCGTGATAGGCCTGCTGCGCAAAGGAGACAAATAATGCAACCCGATGAAGGACTATTTACCCGTCAGCTGCCCGGGGATCGCTTTCGCGAACAAACGGATCCGGTTTTGCAGCTCGAGAACATCAACGTCAATTTCGACGGCTTCCAGGCGTTAACCAATTTGTCGCTGCAAATTGGCGTGGGTGAATTGCGCTGCGTGATTGGCCCTAACGGCGCAGGAAAAACCACGCTGATGGACGTGATCACCGGCAAAACCCGGCCACAAAGCGGCAGGGCGATTTACGATCAATCGATAGATTTAACCACGCTGGATTCAATCGCCATCGCTCGCCAGGGTATTGGACGTAAATTCCAGAAGCCGACGGTGTTTGAAGCGCTGAGCGTGGCGGAAAACCTCGAGCTGGCGATGAAGGGCGATAAATCGGTGTGGGCCAGTTTGCGGGCGAAACTTTCTGGCGAACAGCAGGACCGCATCGACGAGGTGTTGCAGCTGCTGCGCCTGGAAGGCGAACGCGCCCGGCGCGCGGGGCTGCTGTCTCATGGACAAAAGCAGTTTCTCGAAATCGGCATGCTGTTGGTGCAGGAGCCACATTTGCTGTTGCTTGATGAACCCGCGGCGGGCATGACCGATGCTGAAACGGAATACACCGCCGAGCTGTTTCGTACGCTGTCGGGCCGCCATTCGCTGATGGTGGTGGAACATGATATGGGGTTTGTCGAGACCATCGCCGACCGCGTGACCGTCCTGCATCAGGGCCAGGTTCTGGCGGAAGGGTCGCTACGTGACGTTCAGGCCAACGAGCAGGTGATTGAAGTCTATCTGGGGCGCTAAGGAGGTCGAATGTTACAGGTTCAGGAACTGCATCAATATTACAGCGGTAGCCATATTCTGCGCGGCGTGAGCTTCACTGCGCAGCCGGGTGAAATCACCTGTTTACTGGGGCGCAACGGCGCCGGGAAAACCACATTACTGAAATGCCTGATGGGGCTGATTCCGGCCCGCAGCGGCAGTGTGACCTGGCAAAATCAGGCCATCATGCAGCGTAAACCGCACCAGCGGGTGCAGGCGGGTATGGCGTATGTGCCGCAGGGGCGCGAAATATTCCCCCGGCTGACTGTCGAAGAAAACTTGCTGCTCGGCATGTCGCGGTTTTCTGCCCGCGAAGCGCGTGAGGTGCCAGACGAAATTTATCAGCTGTTCCCGGTGCTGCGGGCGATGAAACAGCGGCGGGGCGGTGACCTCTCCGGCGGCCAACAGCAGCAGCTGGCGATTGGCCGGGCGCTGGCGAGTCGCCCGCAGTTGCTGATCCTCGATGAGCCGACCGAAGGCATTCAGCCATCGGTGATTAAAGAGATTGGCGAGGTGATTCGCCAGCTGGCGCGCCGGGGCGATATGGCGATTCTGCTGGTGGAACAGTTTTATGATTTCGCCGCAGACCTGGCAGACCAGTATCTGGTGATGTCGCGTGGCACTATTGTGCAGCAAGGGCGTGGTGAAAATATGGAAGCCGACGGCGTACGCGGTATGGTTACGATTTGAGTGGCCAACGCCAGGCCCGGTCCACGGGGATAATATTCGAATGTAGGCCCGGTAAGCGTACGCGCCACCGGGCAAACTCGAAGCTATAACGTTATTTCGCGAACACCGAATAATCCATATCACGCAAATCGTCTAACAATCCTGGGCCTTGCGGCTGCCAGTTTAGCTGCAGGCGCGTCCATTCTCCGCTGGCGCGAAGATCATGGGTGGCGAATAGCGCGAACCAGCCAAAATGTGCTTCTGCCTGTTCTGCTTTCAGTGACACGCAAGGCACGCCTAATCCTTCCGCAACCACTTCCGCAATCTGGCGGGCGGAAATGCTTTCTTCCGCAACCGCGTGATAGCGTTTGCCGCTTTCGCCTTGCTCCAGCACGTTCACATACAGACGGGCGACGTCATCGACGTGCGCAGCACACCAGCCATTTTCGCCCTCGCCAATATACGCAGCCATGCCCTTTTGCTGGGCGAGAGGGGTGTAATAACTCAGCAGCCCCTGACGTTCGGTATTATGCACCTGTGGCAGACGCACCACGCGCACGTCAACGCCCGCTGCCAGCTGGATGTTGCCTTCCAGTTCAGACGCTCTACGCGGATTTGGATTGGCCGGGTTGAAGAAATCTTCACGCGCCGGTTGGCCGCTATCGTCGTCACCCATGGCGGTGCCGGAGGTAATAATCAGTGGGCGAGAGGTGCCTTTTAACACCGAGCCAATGGCGGCGATCACCCGGCGGTCTTTTTCGCAGTTCGCGGCGAACTGGCTGAAATCATGATCGAAGGCGGTGTGGATCACCGCGTCGCAGTTTTCGATTCCTGAGAGCCAGCTTTGCGGGTCTTCCAGCGTGCCGCGCTGGGGCGTGGCGCCCGCGTCAGATAATTTACGCGCTGCCTCTTCCGAACGCACCAGACCGGTCACCTGATGACCGCCTGCCAGAAGATTAGACACCACTCGAGAGCCAATAAAACCCGTCGCACCGGTAACAAAAATACGCATAGCCTGTCTCCTGAATGAATTTCAGCGACAGCGTATGTCGTCGTCGATTACTATTAAAGTAGTGACATTATCAGGGTATAAACACTAACAGGTTAATTATGACGCTACTTTCCGATAATCCTTTGGGTGATTTCCTGCGCGCCCGCCGCCTGCGACTCGATCCGGCGTCGTTCGGGTTCATGCCCGGTCGCCGCCGTACGCCGGGCCTGCGGCGTGAAGAGGTGGCGCAGCTCGCCAGCATCAGCCCGACCTGGTACACCTGGCTTGAACAGGGACGCGGTGGAGCACCGTCGCGAGAAGTACTGAACCGCATTGCAGGAGGGCTACGTCTGACTGCACCGGAACGTCACCACCTGTTTATTCTGGCCTTCGGCCATCCGCCAGAAAACCGCCTTAGCGCTTCGGACTCCATGACGCCGCGCCTGCAACGGGTTCTGGACAGTTTCAGTATTCCGGCGATTATCAAAACCGCAACCTGGGATGTTCTGGCGTGGAACCGTCCGGCGACTGTCGTCCTGAAGGATTATGGTCAACTCCCGCCGGAACAGCGCAATATTTTGCGTCTGCTGTTTACCGATCCGCAAGCCCGGAAAATGCAGGAAGACTGGGACGGCGTGGCACGGCTGATCGTCAATGCGTTTCGGGCAGATGCCGCGCGCTCTGGTGCGTCGGAAGAAATTGATCGTCTGGTGGCGGAGCTGTCCGCGCAAAGTGAGGATTTCGCCCGCTACTGGGGTAATAACGATGTGGCCGGACACGGCGAAGGCCTTAAACGTCTGCTTCACCCGCAGCTGGGTCCCATTGCGCTGGAGTTTTCAACCTTCGCGGTGGAAGGGCGGCCGGAGTTGACAATGATGGTGTTCAATCCGGCCAATGACGAGAGTCGGGCAATCATTCAGCGCTGGATTGCGGCGAGCACAATCGGCGCTGAATAATGCTGTATCAGGCCGTTTTCAACGCGCCGTCCCAGGTTTTTACGCGCATACCGCGCAGGACCATCAGCCATGCCAGCACAATCACCAGCATCATGATGGCAAACAGCGTCCAGGCCGGTAACGAGGTGAGAATGAGCCCGGTCAGCATCGGGTTGGCGGCCGCTCCCAGCCAGCCCAGCGCCTGTGCGGAAAAATAGCTCGCCTTCATGCCCGGCGGGGCGATGTTATCAATCAGCATGTATTCGCCCGGCGCATAAATGATTTCACCGAGAGTAAACACCGCCGCGGCGACACCCCAGTAAATCAAATTTTCGCCCGAGAACATAAAGCCACCCAGTCCCAGCAGGAAGCAAAGCGTGCCGATAGCCATCAGCGGGCGAATGTTATGCGCGGTGATTTTACGCCCGACAATGTATTGCAGGCTGACCACCACTACCGCGTTGACCGGCAGCACCACCGACACCACTTTTTGCGCAAAATCCGCGTTATCGGCAATTGTCAGCACGTACTGCGAAATGCAGGTCGCAAACGAGCCGCCGACGTACGACGCCAGCAGGCCGGAGAGGGTAAACCAGAATAGCGCCTTGTCCTTCAGCAGCACCGACGGCTGCCACACAGTGGCGACTTTCTCTTCATCGCTTTGTGCGCCACGCTGCACGTAAAGCTGAATCAGCACCAGCGGGAAGGCGGCGCAGATGGCGGCCAGCCAGAACGGTAATTGCAGGCTGTACATCACAAGCCAGGTCCCAATCGGCGGGCCGACGGTCCAGCCCATATTCAGAAAGCTGTAATTGAGCGAGAAGATTCGGGCCTTGTCGCTCACGCTCAGCGCGTCGGCAAACCAGGCTTTTAATACCGTCGAAAAAACCGAATAGGCGCAGTTGATCAGCGCAAAGAAAAACACCACCAGGGCGACGCTGTGCACCAGTGGAATAGCCACAAATCCGGCGATAAAGGCCACAATGGCGACAATCATGTAGCGTTTTTTATCGAACTTGTCCGCCAGAATGCCAAAGCCAAGGCTGAAAATCACCCCGACGGTGAGGGCCAGCGTCAGAGCATAGCCGATGGCCTCGACGCTCATGCCGTACTGGCGCGTCAGGTAGATGGTCATAAACGGCAGCGTGGCGCCGCGGCCGATGGTTAACAGCAACGACGACGCCAGCAACGCTGAGGTTGAACGTTTTATTGAGGATTTCATGGTTTAGCCCGACAAATTGCTTATGTTATTATTTTGTGTGTTATCACAATTATCACGGCATCCGGGGGCTTGTACAGATCCCAATTTATCCCTAAGTGCCTTGACCACCTGCTAAAAATAATGAGCTGTTCCTCGCGCTCGTTTTTCGATACGTTGATTCTGTTTACAAAAAATTAATATTTCAGGGGCGGGTTATGACGCGGAAAGATGGGCTGTTAGCGCTGTTGGTGGTCGTCGTCTGGGGACTTAATTTTGTGGTTATTAAGGTCGGACTGCACAATATGCCTCCGCTGATGCTGGCGGGCCTGCGTTTTATGCTGGTCGCGTTTCCGGCCATTTTCTTTGTCGCCCGCCCGAAAATTCCGCTCTCTTTGCTGCTTGGCTACGGGCTGACCATCAGCTTCGGTCAGTTTGCCTTCCTGTTCAGTGCGATTAAATGGGGTATGCCTGCGGGGCTTGCGTCGCTGGTACTGCAGGCGCAGGCCTTCTTCACCATTATTCTGGGCGCGTTTGTGTTTGGCGAACGTTTGCAGGGTAAACAGCTGGCGGGGATAACCCTGGCGGTATTTGGCGTGCTGGTGCTGATTGAAGCGAGTCTGAACGGGCAGCACGTCGCACTGCTCGGATTCTTCCTGACGCTGGCGGCAGCGCTGTGCTGGGCCTGTGGCAATATCTTCAATAAGAAAATCATGCAGCACGCTTCGCGTCCGCCGGTAATGTCGCTGGTGGTGTGGAGTGCGCTGATCCCCATTCTGCCATTTTTGCTGGCGTCGTATCTGTTGGATGGCTCAACGGCGATGGTGCAAAGCCTGGTGAATATTGACCTGACCACCATTCTGTCGCTGGTGTATCTGGCGTTTATCGCGACGATTGTCGGCTACGGAATTTGGGGCTCGCTGCTGGGGCGGTATGAAACCTGGCGCGTGGCGCCGCTTTCGCTGTTGGTGCCGGTGGTGGGCATTGCCAGTGCAGCGTTGCTGCTCGATGAAACGCTCTCGGCATTACAGATGATGGGGACGGGGCTGATCATGGCCGGGTTGTACATCAACGTTTTTGGCGTGCGATTGCGCCGGGCGAAAGTCATGCAGGGATAAGGCGGGAAGAAAAAAGCCCCGCAAATGCGGGGCAAAAGAGTTACTGGGAGTTTCCGTTATAGTATGGCACGCCCAGTTCGTCGGATTTGTCACTGCCGGAGCCCATGTGGTTGAAGTCAAACGGCGACCGATCCTGTGCTGAAGGCATAAGCATCGTGTCATGGGCCGCATTACTTGCCGGGTTAGTGGATTGCTCCGCAAAACTCTGGCCGGAGACCAGCACCAACAAGGTGAGGGCGGCGGAGGCGAACAGTTTCATTTTTTTCCTCGATACGTCTTGTGCAGGCGATTAACAACTCTATCCGTCATACTTCAAGCTGCATGTGCGTTGGCAGCGCCTGTTCACCCCAGTCACTTACCTGAGTAAGCTCCTGGGATTCGCAGGCTTGCCGCCTTCCTGCAACTCGAATTATTTTGGCTATTCAGTGATTGAGTGGCATCAGATAACGCGACTCGCCGGGCATATTGGTGATGCGATACTTGTGCGGCGGCACGTCAAAATAGTTCTTAAAGGTACGCGTCAGCGTCTGCTGGGATTCAAAGCCATAGCGCTCGGCCAGATACAGGATCGGCTCATTGCTCTCTTTCAGCTTCTGTGCGATTTCAGTCAGCTTACGGCTTCTAATATATTGACCCAGTGAATGCCCGGTTTCTTTCTTGAACATTCGTTGCAGGTGCCATTTGGAGTAACCGGAACGTTCCGACACTTTCTCAAGTGACAACGGTGATTCCAGATTGCTCTCGATCCAGTCCAAAATGCTATGAATAGTGATAGCGTCAGTGTTACGTCTGGACATCGCGACTTACCTCTTTGTTCTGTTTACGGCAGGATTTTCTTGAGCAGAAGCTCAAGGGCTGCGACCTCATCCACCGTTAAGTTTTTTGTTAATTCCTGATGCAGGTTTTGTCCCACCAGCTGGTGGCATTGCTCACATAATTCCGCGCCGTCCGGTGTCAATTGCACCAGTACGCCACGCTTATCATTCGGGTTTGGTAGACGCTCAATCCAACCTTTACAGGTCAGGCGGTCGAGCATTCGGGTCAAGGCACCGAGATCGACCGACAACGCTTTTTTCAGCTCAACCGGGGTAATGCACACGGCACAACGAATCGAACACAGGGTTTTGAACTGCGAAGCGGTAATATCCATAGGCGACAGATAATCGTTCAGAAGACGATCTTTTTTCTGGTTGACCATGTGGATCAAGCGACCGAGTGGGATGATTTCGTTAAACAGATCACTGGTGCTTTTCACAAAGGTTGCCCTGGCAAGTAGTTTAGTTGCGAGGGATATTATTGCCCAGGCAACCATAAGTCAACTGAATGAATAAGCTTATGCCACGAATTGCTAAAACGCTTCACGGCACACTTTTTGTGCTGTAAGCCGTTGATGAATAACCTGCTGTTATGGTCACGCGAGGGTAAGATTTCGTCATGAATTAGCCATAGTCACGGTGGGGGGAATGCTCTTATACTCAGCCGGCAGGTGACTGCTATCACAAGGAGTGTTGAGTAATGCTGGAACTTTTTAAGGCTATTGGTCTTGGGCTGGTGGTACTTTTGCCGTTGGCAAACCCCCTGACAACCGTGGCGTTGTTCCTTGGCCTTGCCGGGAACATGAACAACGCCGAGCGTAATCGCCAGTCCCTGATGGCGTCTGTCTACGTCTTTATCATCATGATGGTGGCCTATTATGCAGGTCAGGTGGTAATGAACACCTTTGGGATTTCGATTCCCGGGTTGCGTATTGCCGGGGGCCTGATCGTCGCCTTTATTGGTTTCAGGATGCTGTTCCCGCAGCAGAAGGCGCACGATTCACTCGAAGCTCGACACAAATCTGAGGAACTGAAAGAAGAGCCGACCGCTAATATCGCCTTCGTGCCGTTGGCGATGCCGAGCACTGCCGGGCCGGGCACTATCGCGATGATCATCAGTTCGACTTCTACCGTGAAGCACGGCGTGAATTTTCCTGACTGGGTTGTGCTGGTTGCGCCGCCGCTGATTTTCATCAGCGTTGCGATTATCCTGTGGGGCTGTTTGCGTAGCTCAGGCGCGATTATGCGCCTGGTCGGGAAAGGTGGCATTGAAGCCATTTCCCGTCTGATGGGTTTTTTGCTGGTCTGCATGGGCGTACAGTTTATTATCAACGGTGTGCTGGAAATTATCACCACCTATCACGCTTAACGCATACCCTGGTCATTGCCTAAGTTCGGCAATGGCCAGTTCAGCGACGGCTGAAGGAATGTCGATTGGAGCGTGGCTTTCGAGTGACCAGCTTGCTGATAGCCCACACCAGGCGATGATCCACATGAGCAGACGCACCCTGTCTATTCCGGACATCTCGCTGACGATAGTCAGTCGCTGCTTAAATATCTCAGGCACAGGAGCAACCCGGGGGATGGGATGAGCAAGGTCGGGGTTGGTAAAGATATTCGCGTAATCAAACCCTCGTTCACCTTTTATCTCTTTCTGTCGGTAAAGGGACAGGTAGTCGTTAATGTTGTTGAGCTGGCTCTTCAAGCGTCACAGGCCAGCGGCGGAAAATAATGACTGACCAGATAAGTGCCGCCAGCGCCGGAACCGTTCCGACGTAGCCGATATCGGCCATTGAGAAATGCAGGCTGACCTGATTTCCCACCAGCGCACCCGCACCAATGCCGAGATTAAAGATACCGGAAAACAGCGCCATCGCCACGTCGGTGGCGTCCGGGGCAATCGCCAGCACTTTCACCTGCATTCCCAGGCCGATAATCATGATCGCCACGCCCCAGATGATGCTCAGAATGGCGAGATTCATTTCGCTTTCAGCCGCTAACATCAGCAATGCCAGACACGCGGTGAGCAGGGCGATGGCACCACTGACTAACGTTGAAGCGTGATGGTTGCCGAGTTTACTGAAGATAACCGAACCGATGATCCCGGCCCCACCCAACGCTAACAGCAACAGCGTAGCGAAGCTGGCGTCAAACCCGGCGACGTTAATGACAAACGGTTCGATGTAGCTGTACGCGGTGTAATGGGCGGTCACGACGACCACAGTAAGCAGATACAGGCTCATGAGTGCCGGACGACGGAACAGCAGCGGCAGGCTTTTCAGCGAGCCGGAATGCTCGCTTGGGATCTTAGGCAGCAACTTCGTCAGCGCCACAAGCGTGATGAGCGCGCCGAGGCCGATGATAAAGAAGGTGGTGCGCCAGCCGAAATACTGGCCGACGACGCGACCAATCGGCAAACCGAGCACCATTGCCAGAGCGGTACCGGTCGCAATCAGGCTCAGGGCCTGGGCGCGTTTGCCCGCCGGGGCGAGACGGATCGCCAGTGAAGCGGTAATCGACCAGAATACGGCGTGGGCGAAGGCGATACCAATGCGGCTAATGACCAGCACGGTAAAGTTCCAGGCGAGGAACGAGAGCACGTGGCTGGCGATGAACAGCACAAACAGACCGATCAACAGTTTGCGTCGCTCCATCTGGCTGGTGAGCAGCATAAACGGCAGCGACATCAGCGCTACCACCCAGGCGTAGATCGTCAACATTATCCCTACCTGTGCCGTTTCCATCGAGAAACTGCGGGCGATATCAGACAGTAGCCCCACTGGCACAAATTCCGTTGTATTGAAGATAAAAGCGGCGATGGCCAGAGTGACCACCCGCAGCCACGCAACCTTGCGCGAGACGGTGTTAGTTGTCATATCAGTTTTCTGGATGGATAACGGGAAGAAGAGAGGTCGATCTTAAAACCATCATTGTGCAAAACACAACCGTTTTGTGACTAAGATCTCATATCAGAAGGTGCTGACGCGGTGATGGTCAGCGTTACGCTGCGGTTCAGTTTGCGCAGGGCCAGTTCTACCGTTTCGATGCGTGAAGAGTGCTCTATTATGTTTATCTCTTTATGTACAACTCTACGGCGTATTCGGCAGGAAGAAAAAAGCTGCATCGTAATCTGGAAGGAGGCTCGTAATTCGTGGGCAAAGACGGTATTAATGTTACTAAGTGCTCATAAAAACAAAAGGATACTGGCTATGCAGGAAATTCCGTTTTATATGGTTGATGCCTTCAGCGACCGCACGTTTGGCGGGAATGCGGCGGCGGTGTGTCCGCTTATCGAATGGTTGCCCGACGAAACGCTGCTGAAAATGGCGCAGGAGCACAACCAGTCCGAAACCGCATTCTTCGTGCGCACCGACGACGGGTTTGAATTGCGCTGGTTCACCACCCAAGGGGAAATTAATCTCTGCGGACACGCCACGCTCGCCAGCGCTCACGTCATTTTCGAATTCCTCGATTACCCGCACACCGAAATCCGTTTTTCGACGCGCTTTGTCGGTGAACTGACGGTGTCCCGCAGCGGCGACTGGCTGACCCTGAATTTCCCGGCGTGGCAAACCGAGGCCGTGGAGCCTCCGGCACTGCTGCTCAATGCGCTCGGCATTAATGAATATGAAGAGGTGCGCGTCGCGCGTGATTACCTGGTGGTGCTGAAAAATCAGCAACAGGTTGAAGAGCTGACGCCGGATATTCACGCCATGCTGCCGCTCGACAAAATGGTGTGCGTCACGGCATCAGGCGATGAAGTTGATTTTGTCAGTCGCTTTTTCTGTCCGGGCGAATCGGTAGCGGAAGACCCGGTCACCGGCTCGGCGCACAGCATGTTGATCCCGTACTGGGGGGATAAATTAGACAAAACGCAGATGCAGGCGCGGCAGGTGTCTGCTCGCGGTGGCGAATTGCGCTGTGAATGGCAGGGCGAGCGGGTACTGATCGGCGGCCAGGCCACGACCTGGATCATCGGCAGCATCTCTCTCCACGAAGGAGCACACTGATGAAAACCCTTCCTGTCTGGCTGGTTGATGCGTTCAGCCGACATAATTTTGGCGGTAACCCGGCGGCAGTATGTGCGCTTGAAAAATGGCTTCCTGATGAGCAACTGCTGCAAATCGCTAAGCAGCATAATCAGTCGGAAACGGCCTTCTTTATTCCGGCGAAAGGCGGCTTTGAGCTGCGTTGGTTTACCACGCGCAATGAGGTCAATTTGTGTGGTCACGCCACACTGGCGACTGCCCACGTGATTTTCAATCATCTGGATTACCCGGACGCACGAATTCACTTTGATACGGCGTCCGGCCGGTTAACGGTCAGTCGCGAAGGCGAATGGCTGACCCTGGATTTCCCCGCCGGGCACACCACAGAGCAAACGCCACCGGCTGAAATGCTGGCCGCGCTGGGTATTACGGATTACGTAGCTGCCCGCAAAGGGCGCGCGTGGCTGATAGAACTGACGAGCCGTGAGCAGGTTGAGGCGGTCACCCCGGATATTGCGGCGATGACGCCAGTTGAACATAAAGTGACGATCACCGCGCGCGGCACGGGGAATTACGATTTTGTCAGCCGTTTCTTTTCTCCGGGAGAAGCCGTCTGGGAAGATCCGGTCACCGGTTCGGCGCACACCATGCTGATTCCTTACTGGAGTGAAAAACTCGGTAAAACGCAGATGCTGGCCCGTCAGGTTTCTGCGCGTGGCGGAGATGTGCGCTGTGTGTTGCAGGGCAATCGCGTGCTAATGAGCGGCACGGCGGTGACGTGGATGCAGGGGAAAATCCTGCTGCGCTAAGGCCGCTGAACGTTATCGCTTTGCGGACCTTCGTCAAGCAATGTGATAAACGCTTCCAACTGACGGGTCATCGCCCCTCGACGCCATACCAGCCAGGTCGTCAGCCATCGCCACTTTTCGGCCAACGGCCAGGCATCAACCTGATGATGTCCGGGCATGCTTTCGAGCATGCTGCGCGGGATCATCGCCAGACCTGCGCCCGCAATCACGCAGGCCAGCATCCCGTGATAAGACTCCATTTCGTGAATACGGCCCGGCGTGGCGCGGTCGGCATGAAACCAGCTTTCGAAATGACGGCGGTATGAACAGTTGGCGCGAAACGCATAAATGCTGGTGCCGTTCACATCGCTGGCGCGTTTGACCGGCGCATGACCCTTCGGCGTGACAATCATCATCTCTTCCTGATACACCGGCACGCCTTCCAGATTCGGGTGCATCACTGGCCCGTCAACGAACGCCGCGCTCAGCCTGCCTTCGGTCACGCCGTCAATCATGGTGCCAGAGGGACCCGTCGCCAAATCAAACTGAATTTTCGGGTAGCGCTGGTTATACAGCGCAAGCGTGGTGGGAATGCGAACCGCCGCAGTGCTTTCCAGTGAACCTAATGAAAACAAACCCTGCGGCTCATCGCCCGCTACTACCATCCGGGCTTCATCGACCAGCGCCAGAATTTGCTGGCTGTAGCGCAGAAAACTGTGCCCTGCCGGGGACAAACGCAGGCGCTGGTTTTCACGAATGAACAGCTCCACGCCCAAATCTGCTTCCAGCTGACGAATGCGGGTCGTCAGGTTAGAGGGCACGCGATGCACTTTTTGCGCGGCCTGGGTAATGCTGCCGGTCTGGGCAACAGCGTTAAACATCTCAAGCTGGGTTAAGTCCATAACGTTCTCGTATCGTGAATAGGATGGTTAATATTATTCATTTTCCATAAATAGCAGAGTGGTCCAGTATTAATCAACAGCCTCATCGAACAGAGAGAAGAAAATCATGACATCACCTGCAACTCACGCCATTTCCCTCAACCCGGCGACGGGCGAAACGCTATCCACGCTCGCCTGGGCCACGGCCGATGACGTTAATCAGGCGGTCGCGCTGGCCGATACCGGTTATCGTCAGTGGAAGAAAACTGCTGTTGCCGAACGTGCCGATGCGCTGCGTAAAGTGGGCAACGTGCTGCGTCAACATGCCGAAGAGATGGCGCAGATGATAAGCCGTGAAATCGGCAAGCCGATTATTCAGGCGCGTGGCGAAGTGACCAAGTCGGCGAGCCTCTGTGACTGGTATGCCGAACACGGTCCGGCGATGCTCTCTACTGAGGCGACGCAGGTGGAGAATAATAAGGCGGTGATTGAATACCGTCCGCTTGGCCCAATCATGGCGGTCATGCCGTGGAACTTCCCGCTGTGGCAGGTTCTGCGCGGCGCAGTACCCATTCTGCTGGCGGGCAACAGCTACCTGCTGAAACATGCGCCAAACGTCATGGGCAGCGCGAAGCTGATTGGCGATATCTTCACCGAAGCGGGTATTCCGGCGGGGGTGTTTGGCTGGGTAAATGCCACAAATGATGGCGTATCGCAGATGATTAACGACCCGCGTATTGCGGCGGTGACCTTAACCGGCAGTATGCGCGCCGGGAAGGCTATCGGTGCTCAGGCCGGTGCGGCGCTGAAAAAATGTGTGCTGGAGCTGGGTGGTTCCGATCCGTTTATCGTGCTCAACGATGCGGATATTGATGAAGCGGTGAAAGCCGCGGTGATGGGGCGCTACCAGAATACCGGACAGGTGTGTGCGGCGGCGAAACGCTTTATCGTGGAAGCGGGTATTGCCGATGCCTTTACCGAGAAGTTTGTCGCCGCGGCAGCCAAACTGAAAATGGGTAATCCACAGGATGAGCAAAACTACCTTGGGCCGATGGCGCGTTACGACCTGCGTGACGAGCTGCATGACCAGGTGACCGCGACGCTGGAAGAGGGCGCCACGCTGCTGCTCGGCGGCGAGAAAATTTCCGGCAAAGGTAACTACTATGCTGCGACGGTGCTGGGCAACGTCACGCCTAAAATGACGGCTTTCCGTCAGGAGATGTTTGGCCCGGTGGCGGCGGTAACCGTCGCTCGTGATGCCGATCATGCGCTTGCGCTGGCGAATGACAGCGATTTCGGTCTGTCTGCGACGGTGTACACCGCAGATGAAACTCAGGCTCAGCGTTTCGCCGATGAACTGGAATGCGGCGGCGTGTTTATCAACGGTTACAGTGCCTCCGATGCCCGGGTGGCATTTGGCGGCGTGAAGAAAAGCGGCTTTGGTCGCGAGCTGTCGCACTTCGGCCTGCATGAGTTCTGCAACGTGCAAACCGTGTGGAAAGACCGGCACTGATCCCCTCCCGAATGCCCGGTGACACAGGTTTGCCGGGCCTGAATTCTGCATTCTCCACTCTGGTGCTTACACTGTGCGCTCAACCGCTGACGCTGGTATACTCCGAGCCCGAAATCGGCCTGTGGGCAAGGAGCAAGAGTGGCAACGGTCATCGATAACAGCATGCTGGAATCTGTTCTGGCAGAGGTAACACCGCTGATAGGGAAAGGCAAAGTGGCGGACTATATTCCGGCACTGGCCTGTGTGGATGGCGCAAAGCTGGGGATTGCCATCAGTACCGTTGATGGCCAGCATTTTTTTGCGGGCGATGCGCAGGAGCGTTTTTCCATTCAGTCGATTTCCAAAGTGCTGAGTCTGGTGGTGGCGATGAATCACTACGCCGAAGAGGAAATCTGGCAGCGGGTGGGGAAAGATCCGTCCGGACAACCGTTTAACTCACTACTGCAGCTGGAAATCGAGCAGGGTATTCCGCGTAATCCGTTTATCAATGCCGGTGCGCTGGTGGTATGCGACATGCTGCAAAGTCGTCTCAGTGCGCCGCGGCAGCGCATGCTGGAGATTGTGCGCAAACTGTCCGGCGTCGAGGATATTGCCTACGACACGGTGGTGGCGCGATCTGAACTCGATCATTCCGCCCGTAATGCCGCCATTGCCTGGCTGATGAAGTCCTTCGGCAACTTCCATAATGATGTGGCGACGGTGCTACAAAACTACTTCCATTATTGTGCCCTTAAAATGAGCTGTGCCGAACTGGCGCAGACCTTCCTGTTTCTGGCGAATCAGGGGCATTTCCCACAGCGAGACCAGACCATCATCACGCCGTTACAGGCTCGCCAGGTGAATGCGTTAATGGCGACCAGCGGGATGTATCAGAATGCCGGGGAATTTGCCTGGCGCGTGGGGCTTCCGGCGAAATCTGGCGTGGGCGGGGGGATCGTGGCGATTGTGCCGCACGAAATGACGATTGCTGTCTGGAGTCCACAGCTCGATGACGCGGGTAACTCGCTGGCGGGGACCGCGGTTCTGGAAAAACTGACCCAGCGGTTGGGACGTTCAGTCTATTGATTTAGTCATCGCTTCACGTTGCAAATGGACAACAAATAACTAACACAGATAATTGTTAATACGCAGATTATGATCAATAGTATCGGTATTACCGATCATTACCCTGTAATTGCTGAAATAATTGCTACTTGCGATTATATGGAAAATAATTAATGCGTTCGATTTCTGTCCCCCGATTTACCGTATTCAGTGAAGCGCACGTCCTGCGTAATGTATTTTTCCTGTTTATTATCACCACGCTATTTTATGCGATGGGCGCTATGCTGCGCCTTGTGCAGGAGCTTTCGCTCTTCTGGCCGCTGAATGCGGTGATGGCAGCAATATTTGCCCGCTACGTCTGGCTTAACCGACTGCATTATTATGCGATTTGCTACTGTGCAATGCTGCTTTTTGACGTAATGACGACCCAATGGGGCTTTGCGTCGCTGATAATCAACGCCTCGAATATGGTGTTTATCGTGATGGTGGCACAGTTGGTTATGCGCGATAAACATCAGGCGGGGAGTGAACCCGAGCCAATTAACGCTTTGCGGTTATTTTATTACTGTCTTATTTCCGCGATTTTCTGCGCGCTGTTGGGTGCGCTTGGATCGGTCGGGATCGACAGACAATCATTCATGCCGCTGTTGGCGGACTGGTTTAGCGAACAGTTTTCTACTGGCGTGCTGATTTTACCGTGCGTTATGACCCTGACGCTGCCACACGAAATTACCCGGTTCCGCTGGCAACAGCTGCTGCCGGTGTTGACGTTGGTGCTCTCTATGCTGGCGGCGATCGCTATTGGCGGAGCAGGGAGTCTTACTTTTCCGCTGCCCGCGCTTATCTGGTGTGCCCTTCGTTACCCGCTGCCGGTCACCTCTGCGCTGACGCTGATTACCGGGGCCAGTGAAATCATTCTGGTGGCGAATGGAATTATCAATATTGCCGTGAGCGGGCCGCTGCAAACTGCACAGCTTTTCTCTACGCGCCTGGGGATTGCGTCGCTGGCTATCAGTCCGGTGATCGTTTCTACCACTGTGGCGGCCATTAATAATCTTGTTCGTCAGGTTTCGCTGCGCGCGGATTTCGATTTTCTGACCCGCGTCTATTCGCGTTCTGGCCTTTATGAAACCCTCAAAAACCAACCCGCCAGTACCAGTCAGCATCTGACGGTAATGCTGTTGGATATCGATTTCTTTAAAAGCGTGAATGATAACTACGGCCATGAATGTGGCGACTATGTGCTGGCGGCGTTTGCACGTCAGGTGTATGACACGGTGGGCGAGCAGGGGCTGGTGGCGCGGATGGGTGGCGAAGAGTTTGTGGTTGCCGCGAAAACGCGTGATCCGCTGGACGGTTATCATCTGGCTGAGAAAATTCGTCAGCGTGTCGAAGCCAACGTCTTCCAGTGGCGACAGCAGCCGCTGCAGGTTACGGTAAGTATTGGGACCGGAAGCGGAACGCTCGGCAGCAAAGAAAAAATTGATGTCTTCAATGAATTGCTGGTGGAAGCCGACGAGTATCTTTACCGTGCTAAAAAAGCCGGGCGCAACAAAACCTGCGCCAAATCTCTGGCTGAAGAAGGTGTCTTCAACACGGTTGTGTCATAGCCAAATGAATAAGCAAAGCCTATGACCGAATTGTTGTGTTGCGAATTTGTTGGGTGGATAGTGATATCCTTTTTCCAGGGAGATCAATATGACCTTGCCACTGCGCATTTTTCCTCTTTCCTGTCACGACATCCTGCAACGCCTGCCTGAGCTGAGCGACATTTTGGTCGACAGCGTGAACGGCGGGGCGTCCGTCAGTTTTATGCTGCCATTTCACCCCGATAAAGCGGTGGCATTCTGGCAAAAAATCGCCCACAACGTGGCGGCGAACGAGCGTGTCGTTCTTGCCGCAGAACTCAGCGACGGTACTCTGGTCGGAACGGTCCAGCTGATCACCGATTTACCGGAAAACCAACCGCATCGTGCGGAAGTGGCAAAGTTGTTAGTCCACTCTCGCGGCCGCCGTCAGGGCATTGCGCGACGGTTAATGTCCGCCCTGGAGCAGGAAGCTGTCGCTCAGGGTAAATCGGTTCTGGTACTCGACACCGCAACGGGAAGTGGCGCCGAAGGCTTCTATCAGCAGTGCGGTTGGCAAAAGGCCGGGGAGATCCCGCGCTATGCGCTGATGCCTGACGGTGAAATAACAGCAACGTCGGTGTATTACAAATTTGTATAAACCGCGTAAAAAGCAGCGTCTGGTTTGATCAAAACAGGGTTTCCTGGTTTTAAAGTCTGATAAGTTATTAGACCAATAACGCAGGCTGTATGACCAATCAATAAGGGAAACCCATTGTGAAAACAGTAAACCGCCGCGATTTTCCCGGCGCTCAGTACCCTGAACGCATCATTCAGTTCGGAGAAGGTAATTTTCTTCGGGCTTTTGTCGACTGGCAAATTGATCTCCTGAACGAACACACCGACCTCAATTCTGGCGTGGTGATTGTGCGTCCAATCGACAGCGATTTTCCGCCGTCGCTCAGCACCCAGGATGGCCTCTACACCACCATCATTCGCGGCCTGAACGCGCAGGGCGAAGCCGTCAGCGACGCGCGTCTGATCCGTTCCGTTAACCGTGAAATCAGCGCCTACGCCGATTATCAGGAATTCCTGAAACTGGCGCACAATCCTGACATGCGTTTTGTGTTCTCTAACACCACCGAAGCGGGCATCAGCTATCACGCGGGCGATAAATTTGAAGACGCGCCAGCAGTGAGCTATCCGGCGAAATTGACACGTCTGCTGTTCGAACGCTTCAGCCACTTCAATGGCGCAGTGGATAAAGGCTGGGTCATTATTCCGTGTGAGCTGATTGATTATAATGGCGATGCCCTGCGTGAACTGGTCCTGCGCTATGCACAGGAATGGGCGTTACCGGCAGAGTTTGTGGCCTGGCTGAACACCGCCAATGCATTCTGTTCCACGTTGGTAGACCGCATCGTGACCGGTTATCCGCGAGATGAAGCTGCAAATCTCGAAGCTGAACTGGGTTATAAAGACGGATTTCTCGATACCGCCGAGCACTTTTACCTGTTCGTGATTCAGGGGCCAAAAACACTTGCCCGCGAACTGCGTCTCGACAAACTTTCGCTCAACGTGCTGATTGTCGATGACATCAAACCGTATAAAGAACGTAAAGTGGCGATCCTCAACGGCGCGCACACCGCGCTGGTGCCGGTCGCGTATCAGGCCGGGCTGGATACCGTGGGTGAATCAATGAACGATGCCGACGTTTGCGCATTCGTTGAGAAAGCGATTCATCAGGAAATTATCCCGGTTCTCGATTTACCGCGCGATGAGCTGGAGTCATTTGCCAGTGCGGTGACCGGGCGTTTCCGTAATCCGTATATCAAGCATCAGTTGCTGTCGATTTCGCTGAATGGAATGACCAAATTCCGCACCCGTATTCTGCCGCAGCTGCTGGCGGGGCAGGCCGCGACCGATAAATTGCCTCAACGACTGACGTTTTCCCTGGCGGCACTGATAGCGTTTTATCGTGCTGAACGTAACGGTGAAAGCTATCCGGTGCAGGACGATGCGCACTGGATTGAACGCTATCAGCACCTTTGGTCGCAGCATCACGATAAGCAAATCAGTACCACGTCTCTGGTTGAATCCGTGCTGTCGGTGAAAGAGCATTGGGAGCTGGACCTGACGGAAGTGAAAGGACTGGTAGAGCAGGTGACGCATGACCTCGATTCCATACTGACGAAGGGTATGCGCGAAGCCGTTAAACCGCTTTGCTGATTACCTGAAATCTGACCCGGCCAGCGTGCCGGGTTTTTAATAAGCCCAATTAGTTACAACATACATTATTTCGATCTTAATAACGATACCCTTAACTCCTCTGCATATTTTGTCTTTCAGGAGATAAATGAGCCAAATTCCGCGAATATTCGGCTCACTATAAGAGCCAAATTGGTCAGGTTTATCGGCTCAAGAAGGTTGGGTGATTTGATAGCGGGTGTTGCGCCCGCCGCCGGGCAGCTTTTCCAGTAACCCCTGTTCAAGCAAATACGCCAGATGACGCGTAGCGGTGGCTTTACTGACTTTGGCGACTTTTTGGTACTGGCTGGCGCTTATCCCGTCGGCAAAGCCTGACTCACCGCCGTCGAGCAGGCGATTGATCACTTTCAGTTGTTCCGCAGTTAGGGTCTGGCGCACCGAATCGTTGTGTTTCCAGTACCGGCTTTTCGCCAGCGTGCTGTCGATTCTGGCCAGCGCCGTATCCAGCGTCACATCGAGCGTTTGCAAAAACCACAACAGCCACTCGGTCACGTCCAGGCCGCCTTTTTGCGTCTGCTCAAGGATGCGATAGTAGTGATTTCGCCGTTCAAGAATCGACACCGACATCGCATACAGCCTGATGCTCTGGTTATCTGCCTGAGCCAGTGCCAGATCTGTCAGCGCACGCGTTAATCGCCCGTTGCCGTCATCGTACGGGTGCAGCGTAACGAACCACAAATGCGCCACGGCCGCCCGCAGTATCGGGTCCGAAAGCGGGTCATCTTTGCTCTGATTGAACCATGTAATAAAGGCGTCCAGACGGGCGTCGAGTCCTTCGCGCGGCGGCGCTTCGAAATGCACCACCGGCTTATCCATTCGGCCAGAGACGACCTGCATCGGTTCACCGCCGCGCAATTCTCCCGCGTGAACGGCATGCATGGACCAAGGGTCCTGCGGAAAAAGCCAGCGGTGCCACTGATTCAAACGGGCAATAGATAGCGGTTCATGGCGATTGTCGATGGCATCAAGCATGATCGACGCCACGCCCTCAGAGCGTTCGGATACCGGGAACGGTGTTTCTTCATCGACGCCAAGACGGCGGGCGAGAGACGATCGGACCGATTGGGCATTGAGCCGTTCGTCTTCAATCGCCGAAGAGGCGAGCACGTTCGACAGCAGCGCATCCAGCGTTTGCCGGTCTTCGTCCTGTATTTCGCTGCGGCCGATCAGCACACCGGATTTACGCTGCAGCTGACGCAGCAGCGGCAAAACAGTCTCGTCCCGCCAGTGAAAAGCAGGCCAGTCCGGTTGTTGCCAGATCCATTGTGTCATGATGACCTCTGAGCCGAATAATATCGTAATTGGCTCACATTATGAGCCGAATAGAGCAAAAAGTAAAACCGCCCGTTGTTATGGATTTGTAGCAAAATGTCGCAATAAACTTGAAAGAGTGATTTGGATCACGTTAAATAACGCAGCCTTCCATTCTTACTGATAGTGACTCATGATCCTCAGACCCCACGAACACTGGCTTCCCCGTATTTTTGTCTGGCACGGCGCGGTGTTACCCAAAATTTTCTCCCGACTGTTTCTCAATTTTCTGTTGTCAGTGGCGGTTATCATGCTGTTGCCCTGGTACACCTCGCTCGGCGTGAAGCTCACCGTCGCGCCGTTCAGTATTCTCGGTGTCGCCATCGCCATTTTCCTCGGTTTTCGTAATAACGCCTGTTATTCACGCTACGTCGAGGCTCGAAAGTTGTGGGGCCAGTTGATGATTGCCTCGCGCTCGTTGCTGCGCGAAGTCAAAAACACGCTGCCGCCGGAAACGGATGTGGCGGCGTTTGTACGGCTGCAGATAGCGTTTGCGCACTCGCTGCGTATGCAACTGCGTCGGTTACCGCAGGAAAAAACGCTGGAGAAATACCTGACGCCAAAACAGCTCGCACAGGTTTTAGCGGTGCAGTCTCCCGCGAACCGAATTTTGTTGCTGATGGGCAACTGGCTGGCAGAACAACGTCAGCAAGGCGTGCTGTCGGACATTCTGTTCCACAGTCTCAATAATCGACTCAATGATATGTCGGGCGTGCTGGCTGGCTGCGAGCGCATTGCTGGCACGCCGGTGCCGTTCGCTTATTCGCTGATCCTACATCGAACTGTCTACATGTTCTGCATTATGCTGCCCTTTGCACTGGTGAGTGACCTGCATTACATGACGCCGTTCATCTCCATGCTGATTTCTTATACCTTCATATCCCTGGATGTTTTGGCGGAAGAGCTTGAAGAACCGTTCGGGGTGGAAAATAATGACCTGCCGCTGGACGCCATCACTAACGCGATCGAAATAGATCTGCTGCAAATGAATGATGAAAAAGACGTGCCAGCAAAAATGCTCCCCGATAAGTGCTATCAACTCACCTAAGGAAATCCGCAATGGACGTTTTGATTCGTGACATTCAACCCCAGGACAAAGCCCAGTGGCGTACCCTGTGGAATGGCTATAACCAGTTCTACGAATCCAAAGTCAGCGAATCCGTGACCGAAAAAACCTGGCTGCGGATGCTGAACGCGCAATCGTCCATTTTCGGGCGCGTCGCAGACGTTAACGGTCAGGTGGTAGGGTTTGTGCACAGTGTGCTGCATGAGGGCACCTGGGAGTTATCCCATCTATGTTATCTGGAAGATCTCTTTGTCGCCCCGGAAATGCGCGGGCATGGTATCGCGCGCTGTCTGATTCAGGCCTTGGTCGATGAAGGCAAAGCGCAGGGCTGGTCACGTCTGTACTGGCACACTCGCGAGAATAATCCGGCCCGTAAGCTGTATGATGAGTTCACCAATGTGGAAGACTTCGTGCTTTATCGGATGAATCTGTAACCGTACAGGGTAAGAAATCATTAAGATTTTCCCAGTAACATGGCCATTGAGCCAACAGGAGAATCATCATGGAAAAGAAAATTGAGACCGCCGTGAACATTATCATTTTTGTTTCCTTGTTCGCGACGGCTTGGGATCTCTCTTTAGTCCGCGACTTCAGCTGGTAATGCGGCGAGCAATAATAAACAAACGTGGGAACGCCAGCAGGATTTGTCCGTTTTGCTGGCGAGGATAATGTTCTTCCAGTAATTGCAGATAACGACTCAAAAACGCGTTCTGGCTGACGCTATCCAGATCCTGTAAGAAAGGACGCAAGCCGGTGGCACTCAGCCATTCCACGATAGCCTGATGCGATGCCATCGGGTGGAAATAAGTCGTTCGCCAGATATCTACTTCACAACCGCTACCGCTTAATAAATCGTAATAACTCTGCACGCTTTCCAGCGGAATGCGTCCGTGTGCCGGATGGCCAAGCTCGGCGGCAATCTGGCGCATTGAGGCATGTGACGGCTCCTGCCAGTTGTCCGGCATTTGCACCGCTAACACGCCATCTTTTGCCAGTAGCGAGGCCAGATGCGGAAACAGTGCTGAATGTCCGGACACCCATTGCAGCGACGCGTTGGCATACAGCACGTCCAGCGGTTGTTCGGGCTGCCATGCGCCAATATCGGCATTTACAAACTGACAATCTGGCAGCGCTTTTTGCGCTTTATCCAGCATCGCCGGGGAATTATCCACGCCGGTAATGGCGGCACCTGGCCACGCGGCCCGCAGCAACTCGGTGCTGTTACCCGGACCGCAGCCCAAATCGGCAATGTGTTTTGCTGAAGGTTTAGCAATACGGGCGAGCAGCTCTGCCGCCGGGCGGGTACGTTCTGACGCAAACTGCAAATACAATGACGGGTTCCAGTCAGCCATTAATGACTCCTTAGCGCGGTTTCAACGGATTACAGCATAGCGCAGGCCGTGTGATTTAACCGAAAGCGCGAGTCATTTTTCGTTAACAAACAGGCAATAGAGTATCGATAATTCTCCCTGGAGTTGTGCGTTAATGAAAACCGTAAAACAACGACGTCTGGATGGGACACGGGGTAATTGTGTTGCCGGGCGTTACGATAGGTGACGGTGCGGTTCTGGCGGCGGGTGCGGTAGTCACTAAAGACGTGGCACCATACAGTATTGTCGGCGGGGTTCCGGCAAAACTGTTACGGCCGCGCTTTACCGGGGCCATTGCCAACGAGTTGCAGCGCATCGCATGGTGGGACTGGCCGCTGGAAACGATCGTTGAACGCTTAGCTGATTTTCAGCACCAGGATATTGCGCAGTTTTGCGAAAAGTATCGCTGATTGCGCAAGAGAAAATGACGGTGAGCCGACGGGCGACTCACCGTTTTTCAGACCTTAGCCTGGGTAGATACCACGATCTTTACGCGCCAGTAGAATGCGTTCACAGGCAACGATGTACGCGGCAGTACGCAGGGAGCAGGATTTTTCAGCTGCCTTTTCCCAGACGTGAACCATCGCGTCGGTCATGATTTTATCCATTCGCGCGTTAATTTCTTCTTCGCTCCAGAAGAAACTCGCCATGTCCTGAACCCATTCGAAGTAGCTGACGGTAACACCACCGGCGTTACAGATAACGTCCGGCACCACGATAATGCCACGGCTGGCGAGCATATCGTCGGCATCAGGATAGGTCGGGCCGTTCGCGCCTTCGAGGATCAGTTTGCATTTCAACGCTTCCGCGCGATGACGGGTAATCTGACCTTCCAGCGCGGCCGGGATCAGAATGTCCATCTCAACGTCCCAGAACGCTTCGCTGGCGATGGTTTCAGCCCCCGGGAAACCGGCGATCTGTTTGTGTTCAATCTGCCAGGCGGTGAGGGCGCTCATGTCGATGCCCATCGCATTGAACAGCGTGGCGGTGTGGTCCTGAATCGCTACCACACGCGCACCCGATTCGGCAAAGAGGCGAGCCGCTTCGCTGCCGACGTTACCGAAACCTTGCACCGCAACGCGAGCGCCTTCCACCGGAATGTTTGCCCGGCGCGCCACTTCACGGCCGCTGATCCACACGCCACGGCCGGTCGCTTTTTCACGTCCAAGGGAGCCGCCAAGGTGAATCGGTTTGCCGGTGACGACGCCGGTAATGGTGCTGCCGTGATTCATGGAGTAGGTGTCCATCATCCACGCCATTACTTTTCCATTGGTGCCTACGTCAGGGGCCGGAATGTCTTTTTGTGGCCCGATAATGATGCCGATTTCGCTGGTATAGCGACGGGTCAGACGCTCAAGTTCGCCTTCAGACAGGGCAAATGGGTCAACGCGAATGCCACCTTTTGCGCCGCCGTAAGGCAGGTTAAGCGCAGCACATTTGATGGTCATCCAGGCAGACAACGCCATCACTTCGTTCAGATCCACATCCGGGTGGTAGCGCACACCGCCTTTGCCCGGGCCGCGGGAGAGGTTGTGCTGCACCCGATAACCTTCGAAATGACGGATGGTGCCATCGTCCATCTGTACTGGAATATCGACAATCAGCGCACGTTTCGGATGACGAAGGGTATCCACCCAACGGGTCAGTTCGCCCAGGTAGGGCGCAACGCGCTCGATTTGTTGCAGGTAGGTATTCCAGGCAGATGTATTGCTATCTGAAGCGTAAGATAACTTATCCATGATGAACCTTAAGTATTGTAAGTAATATGTTCTTAATTAACCGTGGTCCATAGCGTTACTGACTATGTGAGTATAAATTTAACACTTTTTTAAAATTTAGCATCAGACGAAGCGCAGGAATGAGATGTTGTGGAAGTAATTTTTAACAGCAGATTTGAATAAATATCCATATAAAAAAGGCGCCAGAGCGCCTTTTGAAGCCTAAATTCATTCACTTTAAGTGCATAATAAGCGAAATGATCTATTTTCCAGAAGTATGACGCGCCTCTAAAAGTAAATATAATGATAATTAACTGTGTTGACTTTGTATCTTGGTGGCCCTGGAGCTCAGGACCGCTTCAGAACCAGCACAGTATCCAAAATCTCCCCGGTTTCGCCGTTTGGCCCCGTTGCCAGCCGTTCAATATTTCCGACGAAAATGATCTGCCATGCGTCATCGTCCAGCTGCAGTTCAGCCCGCGCTTCATCAGGCGTGGGGAAGGGGGACGGTCGATGATCCGACCACGAAGCCGCCGAGCCATGAGAGGTAATCAGCAGCACGCCGCCGCATGCAACAAGGGCTGCAGCCTTTCGCAAAACCCTCTGGCGACCAAAATCGACGGGCGATTCCAGAAACGACGCTGTAACCAGATCATATTCTCCCTCAGGAAACGTGAGCGATAGATCGTGCTGTTCGAAGCGAATGCTCTCTTCAACGTTATTTCGACGGGCATTGTCGGCGGCATAGGCGAGAGCTTGTTTAGCAATATCAACGGCGGTGACCTGCCAGCCGCGTTTCGCGAGCCAGACGGAATCATCGCCACGGCCGCATCCCAGTTCAAGGGCCCGACCCGGGGAAAGATCTTCGGTAAAGCGCACCAGCATGGTGCCCGGTTTGCCATTCGACACCGGCGAAATGTTAGCGTAGCGATCGTCCCAGAACTGCGCAGACGTTGGTGATGAGCTCATGGTTTTCTCCTGGAGCAGGGAAGGGATTTCATGTGACTTATAAAATCACATGACTTATCACCTTGTCAATCTCACGTAACATTGTAAGATACATGAAATCGTTTTCGCGGAGCCATCAATGCGCCAGGATAATAAGCTGTCACGAATGCTGCATGTGCTGCTGCACATGGCCAGACACAACGAAGCGTTCACCTCAGAGCAAATCGCGCATATGCTCGGAAGCAATAGCGCCGTCGTCAGACGCACGCTGGCAGGGCTGCGGGATGCCGGTTTTGTGGCGTCCGAGAAGGGGCATCACGGCGGTTGGCGTATTGCGAAAGACCTCAATGAAATAACACTACTGGATATATATCAGGGGGTCGGGGTAAAGCAGCTTTTTGCCATTGGCAGCGGGGATGAGCATCCGAATTGCGCGGTCGAAGCCGCCGTAAATGAAGAGCTCGGAAGCGTGCTGGCAGAAGCGGAACAAAAGCTGTTGGCGAAGTTTGCGGATATCACGCTGGCGAACCTTGCCGAGCGCTTTGATAAACGCGCCTCGGCGGGTTCGGAAGGCTAATCAGACGTAAGGCGTTCCGGCTAATGCCGCTTTGAGCCCGGCGGCACCTTTATCAACCAGTTTCAGAAAGGTCGCGGCGGCCCGGGTAGCGTCGAGAGATTGCGCAAATTCCTCATGGGCGCTGATGAGCGCCGTACTCCAGCAGGCCAGCTGTAGCGCAGCCGCAAGCCGCGCATCTGCATCTACATCTTCACGTCCCGCACAGTGCGCAAGCTCGGCGGCCACGCCGTTTGCTACTTCATCCCGAATCGCTCTGGCCCGCGCTTTTAGCGTGTCACTGCCTTTAATGATTGCAATGAACCCCTGGCTGGCGTCGGAAAACTGCAAGAAAGGGCGATCTTCAGCAATCAGTCGATGAGCCAACAGGCGCAATGATTCAATGGGGGATTCAGCGTCCTTGCGCTGACGCAGCGCGTCGGCCACCGTTTGGCGAATCTCATCGTCTCGGTCGAAAAACATATCTTCTTTGCGGGGGAAATGGTTAAACACCGTCATTCTTCCGACGTCTGCCGCCGATGCGATTTCATCAATGGTGACGTTATCAAACCCTTTTTCTGCAAACAGTCCGGTCGCGGCGTAAGAGATATTGCGGCGCGTTTCCAGACGCTTTCTGGCACGACGGTCGGTAACTTCAGACATGGTTTCTCCTTTAATTACGCAGCATCAGTGGATTCAGCGGCAACGTTTTTACGCGTGCCCAGAATAATTAACGGCACCGCGATCGCGTACACCACAACCACTGATAGCCAGATGGCACCTGGCCAGCTTTGCTGTACGACAAAATAGAATGACGAAAAGCCGAGCGGGGCGATAATCGACGCCAGGCTGATGGCTGACCCCAGCACGCCCTGGAACTGACCCTGACGATCCGCATCGACCTGCCGGGTGGCTAGCGCCTGTAACGCCGGAGCACCAATCCCGCCCAGCGCAAACAGCGGCATTATCGCGAACACCACCCAGCCTTCACGGGTAAAGGCCAGGATCACCAGCGCACAACAGGAGCAGGCGACCCCCACCAGAACCGCACCCCGTTCACCAAAAAGACGGGTCGCAGGGCCGGGTAAAAACGCCTGAACCAGCGTCTGACACACGCCAAACGCGCCTAGCGACAGGCCAATCCACATGCCGTTCCAGGCGAAAGTGTCCGAGCCCCACAGCGCCCAACAGGTACCGTATACTTCACCGGTGGCGCTAAGAATGAAGAAGACCAGCACCAGCGGCATCAGCTTTTTCATTGAGAAGACCCAACGCAGCGGTTGGAGAGGATTAAGCGCGGAAAGTTTCAGTGAACGATGCGCCGGAACTCGCGATTCTGGCAATACAAACAGCGCCATCAGCAGGTTACAGGTGTTAAGCACTGCGGCCACCAGAAACGGCAGGCGAATCCAGGTATCGCCCAGCACGCCGCCTAACACTGGGCCAATAATAAAGCCGATGCCAAACATGGCGTTGAACAGGCCAAAACGACGCGCGCGCTGTTCAGGTTTTGAAATATCGGTGATGTAGGCGGTGGCGACGGAAATGTTGGCGCTGGTCAGCCCGGCAATCGCACGGCCAACAAACAGCATCCAAAGATGAGGCGCGAACGCCATCACGATATAGTTGATAGCCGCGCCGGCAAGGGAGATGAGCAGCACCGGTCGACGACCAATGTTATCGCTTAACGCGCCCAGCATTGGAGCGAAAACAAACTGCATCGCGGCATACAGCGCCGTCATGATGCCAATATACGGTGCGATGTGGGTGGTGTGCGCCACGTCTTCCAGCAGACGTGGAAGAATAGGGAAGATAAGACCAATGCCCACCGCATCGAGACAGATTGTTGTGAAGATAACAATCAGGGATTTATTCATAGTGATTCTCTGATAGGGAAAGTAGTGTACTGAATATAAAAATGTACCGAGTACACATTTAGTCTGCGCGATCGCCGATAACTTGTCAACGACAGCGACGGAAAGGAGTAGGACGGAACAGGCGAGAGCGGCTTAAGACTGCAAAAAGAAGCCCCGGCGAGCGCCAGGGCGAGAACATCAGAAGGTATAGCCTACGCTGACGGAGACATTCCGCGGTTCGCCGTACACCGCCGAGTCGCCAAGCCAGCTGTAATAGCTGCGGTCAAAGAGGTTGTTAACATTAGCCTGGACGGCGACCTGTTTGCTGACCTGATATCGGGCAAACAGGCTCGCCAGCGGGAAGCTTCCCTGATAAACACGCTGCGTTTCGCCGTCTGGCCCGACTGCATCCTGGAAGGTTTTATTCTGCCAGGTCATCCCACCGCCGATGGTCAGGTCTGCAAGCGTGGGCACCTGATAACGGGTGAACAGCTTGAAGGTGGTCTGCGGCATATTACTGTTAAACCGGCCTTCAGAATCCCGCGCCACATAACGCGTCGCGCCGAATGTCATCTGCAAGTTATCCGTCAGGGCACCGTTTAATTCAAATTCCGCACCTTTGCTGACGGCGCCTTTCGCCGGACGATAGGCCTGCTCACTGCTGCCATTCACAAATTCACCTTCCACTTCCTGCCCGACGTTTTCTTGTTCGATGCGGAAAATCGCGAAAGTAGCCGTCAGTCTGCCGTTGAACCAGTCGGATTTGAGCCCCGTTTCGTAGTTTTTCCCGGTAATCGGTGAAAGATACTGGCCGCTTGAGTCGCGTTTGGTTTGCGGCTGGAAGATAGAGGTGTAACTGGCATACGCTGACCAGGCGTCATCGATGTCATACACCAAACCGCCGTATGGCGTAATGTTGTTTTTGCTCATGTCACCGCTGCTGCCGATGGTGCTCCACTGGGTGTAGCGCGCCCCCAGGATCAGCGACAGCGGATCGGCAAGAGACAGGCGGGCTGCGGTGTAAGCCGATTTCTGTCTTACGATGTCATCGGCGTTCTGATACCAGTCACCCCATTGCGGATCGACCACATTGCCAGTCCAGCCATTGTTGAAGATACCCATTTGTTCGCTATCCAACGGGCCATCGGCGCTAAAAGTTGAATTATGCTGACGGCTGTAACTCACGCCGGCCACCAGCTGATGCTGACGACCCAGCAGTTCAAACGGGCCACTGGCGTAGGTGTCGATGGAGTCCAGATGACGTTCGCCGCGGTCTTTACTGCCAAAACCGGTGGTCCCTTCGCCGGTGGTTTCGTCCGGATTGCCCATCACATAAAGCAGCTTGTCGTTAAACGTTTGCTCCGCGTGCGTGCCGTTCACGCGGAAGATCCAGCCGTTGTCGAAGGTGTGAGTCAGATTGGCAAAGACTTTGCGCGAATTCAGGTTATATCGCGTCCAGTCGGCGGCACTGTTCAGGCTGCGATCGTAATCGGTACGCTTGCCGTTGCTGTACCACGTTGGCAGACCACCCCAGGTCGGGTTATCAGTGTTGCTTTCCTGATAGTCATAACCCAATGAGAGCAGGGTGCTGTCGGTTACGTCGGCATCAATAACGCCGTATAAGAATTTTTTGGTCTTATGGTACCTGTCGAGCCAGCCGTCCTGGTCCTGATAACCGGCAATCACACGGGCACGCACAGAACCTTCCTGATTGAGCGGGGCAGAGAGATCGGCCACGTAGCGCTGATCGTTCCAGCTGCCGTAGCTGGCGCTCAGATTGCCGGTAAATGTTTTGCTGTCGGCATGTTTGCGTACCATATTCACCGACGCCGCCGGGCTTCCTGCGCCGGTCATCAAGCCCGTGGCACCGCGAACCACTTCTATTCTGTCATAAATCGCCGTATCAGATGCCGCATCGCCGTAGTTCCACACGTCGCTAACGGAGGTGGGGATATCATCATAGGTGTAATTACTGATTTCAAATCCGCGTGAGAAGTAGGTCGAGCGCTCGCTGTCTACCACCTGCGCTGAAATACCGGTGGTGTTCGTCAGTACATCACCGACATTTTCCAGATCCTGATCCTTCATGCGCTGCTCGGTGATCACGCTGAAAGACTGGGGTAAATCACGCGGCGCAAGCTGCATTTTGGTGCCCGCATGAGTCGATTTCACGTTGTAATCATGCGTTTCGTCGCTGTCCGTACCGCTGCTGCCTTCGACGATCATCGTTTGTTCGCTCTCAGGACTGGCAGAAAGCGCCTGAGGTGAATAGAGCAGGGCATGGATAGCTGACGCAAGCAGTGAAACGGTCATTAACTTTTTGCCAGACGTGCGGGGGCCGCCGCTGGCTTCCTTGCAGATAAAAAACATAAAGGTTCCTGTCAGAATTATTGTTATGTGAAGCGTTGTCGTTTCTGTGGATGTCCTGGCTCTCTCATGGCCCGGTACGTGAAAAGCGGAGAACGACTTAATAAGAATGGTAATAATAATTATTTGCTTTTGCGTCGTCGCGCAAGAGTTTAACTCTATGTGTAACAATTTGTGAATCAGCAACCGACTGATAACCCTGTTTTTCAATGGGTTTACAGAAATAACGCAAATGCTTATGATTCTCATTAATATAAAAGCCACACCGATTTTCCCATTTTGGGCAGGGTTCTTTCCTATTACGGAGTTTCAGATGCAATTTCCCTTCGCGCAGTACAAAACAACAATCGCCCTTGCGATGACCGCGGCTTTCAGCCTGTCGACCTTTAACGTTCAGGCGCAAACTGCGGTGACTGGCGTGTCGGAAAAGGTGGTAGGCGATGGACTGTATGAAATGGTGTATTTGCCAGAAACAAAGGCCCTGTACGTCGCCAGCGCACAGGGTTTTAAAGATGTAAACGGCGGGGCGTTATATCGTCTTGATCCGGCTACGCTGAAAAAAACCGGTGAGACCTTTACCGATTACAAAAACTTCGGCATGACGATGGATCCTGGTGGGACGCTGTTTTACACCACCAACACGCTGGACGGTGGGGTATCGAAAGTGGATGCCGCAAGCGGAAAAGTGCTGCAACGACTGATGTTTGAAGGCAAAGACAAAGACGGCGACCCGGTGGGGGCGCGAGAAATCTTCTGGCACAACGGCATGCTGTTTATCGGCGGTGTCGCGGACCCAGGTTTTATTTCGGTCGTCGACGCAAACACCATGACGCTAAAACATCGGATTGAAAATGCCGGCAAATGGGTCACTGGCATTATCTATTCCCCGGTCACTCAGCGTATCTATGCAGCCAACGGGGGCGGGGAAATTCTCACGATCAATCCGGAAACCTACAAAATAGAACAGCGCTGGACGCCAGGCGACGGAAAAACGTATTTATTCCTGAACATGGCGGAAGACGCCAAAACCGGTCGGCTGTTCGTGACTGACGATTCCAAAGCCAAAGTGACGCTGGTCATTGATGAACGGACTGGCAAGGTGCTTAAACGCATTGAAGGTGATGCGTTAGGGATTAAATTTAATGATAAGCGCAACGAAATTTATATCAGCCAGCGTGAATCGAAGAAAGTACTGCAGCTGGACGCCACCACTTATGCCGTGAAACACCGTTGGTCTTTTGACAGTCATCCAAATAGCCTGCTTATCTCGCCGGATGGACAGTCGCTGTATGTAACGGTCAAGCAGGAATTTAATGAAGACAACACCACCAAAGGCCCGGATAGCGTGGTGCGTATTGCACTGAACTGAGTCTGTTGCGCATAAAAACCACGCCTGGCGTGGTTTTTTGCTTTTGGCTGCTAAAGGCATTGCTTATTCGTTTGGGTGCTATGTATATTTTAGGTGAATAAAAACGAGAGAAAAAACATGAGCAAGAGCAATCACCTCGCAGACCGCATCCAACAGCTTCAACCTTCCGCCATTCGTGAACTGTTAAAACACAGTAAAATGCCAGGCGTTATTTCACTGGCTGGCGGCATCCCGTCGGGAGAATTATTCGATAAAGAAGGGCTTATTCAGGCCACGCAGCTCGTCGTCGAAGAGAACTTCGGTGAGGCGTTCCAGTACGGTTTAACAGAAGGGACCGTCGAATTACGCGATCATTTGGTCGGGCTGTGTAAATCTCGTGGAATTGACACCACGGCTGATCGTCTGCTGGTCACTTCGGGTTCTCAGCAGGCGCTGGATTTGCTGATCCGTTCGCTTGCTAATCCGGGCGATGTGTTTGTTGTGGAGCGACCAACGTATCTGGCGACCCTGCAAATTCTCAGCCTGACCAACGCCACCGTGCAGTCGGTCGGCAGCGACGCGGACGGGATGCTCGTCGATGAGCTCGAAACGCTGCTGCACACGACGCGCATCAAAGCGGTCTACATTGTGCCGACCTTCGGTAACCCGAGTGGGACTACGCTGAGCGCCGAACGTCGTGAAAAACTGGTCAAACTGGCGATTAAACACGACTTTGTGATCATCGAAGACGACCCGTATGGCGCCATCAGCTTTACCGAAGAACGTCAGAAAACCCTGATCCAGACCGCCGCCGAACTGGGCGACCATGACAGCGTGGTCTACACGTCGACGTTCTCGAAAATTCTGGCACCGGGCCTGCGTGTAGGCTGGATTATTCTGCCGGAATGGATGAAGCAGAAAGTGGCGATTGTGAAGCAGGCGACCGATCTTCATGCCAACTCATTTACCCAATCCCTGGTGGCGGCGTATCTGACCCTGAATCGCCTTGACCCGCAAATCGCGCTGATCCGTGATGCCTATAAGCAAAAATGCCTGGCGCTGTCGCGCTTCCTGAAAGAGGAACTCGGCGATCACATCACCTTTAATCAGCCGCAGGGCGGTATGTTCCTGTGGGCGCAGTTCCGGTATGACTTCGACACCACAAAATGGCTGAAGCAGACGCTGGAAAAAGGCGTGGTTTACGTGCCGGGCGAATTCTTCTTTAGCGATAATGCGGATAAGAAAACGCTGCGTTTCTCTTACGCGACCGCCACCGAAGAGCAACTGTACGAAGCCGTTAAACGTCTTAAATCTGCACTGTAATTTTCGCATGTTTCGCCCGGTGGTGCTCTGCTGCCGGGCTAATCTTCACCTCATCGCGGCGGCATTCTCCCGCATCCATTCTGCCAATGAATCCAGCGTCGGGCGCAGTGATTTCCCGAGTGCGGTAATCTGATATTCCACACGCGGCGGCACTTCGGCAAATACCTCTCTGGTCAACAACCCGCGCGCTTCAAACTGGCGCAGCTGGCGCGTGAGCTCTTTTTGGGTGATAGGGTCGACCGCGCGCTGTAATTCGCTGAATCGGACCGGCTCATCAATCAGGATCAGCCGATAGAGGATAGGGATCGCCCATTTTCCGGCAATCAGGTTTACAAAACCAACCATCGGACAATCCGACCCTGCGGTTGGCACCAGGTAAATATTTTTTGTCATGCGGACTCCCGTCGTTCGTCAATGCATTCCATGGCGTGCCTTAGTATCCAAAAGGTGCCTACTATCTAAAAGATACTATAGCGCAAATAATAGCGTCACCAGCTAAATATGAGGTGACATAATGGGCAGACTTAACGGCAAATACGCATTAATTACCG
This sequence comes from Scandinavium hiltneri, assembly GCF_024764835.1. GTDB lineage: Bacteria > Pseudomonadota > Gammaproteobacteria > Enterobacterales > Enterobacteriaceae > Scandinavium > Scandinavium hiltneri. The sequence continues at coordinate 16,717 of NZ_JALIGE010000073.1, read as the reverse complement.
GCGGCACCAGCGGGATTGGGCTGGAAACAGCTCGCCAGTTCCTGGAGGAAGGTGCGACGGTGGCGATAACCGGACGCAGCGAATCAGGCCTACTGGCCGCGAGGGAGCTGCTCGGTGAAAATGTACTGATTCTCAAAAGCGATGCGGGCGATTTAGGCCAACAACAACAGTTGGCCGGTGCATTACGCGAACAGTGGCCACGGCTGGATATCCTTTTCGCTAACGCCGGTGATGTCACGCATCAGTCGCTTGAGGCGTGGGATGAACACACATATGACCGTCTGATGAGCACCAATCTCAAAGGGCCGTTCTTCCTCATCCAGGCGCTGTTACCGATGCTGGCGAATCCGTCATCGGTGATTGTCTGCGGGTCAGTGAGCGCCCGGATTGGCTTACCGCAGAGCAGCGTTTACGCCGCCAGTAAAGCGGCGATTCTGTCACTGGCACGCACGTTGTCGGGTGAGCTTCATCCGCGTGGGATCCGCGTCAACGGCTTAAGCCCTGGCCCAACAGAAACTCCGGCACTGGGTAAACTGGGCAACGGCGTGGCTGAGGAAAAACTGCGCGAGGATATCCGTCAACTGGTGCCGATTGGGCGTTTAGGCACCTCGTCTGAACTGGCAAAAGCCGCGGTATTTCTGGCCTCCGATGAATCTGCGTATATCGTTGGGACCGATTTACTGGTTGATGGCGGCGTAGGGAATCTATAACACCTTCCAGCGCTCTCCTTCGCGGAGGGCGCTTCCCGCAGTTATCACAAAAATGTGAATATTCCGCGAGGATCCCGTAACCCATTCCCCGCTACAGTCAGGACATCACCTCCACGTTGTCCTTGCTGAGGCTTCAACTCGTTTGACTAAAAGGGGAAAGATGATGAGTAAATTTACATGTCTCCGGATCGCCGCAGCCATGACCGCCACGCTGTTTTTGTCAGGCACAAGTTGGGCTCAATCCTTAAACGTACCGCCACCTGCTCAGGATGAAGCGCCCTCAGGTCAGGGACTTGAAACGGCCATTTTTGCGGGCGGCTGTTTTTGGGGCGTGCAGGGCGTTTTCCAGCATATCAAAGGCGTGACCAGCGCGGTTTCCGGGTATGCGGGCGGCAAGGCCAGAACCGCAAATTACCCGACGGTCAGCAGCGGAATGACCGGCCATGCGGAGTCGGTCCGCGTGACCTTCGATCCGCAAAAAATCACTTACGGACAGCTATTACAGGTTTTCTTCTCAGTGGCGCATGACCCAACTGAACTCAACAAACAGGGGCCGGATTACGGCACGCAGTACCGCAGCGCGTTGTTTGTGCAGAGCGCCAGTCAGGAAAAAGTGGCGAAGGCGTACATCGCCCAACTGAACGCCGCGCACACGTTCAGTGACCCGGTGGTGACTACTGTCGAAGATAAAGTGCAATTCTATCCGGCGGAGAAATATCACCAAAACTTTCTCAACGACAATCCTGATTATCCCTACATCGCGATTAACGACATTCCAAAAGTCCAGCAGTTGAAAGCTGACTTCCCGACGCTGTGGCAAACCACGCCAGTGCTGGTTAAAGAGTAGGGCGCAAGCGACTGAATACCCTCGCCACGGATGGCAGTGCGCGGGATGTTCACCCTTTATTCTTACGCCTGTCGTCGGGAAATTGACTAAAATAGAGTGATGCACCGCGCGGAGTGCCGCTCCATGAATGCATCATTTTCATATCCCTTCACTGCCGCCAATTTGATTGGCCTTGCCGCTTTATTGTTCGTTACCGCTGCGTTTGCGACGCCGGTAAAAGATGGCCACGATAAAGCCCTGAGTGTCAGCATGGAAGACATACAGCAGCCCTGGGTCGGTGATTTGCAGGGCATGTACGATCGTCGGGTGATCCGCGTGCTGACAACCTACAGCAAAACCTTCTACTTCATCGACAAAGGCACCCAACGCGGCGTGACCCACGATGCATTTATGGCGTTCGAGCGCGACCTGAACAACAAGTTGATGAAGGATAAACAGCTCAAACATCGCCACCTGAAGGTGCGCATTATCTTTGTGCCGGTGACCCGCGAGCAGCTCTTTAGCGCCCTGAACGAGGGGAAAGGGGATATCGTCGCCGCAAATCTGACCATCACCCCCGATCGCATGAAGCTTGCCTCCTTCACCGATCCGGTTTATGCCAATGTGCAAGAACTGCTGCTGTCCGGGCCGGATTCACCTAAGGTAGAAAACCTTGAACAGCTGTCAGGCAAAACCGTTTTTGTCCGTTATTCATCCAGTTATTACGAAAGCCTTAAGACGCTGAATGCACACTTCGCAAAACAATCCTTACCCCCGGTCACGCTACAACCCGCACCTGAAGCCCTTGAGGATGAAGACCTGATTGAAATGCTCAATGCCGGGTTGATCCCGCTGATTGTGGTCGACAGGCATAAAGCACTTTTCTGGAAACAGGTATTCCCCAACATTGAGGTACATGAAAATATCGTCCTTCGCGATCACGCTAATATTGCCTGGGGCGTGCGTAAGAGTAATCCCCAACTGCTGGCTGTATTAAATGGCTTTGTGCGTGAAAATAAAGTGGGGAGCACATTCGGAAATATACTGTTAATACGATACTTAAAGAACGCTAAATACGTGAAAAGTGCGACCTCCGAAGCGGAACGGCGGAAGTTTCTAACCTTGATAGATATCTTCAGAAAATACGGTGAACGCTACAACGTGGACTGGTTGCTGATGATTGCCCAAGGGTATCAGGAATCCCGGCTGAATCAGAAGGTACGCAGCCCGGTCGGGGCGATTGGTGTGATGCAGGTGATGCCGAAAACCGGGAAAGAACTGAACGTCGGCGATATTCGCAATCTGGACCCCAACATTAACGCCGGGGTCAAATATATGCGCTGGATGATCGACCAGTATTACGGCAATGAGCCAATGACCCCGCTTGATAAAGTGCTGTTCTCGTTTGCCTCGTATAACGCCGGTCCCGCCCGAATCGCACGCTTACGCACAGAAACTCAAAAGCGCGGCTTCGACCCTAATGTCTGGTTTGGTAACGTTGAGAATCTGGCCGCCGAAAAAATTGGCGCTGAAACCGTCACCTACGTCAGCAATATTTATAAATACTACATTGCATATCGATTGGTTATTGATGAACTGGCCCGCAAACAGAAAGCGGTGGAGCAATCTAAAAGTAAGACTACACTGGAAAAAGCAGTGCCTGTCCCACAGAAAAAACCTGAAAAACCCGTCAGCAATAATTGAGGCATTAATAATGATAAAAATGGTCTGCGCCTTCGCGATTGCAGGGTTCATGGTGTCCGGTTGTTCCTCCTCCAAATCTACGACGTCAGAGGAAGCACAATATCAACGCGTGCTGGCGGCAGCTCACGGCTGCGCAGAAGAGGTCAAAGAGAAAACCATCGCGCTGGTCGCCAATGGCGCACCGACTCGCATGCGCTGGACGACGGCAAACTACGTGACCCAAGATGCCACGGGTAAAGAACAGCGTCGCGCTGTTGAGTACCGAACCTCAACTATTCTGGACAACGGTTCAGAGGGCAGTGCCTGGAAGAAATGCATGCAGGACGACGATGCTTTAGTGCCGGAGCTGACGTTTACTCGCTAAAATCGCCAGCTGTTAACCATCGGGAAAGGGTCGCCAATCGGCGGTAGCGCTTCTCTGTATTTTCACCTTTAGGCTGAACCTGGCAGCACGGACAATGCGCGTTTGACTAGATTCAGTTTGGCCCCGAAAGCAGTTAAACTAAAATATATAGAGATAACTGATCTATCAATTTTATTGATTTATGGGGTGAACATGGATTTACGACACCTGAAATATTTTCTGGCCGTTGCTGAAGAACAGCATTTTGGCCGGGCGGCCGAACGGCTCAATATTGTTCAGCCCGCATTGAGTATGCAGATAAAAGCCCTTGAAGCCGAACTGGGCGGCCCGTTGCTGATTCGTACCAGTCGTCGGGTCGAACTGACCGATGCCGGTAAGCTGTTGCAGGCGGAAGCCATACGCACGCTGGAGCATATGGAACATACTCGCCTTGCTGTGGAGCGTTCCATTCGCGGTGAAACGGGCAGGGTACGCGTCGGGTTTGCCGGTAATGCCGTATTCAGCGGCAGGCTGATGCAGGATGTGCGCTCTTTTCATCAGGCGTATCCGGATGCCGAGATAATTTGTCAGGAACTGGCCCCACAACTGCAAAATGAGGCTATCCAGAACGGCACGCTCGATGTGGGCTATATGCCTGACTACTATCCGGATCATGACTCAGCCCTGGTTTATGAATCGGTAGGTGAATGGGGGCGAGTCGTGGTCATGTCCGGTGAACATCCTCTTGCCGAGAAAGAGATCCTGACCGTCGAGATGCTGGCCAATGAACCGTTGATCATGTATTCCATCAATGACGCGGATTCACAGCTGGATATACAACTGCAAAAGCTGCTTGGCGATTCGTTGAATATCGCCCTGCGGATTTCCAGCTCACTGAGCGTGCTTGCCATGGCCGGGGCGGGACTGGGGATCGCGCTGGTCCCTGCGCCGTTAGCGCAGGTGGCGATCCCGGGCGTGGTGTATCGGGTGCTTGATTCGAAATCGCTGTCAGCGAATCTGATGCTGGTCAGTCGTAAAGACGAACCCAGCGCCGCCGTGCTTGCCTACCTCAACCACACCCGAAAACACGGCCTGTTTACAGGTTGAACAACTTCTCGGCGTTGCCGTGGGCGATTTTTTCCTTATCGCTCAGAGAAATTGGCGCATTTTCCAGGAATGCCCGCGCCCCCTGATTATTCAGGTACGGGTAATCCACCGCATACATAATGCGATCGGCCCCAACAACCTGATGGATAAACTGGAAATGCGGCAGGTCGAACATGCCGCTTGGCGTGACGTAGACCTGCTGTTTAAACGTTTCGGCCAAAGTGCGAGGCAAGCCGCTGATAGATGGCGGGATCATTTCATCCAGACGCGCCAGGAAAAATGGCACCATTTCACCCCAGTGTCCTGAAATCACCTGCAGCGCAGGGTAACGTTCAAAGACACCTGCCAACATCATACGCACCAGCTGCACGCCAGGTTCACAATGCCAGCCCCAGCCGAACAGTGAGAATCGCGCGCTGACGTCCGGGTCAAATCCAGAATAGTAAGCTTGTTGCACCACTGGCAGCGGCACGCCCGGATGGAGATAAAGCGGCACATTTAAATCAGCCGCGGCAGCCAGCACTGGCGCATAGCGCGGGTCGTCGAGGAAAGTGTCGCCAGGACGGCCAGTGAGTAACGCCCCCTTGAAACCCAGCGTCTCAACGCAGCGTTTTAGCTCATCGGCCGCAGCCTGTGGATCGGACCAGGGCAGAGTGGCAAAGGCGCCAAAGCGGGTTGGGTGTGCGTTGACCATCACGGCAAGTTTATCGTTGGCATCACGGGTTAACGGGATGGCTTCTGCCGGGGCCAGCAGCTGTGGCGAGTTACTGTAGGACAGGATTTGCATGTCGATGCCGTTGGCATCCATGTCCGCTATCCGATCTTCTCCGCACTCCTGGGCCAGTCGCATGGCGGTTGCGGCGCCAGCCAGACGGGTGTCCGGGGCATCTTTGGACTGGCGAGCCCAGTCTCCAAAGTAGGGAGCTTCAATGCTTTGCGCTTTATGACAAGCCTGGGACAACGCAGGATCGGAAACGTGTTCTTCAATACTGATGATTTTCATTATGTTTATTTCCTCAGTGAAATCAGGATTTGATGCAATTCATTGGCGAACTGCGCCGGGTCAGTGGCATAGCTCAGGTGATGACCGCTGACTTCAATACACGGGCAGGGTAATTTTCGGGCCAGCTCCCGGGCAGTCAGAGCATAAAACGCATCACCGCTGGCACGGCCCCGGGCGGTAACCATCGGTACCGCGCCGTTACGAAGCACAGCCAGGTCAGGGACAAAACGATTGATGACGTTGAATTCGTGTGAAAGGAAGCGATCAAATGCACTGCCCTGGTCACCCGGAGCGTTGGCGTGCAAGTCGAGACCGACGAATGACGAACCGAACAACTTCATCGCCTCGGCACCGCCGTCGGCTTTATAAGTGTTGTACACGCGGTTGAAAAAATCGCGCCAGGATGTGGCTTCCGGCTCCGGCAAAAAATCAGTAATCGGCGGTTCATGGTCGACCAGGCCGCGTACCAGTTGCGGGTGATCTTGCGTCAGTTTCAGTGCAATATTAGCACCCGCGCTGTTGCCGAATACAAACGCTTGTTCCGTGCCCATCGCACGAATGACAGCTGCCGCATCACGACCCTGTTGCGCCATATCCAGTTCGGCCAGGGTGTCGCCAGTGCTGCGGAAATTAGCACGACGGTCGTAACGCACCACGGTATAGCGGTCAGAAAGCTGTGCGGATAAGGCAGTGAAACGGCGGCTGTCACCATTGCCCCCGACAACCAGCAGCAATAACGGCCCCTGGCCTTCAACGTCATAAGCGATGTCAGCGCCTTCGGAATGAACAGTAGCGGAATTGCGTTGCATGGTGATTCTCCGGAAGGAATGTGGGTCAAAGTGTCGTCCATAATAGTGATAAAATCCAATAGCGATATTTTACTGATCTATCAATTTTTATGATTGTTTGAAGGGCTGCCTTTCAGGCAACCGCTTAAACTCGGGCCGTTCCCGGCGCAGTAAATTCGCTGCTGAATTCTTTTCCTGGAACTGTTACGTTATGCCTTTGTTTCACGCGTCGTTAATCGCCTCGGTAACGGGCGCCCTTGTCAGGGCTCAGAGTAAGACACTGTTGGGGGCTGAAAACAGGGTTAAGCATTATGGATGCAATAAAAGAATTATCAATTTCCTACTATAAACTAACCAAAACTGAACGCATTCTGGCCAAGAAAATAATTAAAAAACCATCGGTCATTGTCGAAAGCTCCATTTCTCAAGCGGCTGAAAACTATGATGTCTCCGTCGCCTCGATACAGCGTATCGCCAAAAAAATCGGTTATTCTGGCTACAGTGAATTTAAATTCGCACTCTCCAGTGAACTGAAAAAACAACAAGATGCAGGGCTCAAGGCCAATAACCCGATGAGCCAGATTATCGATGGTTATAAAGAGCGCATAGAGTTTCTCAGAGATGAAAAATATTATGAATCCGCCCGGCGTATAAAAAACCTTATCCAGCAGGCCAGTAATTTATATATTGTCGGGCTGGGTGGATCCTTTTATGTCGCTGGCTATTTAGAGCATATGTTGTTCTATGGCACCCGTTCTGCGCATGTTATCAGTGAGCAAGAGCGTTTTAATTATCTGGATGAAATCGTCACTGAGGGCGATGTTATTATTATTTTTTCCATCTCCGGCGCCGAAGCCATTCTTAAAGAGTATGAGAAAGACAGCTTCAGAAACAAAGGTGCGCGACTGGTCCTGATAACGATGAACGAGGAGACCACCGCCAGTACGATGGTCGACGATATGGTGGTATTACCCAGAGTGCCGCTGGTCGTAAATGGCGCGAATGAACAAGATATTTTTATCGATAATAACTCTATCTATATGATGTATATCCATATTCTATTATTTGTTTTTCAGGTGGAAAAGATAACAGACGCGCCCCGTTAACTGTCACCGTCATTTCTGTATTCAGACTGAATACGATGGATAATAAACACCCTCACTCGTAACATATCAGATACCAATAAGTTACCATTCTATTACATATAAAATTATTTCGATTTCATAAATGATAAATTTATCAATCTGGCATTCACTTCATTCATTCCGAGTGATAACTTCGCGCATATCTCAAACAATAATTGATAAATATATCAGACGGTATGACAACTCTCGGATTTACCTTCAGGCCAGACGACTGCACGGGGTGTAAAGCGTGCCAGGTAGCATGCAAAGACAAAAATGCGTTGCCTGCGGGCCATTTTTTCCGCCGGGTTGAGGCGTTCAAACTGGACGGTCAGATCCACACATACTCCGGGGCATGCAACCACTGCGCCCAGCCAGGCTGTGTTGATGGATGCCCGACCGGCGCGCTGTATAAGGCCGCGGATGGCACCGTGCAACATCACGCGGGTAAATGTATCGGTTGTGGGGCCTGTATATGGAACTGTCCTTACGGTGTACCTTTCCTTAGTCCGACGACGGGGATCTCACAAAAATGCGATACCTGTGCCGATCTGCGCCGCGCCGGGCAACAGCCAGCCTGTGTCCAGGCCTGCATCACGCATTGTCTTCATTTTGGGGAGATTGGCGAGGATGCAATAACTCCGGTGTTCCTGCCAGATAACGACGTCACTACGCCAGCATTACGGATCCTGCCGGGCAAACGGCAGCAGGCGAAACAGGTACAGATCTCTACACGCTACCGTAATGACACCCACGAAACCTTTCTGGTCTTAGGGGGGGGCGTGGCGGCGTTAAGTGCGGCGGAAGCCATTCGCCAGCGAAACCAAACTGCGAAGATTATTCTCATCAGTGCGGAAAATGCGTTGCCTTACAGCCGTCCGATGCTCAGCAAAGCGCCACTGCGTGGGTTCAAACCGCAGCCGTTTCAGATTCAGGACGCGAGCTGGTATGCACAACACAAAATAGAGGTGTGGCTGGAAACCGGGGTTCAGGCTCTCCGACCTGCCGCGCGACAGGTTTGTCTGCATGACGGACGCGTCATTGACTACAGTCGATGTATCTATGCGCTGGGCGCGCAGAGTTATATCCCGCCAATAGCCGGTGTAGCACTGGACGGTGTGTTTTCAATTCGCACTCTGGAGGATATTTCCTCGCTGCGCCGCTGGCTTATACAGCCCCGGAGAGCGGTATTGATTGGTGGGGGCGTGATTGGGCTGGAAATCGCGCTGGAGCTGAAAAAATATGGGTGCGATGTAACCGTTCTGGAATCGGCTCCAATGCTGATGGGGCGTGTGCTGGACGATGACTCATCTCGCCAGTTAGCCGCACAACTGGAGGCAAAAGATATTGCCGTTCATACCGGCATCACAATTGATACGTTGTGCGGTGATTCCAGGGTGTCAGGCGTGAAACTCAATGACGGGCGCACCGTAGGGGCAGATCTCGTTATCGTCACCTGCGGCATACAGCCCAACAGCTCGCTGGCTCAACAAGCCGGTGTCGAAACGCGACGAGGCATTGTGGTCGATGACAACATGCAGACAAATTTCCCGGGGCTTTACGCCTGCGGAGATTGTGCCGAGTGGCAAGGTACAAATCTCGCGGTATGGAGTGAAGCCATGGAACAGGGCCGCGTAGCGGGGGCCAATGCCGCAGGCGACCCTGAGCGATATCATTCAGTGCCCGCCGCCGTATTAATGAATGGTGCCATTGCCCTGTATGCCGAAGGCGATACCGGGAAAAGCCCCGACGTGGAGCAGCAAGTCTTCACATCGACTCATGCATCACGTGCTGCGTTCCTTGTGAATCCTCTCTCTGCGCAGCACTGTGTCGAACGTTATTTCTTTAAAAATGACACTCTCGTCGGCGGTGTGCTGTCAGGCGATCTGACACAGATGCGCATCTTAAGCCAGTCAATTAAAGACAAACTCACTAAACGGACTTTCCTGGAGAAAATAAATGCAGCCAGATAACAAACAAACGCGTTGGGTGGGTTTTTCTCTCTGTGAAGCATTTTGTCTTTCCTTCACTGACTGGCAACAGAGTCTGATTAACGCCCGGCCACGGACGCCAGAGACCCGATGTCTGGTCGACAATATTGTCGCGACGAGCGAGAGCGCTGAACTGCAGCAGGATTATGAAGCGCTCTTTTATGGCACTCGCTGGAATGTTCAGGTGCCTTTATGGGCTTCAGCAGCCTGCGGACAACCGGTCCTGCTGAATGAAACCACGCTTGCGGTTATCCATTTTTATCATCTGTGGGGACACACGCCGCCAGAGCTTGATGGTAATCCGGCGGATTTTATCGGTAACCAGTTCCATTTCCTGGGTTATCTTGACGCCGCAAGGCGGTATCACCAGCAACAACAGGATGGCCGAGCGCGGGAGATATCTCGGGCGATAGAGGATTTCACGCAGCAGTTTTTACTGGATACCCTGACGGCGATGGCCGCGAGCGCCAGAGCCGCACATCTGCATCCTGCCATTATTGACTTTATCACCCTGATGGAAATGTTTGTCTTATCAGGATCTGACATTGATATTGATTTTCCGGCCGCGTTTCTTCCGCCTGAGCATCCTTTGCTGCCGGCAATTGAAAATCCCCCCAGAAAAATGATCCATACCGCAGGAGTGAATAATTGCGGTGGCCGCTGTGTGATTAATGCTTATGAACAACAGGGCTGCATTCTTGAGATTGGCACTGACTGCGGACGACGTACCCCGCAGCTGCGGGCCTGCGTGCGCGGGCGGGGCTATCGTCATACATTTTTAAATACTCAGCGGTTGCGTTATCCAATGAAGCGGGTTGGCCGGCGAGGAGAAGGGCGCTTCAGCCGAATTTCCTGGGATGAAGCGATAGGTCTGATAGCCTCTGAGTGGCGACGTATTACCGATAAATATGGTCCGGCGTCCCGTTATCCGCAGGCCAGTTCCGGCAATGAGGGGGGATTGCGTGGCGACAGCATGATGCAGCGTCTGATGAATTTAGACGGCGGGCATCTGGGGCGTTACAACAATTACAGTTCCGCCTGTGTCCATTACATCATGCCGTACGTTTACGGTGATAACCGGGGATCCAGTGCGATTGAAGATGTGCTGAACACTCAATACCTGCTGCTGTGGGGGCATAATCCGGCGGAAACGCTGTTCGGAACAGAACGAAATTACGCCCTGACGCAACTGAAACAGCGAGGGGTTCGCATTGTCGTCATCGATCCCCGCCAAAGTGATACGGCGCTGGCTTATGCCAACGAGTGGATTGGGATCCGACCTTCCACTGACTCCGCGCTGGCGGATGGCATGGCGTATGTCATCTGGACCGAGGGTCTGTATGACAAAGCGTTTATCGATAAATTCTGTGTTGGCATGGATGAAGAGCACATGCCTGCCAATATTCCGCCGCATGAAAGCTATGTCAGCTATTTGCTTGGGCATAAAGATGGGGTCGCGAAAACACCGGAATGGGCAGCGGCAATCTGCGGTGTGGACAGGGAAACCATCAAACGACTGGCCCGTGAATACGCAACCGCAAAACCCGCGTGTTTAATGCCGGGTCTGGGGATACAGCGCACCGGCAATGGAGAGCAGACGGTTCGTAGCCTGGCGCTGCTGGCCTGCCTGACAGGGAACGTCGGAGTTGCGGGCGGTGGGGCCGCAGGCGGGCTTGAAACCGGTCGACATCCTGAGATCAACTTTCCAAAAGGTGAAAATCCGTATCCCGGTAAGATACCGTGTTTTTTATGGAGTCGCGCGGTAGAACATGGCGAAGAGATGACGTCCGCCAAAGATGGCATTACCGGTGTTGAACGGTTAACCACCGGTATTAAGATGCTGGTCAACATTGGCGGGAATTTATTGGTCAACCAGCATGCCGACGTCAATGACTCGCTACGGATCCTCAACGATGAAAGCCGGTGCGAATTCATCTTGTGTGCAGACATCTTTATGACCTCCAGTGCCCGGTGTGCCGATATTCTTCTACCCGCACCGTCATTCCTTGAAATGGATAACTTTTCGCATTCGTGGCTGTATGGCGATTATATTTTATCTAATAACAAAGTCAGAGCGCCACTGTTTGAAAGCCGTCCGGAATGGGACTGGATCCACGAACTGGCCGGATTGCTGGGACATGGTGAAAAATTTGCTGAGGGCAAGCCGACGATGGAAGCATGGCGGCGCTTTTTATATGAGCAATTACGTTCCCAAAACAGAGAACTTCCCGAGTGGGCAGAATTTATTGAAGAAGGTGGGTATCGTTTTCCGCCCGTTACCCCTTACGTTGCCTATCAGGAACAGCGCCAACACCCGGATAAGTCCCCGTTTAATACGCCATCAGGGAAAATAGAGATATTTTCTAACCGCATTTATGCACTGGGCGACCCGCATTCTCGCCCGGCGATCCCAAAATATGTAGCTTGCCACGAAGGTGCCGAAGATCCATTGCGCCAGACTTATCCGCTGCAATTATTAGGCTGGCATACCAAGAGACGTGCGCACTCGGTGCATGATAATAATCCGTTATTAGAAGAAGTAGAGCCACAGCGACTCTGGATTAATCCGCAAGATGCTGCGGTACGGAATATTAATGACGGGGATACGGTCCTTATTTTTAATGCCAGAGGGACAATACGTGTGCCAGCGCATGTGACCACTCGGGTGATTAAAGGGGTTGTCGGGCTGCCACAAGGGGCCTGGTACACGCCAGACACGCAGGGGGTTGATATCAGAGGCTGCATTAATACTCTGACATCCACCGCGCATCCAACGCCGTTTGCCAAAGGTAACCCTCAACATACTAATTTGGTTGAGGTGCGCGCAGACAGATAAAATGCATATAAAAGACCCGCCCTTTATTATTTGAAATAATATATCGCATCACATCGCCCAGTCTATTTAACCACTGGGTGACATGCTTTTATTTATTATTGGCTCCATCAGCAACAAGATTGTAAACAATACACCTTCATTTATTAACTCACAAAGAATATTCGTTGATGACGGATCAGGAGAACATGTGAATATCTTAGGTTTTTTTCAAAGACTCGGGCGCTCGCTACAATTACCGATCGCCGTACTTCCGGTGGCAGCACTATTATTGCGGTTCGGCCAACCAGACCTGCTTAACATGCCTTTTATTGCCGAGGCAGGGGGAGGGATTTTTGGCAACCTGGCATTGATTTTTGCCATCGGCGTGGCCTCCAGTTGGTCTAAGGATAATGCCGGGTCGGCGGCGTTAGCAGGGGCGATCGGTTATTTCATCCTGACGAAAGCGATGACCACTATCAACCCGGAGATCAATATGGGTGTTCTGGCGGGTATCATTACGGGCCTGATTGGCGGGATGGCCTATAACCGCTGGTCCGGGATAACGCTGCCTAATTTCCTCAGTTTCTTCGGCGGAAAACGTTTTGTTCCCATTGTAACCGGCTGCATTTGTATCCTGCTGGCGGGGGTGTTCGGTTATATCTGGCCACCGGTACAAAATGCTATTCACGCCGGAGGGGAATGGATCGTGGGTGAGGGGGCTTTAGGCGCGGGTATTTTTGGCTTTATCAACCGCTTGCTGATCCCACTGGGTCTGCATCAGGTGATTAACACCATCGCCTGGTTCCAGATTGGCGAATTCACCAATGCCGCAGGGGCGATTTTCCACGGTGATATTAACCGGTTTTATGCTGGCGATGGCACGGCGGGCATGTTTATGTCCGGTTTCTTCCCGGTCACGATGTTCGGGTTACCAGGCGCTGCGCTGGCAATGTACCTGGCAGCACCAAAGGAACGTCGCACGATGGTCGGTGGGGCGCTATTATCGGTTGCCCTGACGGCATTCCTGACCGGAGTGACAGAGCCGGTAGAGTTCCTGTTTATGTTCCTGGCACCGTTGCTGTATCTGGTGCATGCGATACTGACCGGCATCAGTCTGTATATTGCGACGACATTAGGGATCCATGCTGGCTTCTCGTTTTCGCCCAGCGCGCTGGATTATCTGTTGATGTATAACCTGCCCGCGGCCAGTCACAACGTCTGGATGCTGCTGGTCATGGGCGTCATTTTCTTCGCAATCTATTTCGTATTGTTCACCGTCATCATCCGCATGTTTGATCTTAAAACACCTGGTCGGGAAGATACCGTTATCACCAGCGAAAAGAGCGAATTGAAGAGCGCAGCAGTCGATGATTTACCGCAGCTGGCGCAGCGTTATCTGGACGTACTGGGTGGCGCAGCCAACCTGACCAGTATCGATGCCTGTATTTCACGATTACGTTTGCAGGTGAAGGACTCATCTGTGGTGAATGAGGCGGACTGTAAGCTTTTAGGGGCATCGGGCGTGGTTCGTTTGAACAAGCAAAGCCTGCAAGTCGTGGTGGGAACGCAGGCTGAGTCGCTGGCGGACGCGATGAAAAAATTGTTAGGGTAAAGCTCATGAATAAGATTGTGGTTCAGACCGCGCAACAAACGAGCCTGAACCACAATCTACATCAATTCAGCCACAACGCGTTTGTGGGGAACTCCGTTATTCAATTCACGGATTCATTATCAACGCGAATTGCTGAAATTAATGCTTTCAGTGCGGCTGGCATTTGCCGGTGACCGGAAAAATAAAGACAGAAGCCGGGGACGGTCGGCGACCAGTCAGCCAGGACGCGTATCAGGCGGCCAGCAGCCACATGTTGCCGATTTTTTTCGCAGTCAGGTGCATACACCAAGCCAATTCCTTGTAGCGCAATATCAGTCATCATATCGACCGTATCAAGTACCAGCGGGCCGTGTACCGGTATCGCAACGTGCTTGCCGTCTTTGAAAAATTCCCATCTATACAGATTACCACTGGCGATTTCACGCCTGCCAATACACAAATGTTGTTGTAAATCTTGTGGCGTCTGAGGCAGAGGAAAACGATGAAAATAATCGGGCGAGCCATACACTGCGGCAGTGAGATCCTGAGTAATCCGTACCACATTCATATCCTGTGGAATATGAGAGCGTAATCGGATACCGACATCAAAACCCTCTTTAATAATATCGACAAAACTATCATTGAGCGAAATCTCCAGCGTGATATCGGGAAAGTTACGACAGAAATCCTGAAACATTGGCTCTAAGACCATCTGATAGGCAATGCGTGAAGAATTGATCCGCAGCCTGCCGTGGGGATGTTGGCGAAAGGCATTTACGTCTTCGACTGCTTCCGCAATGGTCGAAAATGCAGGGGCAATTTTTTCCAGTAATGCCAATCCCGCAGCGGTAGGTGAAACGGTACGGGTGGTGCGATTAAGCAGTCTGACACCGAGTCGTTCTTCCAGTGACCTTAGGGAATGGCTGAGAGTTGAGGATGTCAGATTAAGTCGCGCAGCGGCTCGTCGGAAACTTCGCTCCTCGGCAACTGCGACAAATGCCGTCAGTTCTCCCAGCTCATTGGTACGCATATTGGTTGTCCTATTAATGAATATAAGCCATCAGTACATGTGATATAGCATGGCTTATTTTAACCAATAAAGCATCTTATAGTGGGTTAATCAGCTTTCAGAAGACTCGTCATATTCGGAAAGCTTAATCTCACACGACAACCTTCAGACGTAATAAGGATTAAACACATTATGAAAACTTTCACCGATAAAGTGGTACTGATTACCGGCGGGACTTCTGGTATTGGTCGGGAAACTGCTCTGGCCTTTGCCAAAGAAGGGGCCAACGTTGCCGTGGTGGGGCGACGGGAGACTGAGGGAAAAGAAACAGTCGATCTCATTGAACAGGCGGGCGGCAAAGGTCTCTTTATACAGACTGATATTTCTGACGAGGAAGCGATTGCTTTCTCAGTTACGCGAACGATTGAAGTGTTTGGTGGCTTACATTTTGCTTTCAACAACGCAGGAATTTTTCTCCCGCCAGCCCCCATTACTGAAACGTCATCTGATGCCATTGACCGCATTTTGACAGTCAATGTGCGTGGGACTGCACTTTGTATGAAGCACCAAATCCCTGCGATAATGAAAAGTGGCGGCGGTGGCATCGTCAATACCGCCTCCTTCCTGGGTATCAGGGCCTTTCCGGGATCGGCAATATATAACGCCAGCAAGTTTGCCGTTATCGGACTGACCAAATCTGCGGCCGTTGAGTTTGCTTCACAGGGCGTACGGATCAATGCGGTGTGTCCGGGCGTGATCGACACGCCCATGAACGAAGAGATGCGGGCAGAAGAAAGCGGTCGTGATTTTCTCAATAACCTGCAACCGATGAAACGTACTGGGCATCCGGAAGAAATTGCAGGTGCGGTTATTTATTTGTGTTCTCCAGGTGCAGGATTTATTACGGGCACCACGCTCAGTGTTGATGGGGGGATCACGATTTAGGTTTTAGGGCGCCTTTAGATGAACAGGGCTTCCCTCAAAATGAAGGATCTGCAGATAAGGATGCCATTTATAGAAGGAACGATCCCTAATAAATTAGAAACAATGATGGGGGTGAAAAACCTGTACCATAAAGATTTCATGATAGGAGACCCGAAGCCGGCAAACTTTATAAAAAAGGCAACTGGCGAGGTGGCCCCAATAGATTTTGGGCTTGTCTTTTTAAAAGGAAATATTCGCGATATACATATGGAGGTAAAAAGAGAAATAGTTAAGGACTATATTAAAGGCGGGCACAGTTTTATACCGCAGGAAATAAAAAAAGAATATACAACTGCCATTTTCAGTTTATATCCAGCCTCAGCGCAGATAACCTGACACGGTCACACCTTTATAACCTTTAAAGTATTGCTTGCCTTTGCTTGTCATATAACACCTCGCCAGCATTTTATGCCAGAGAATGAATGACCTTGTACGTTGATGTGTTTTGGTATCCTGAATGGTTGGATGCCTTCCATTTCCAATGTATCCCACCTCATAATAACGGGGCTTCATCAGTAAGGTTACGCGCTCCTCTTCTGAGGACGGGAATACACAATCCGAAACCGCACCTGATTTAATATGCGTACCATAGACTTCTTTAACTATGCCGCTATCTTTAAATTTAACAACATAATATCCACGTCTTGATTTATCTTCTGAACGACCAAGAATGGAGCACTCACCATTATGCTTTGTTGCAAACACTGCTCCGGGAAACAATG